>JAHDEO010000471.1 GCA_020628725.1 Saprospiraceae bacterium
TATTTTTCCACAATATCAATGAACTTCTATGGGATTACAATTTTTTTAAAAAAAATTATCCATTTATTTGGACAAATAGAACTTAACAGCCCTGCCCGCTGGCGGGGGTGCAGGGGGTGGAAAACGCTCAATCTGAAATACAAAATTTAATCACCAATCGCCTCTCCAAAAAAATTTAGTCACAAAAAAAAGCCCCATAAAATAAACTAAACTTGGAATTACTGTTTTTATACAGTATATTTACTAAAGGCATATATCTGCCAATACAAGCACAAAACCCGATATGAGTAAAGCACCAAATATAGTTAAAAAAGAAACTTTCCCCGTAGTCGGAATTGGCGCCTCCGCGGGCGGATTGGAAGCTCTTCAAGAGTTTTTTGACCAGATTTCACCCAAGACGGGCATGGCGTTCGTTATCATTCAACACCTTTCGCCTGATTTTGAGAGCCTGATGGTCGATTTGTTGAGTAAGCGTACCAGTATGCAGGTGCAGAAGGTGGACGGACCGATGGAGGTCAAGCCCAATCATGTCTATTTGTTGCCCCGTAGAAAAGACCTCATCATTGAGGGGCGTACCTTGCAGCCATTGGAGCGTGACCCACACATCAAGCTCAATCTTCCGATAGATATATTTTTCAATTCTCTGGGAAATCAACTGCACGAAAACGCCGTTGCGGTCATTCTCTCCGGGTCAGGGACAGATGGTTCGCGTGGTGTGCGTACGGTCAAAGAAAACGGTGGTATTGTATTCGTACAATCGCCGGATTCTGCTCAATTCAATGGGATGCCCAGGGCGGCTATCACACTCAATATTGCCGATAATATACTTCGTCCTTTTGAAATAGCCAGTGAACTGAACAGGATATTCAGTGATAACCGTAACAACGGCAAACTTACGACCAGCTCACGACTCAATGATATTCTTATTGATGTACTTGATAAGGTAAAAGAAGCAAGCAATGTAGATTTTAGATTGTACCGCCAACAAACGCTCTGCCGTCGTATAGAAAAACGTATGAGCATCAATGGTATCAAATCCCCACAAGACTATCTGGATTATCTTAATAGCGATGAAGAAGAAACTACGATTCTTTTTTACGAGTTTTTAATTGGTGTCACATCGTTTTTTCGTGATAAGGAAGCCTTCGAATCTTTGCAAAAATATGTTATCCCTGAATTGATTAAAAATAAATTACCACATGATAAAATCAGAATTTGGGTAGCAGCCTGCTCTACGGGTGAGGAAGCGTATTCGATAGCTATTTTGTTAAGTGAATTTTTAGAGACTACCGGCAATGCTCACGATTTTAAAATATTTGCATCAGATATTAATAAACAAGCGATAGACTTTGCCAGTCAGGGAATTTACTATAGCAATATTGCGGGTGATGTCTCTACCCGTCGCTTAGAAAAATATTTTGTGCCGGCAGGCAGTAGTGCCTATCAAATTAAAAAGAAAATCCGTGAAAAAATTGTCTTTACCGTACACGACATTACCAAAGACCCGCCATTTATCAAAGTAGATTTGGTGGTATGTCGCAATATGTTGATTTATTTCAACCCCTCTATTCAAAAGAAATTACTCATCAATTTTCACTTTGCCCTCAATAACGACGGCTACATGTTTTTGGGACCCAGCGAATCTATCGGCGGTCTGAAAAATGCCTTTGCAGCTATTGATAAGAATTGGAATATTTATAAAAATATACTGGATGTAAAAATTGCTCCGCGTCGGGTCAACAACGAATTTAAAAAGCGTGATACACATACACGTATCAAACCATATGTCGAAAATATCATCAAAGAACAATACTTTTCTCAGCGTTCTACCGATTATTTTTCGAATATTCTCATCAAAGAATTTTCTCCTATTTGCCTTTTCCTCAATAAAAATCTGGATATTCTGTATATCAATGGCGAATTGGAGCAGATTATGAAATTTCCTCAGCGATTTGCCGACCTGAATATCCGAAATATGACCGGATCTGATGAGTCATTATTGTTCAGAGATGGTATTCGCAAGGTAGATGAAGAAAAGAAAACTATCTTTTATAAAGATATTGTTTTTAACAAAGGAGAAACGAATTATTTGATGGATTTGCGGTTCAAAAAATTCCATATTAAAGAAACGCAAAGCGATACTTATTTGGCAGAAATATACCTGAAAGGACAAGCCCAACTGGAAGAAAAACAAGCAGAAATCACCGAACAACGCTACCGCGATGAACGCCTCAAAACCCTCGAACTCGAACTCAGCGAAGCCCGTCAGGAATCGCAAGCCCTCGTAGAACAACTCGAAACCGCCAATGAAGAACTCCAAGCCTCCAATGAGGAGCTTTTGGCAGCCAATGAAGAATTGCAATCAACGAATGAAGAATTGCAATCCGTCAATGAGGAACTCTACACTGTCAATACCGAATTGCAGACGAAGATAGAGGAACTTACAATGGTCAATAACGACATTGACAATCTGCTGAAAAGCACTGCTATCGGTACGATATTTTTGGACGACGAATTGCGTATCCGCAAATTTACGCCTGCCATTGAGGAGCAATTCAGCTTGGTAGAAACCGACATTGGGCGTCCTATCAGTAATTTTACCAACAAATTTGACGATAAAAACGTGTATAAAGACGCCCAAAAAGTACTCCGAACCCTTTCTTCTGTTGAGCGCGAAATTGTCACTAAGGACGATAATAAAACCTTCCTGATGCGGATATTGCCTTATCGTACCGCAGAAAATATCATTGAGGGAGTGGTGCTGACTTTTGTGGATATACAGGAGATTGTAAATGCGCGACAAGAAATTCTGGATTTCAACAAATCGCTCGAAAGCAAAGTCGCGGAGCGTACCGTAGAACTCAAAAAATCTAATGAGGAACTTGAACGCGCCAACTCGTACTTGGATAGTTTTGTATTTGCTACGGCACACGACCTGCGTTCGCCCGTACTCAATCTCAAGTCTTTTACCCAACTCATCAAACGGGTAGATGACATGCACCAAAAGGAACAAATCGTCGAACAAGTCGGTGACGCTGTAGAACGGCTTTCGCACACGCTTGATGGCTTGATTGAGATGGTGGATTTTCAGAAAAATAATGAACGTGCCTCGCAAGAGCTTTCTTTTTCCGAAATCCTCAAATCTGTCAAAGGTGACCTCAAACCACAGATTGATGAGTGTAAATTGCGCCCTTCTATCACCTCAAGTTTTAAGGTAAAAAGCATCAATTACATTCCTGCATTTTTGTACAGTATCGTCTACAATCTGGTCAGTAATGCCGTGAAGTATCGCGACTTTGACCGTCCGTTGAAAATAAAACTGTCTACAGAAGAACTTGGCAAATATGTTGCCCTTCACGTAGAAGATAATGGTATCGGTATCGACTTAGAACAATACGGAGACCAATTATTCAAGCCTTTCAAACGCCTGAGTATAGAACGCGAAGGCAAAGGCATCGGACTTAGTCTTATCAACGAAGCTGTAGCCAAAAACGGCGGCTCCATCGAAGTGAAAAGTACACCCGGTAAGGGCAGTAAATTTACGCTTTATTTGCAGCATTATTGATTGTTAATACAACTTCAACCTCAACCGCAAGTAAATACTTTTGCACCAAGCCCCGAAGGGGTGAACTTTAATAACTTGGGGTGCAAGCCCCAAGACGAAGACTAAAGACCTCTGCCAGCCCTAAAAGGGCGAAATCCTGTGTTATTTCGCCCTTTCAGGGCTGGCGAGGTAGATTTTATTCCGGGCAATGGGCTTACACCCATTGTTATAATATAACGTCCCGTTGGGACTTATTTATTTTCATTATTGAAGTTGCAGTGAAACAATACTTTAACCTCAAATTGCATCTCATCATATAGAAGAAAAACCAAAAACTATGTCACAAAAAAATGGCTTCAGGTGTTGATTATTTATATGATTTTGTGAATATTGATTAAGCAATACATAGGCATTTCGCCTGTTTGTTCATGCAAATTAATGACAGAACAAATGCAAAAAACAATAGTCACAAAATTCATACTCTATGAGCGTACATCAAAAGCAACCCAACCTTATGCAGCAAGCCAATGTAAATCTTGCCTCACCCCATGTATTGTTTATTGACGACAATTATGCAGATAATTTTCTGAACGCTACAATCATCAAATTGGACAAAATTCCTGTCATTCCACACTTCACAGAAAATGCCTTCGAAGGATTAGAATATTTGCAGCGACTACGCGGTATGCCTGAATTTCCAGCGTATATCTTTGTGGATATCAACATGCCATTGAAAGATGGTTTTGATTTTGTGGAAGATTTTATACGTGAATTCCCCGAATATCATACTTGCACAAACATATACGTCCTCAGTACATCTATAAGGAAATACGATAGGGAGAAAGTATATCAATATGATATAATCAAAGATTATATAGAAAAACCATTGGAGAGTTTACAATTATATACTATCACTCAAAATAATAAACATTGTTAAATAAAAAATTTCAAAAAATATGCAACACTCCCATAATTTTGCCGTAAAAGTATTCAAGTCTTTTATAGAATAATCGTGACATTGTAAAACAGATAAATATGTTGACGGCAAAAGTGAACAGGAGTTTGAAGAGGATTATTTCTTCAAAGAAAAAAGTACTCGAAATACAACACGTAATTGCTTCAAAAAGAATTAAAGACAACAAAGTGTCTTCCGAAAAAAGCCCCACAAATATCATGGAACATTCAAAGGTCATTCAAGGCTATGAATCTTCCATGCAAAAGCTCAGTTTCATAGAATCCTGCATCGCAGAAAATGAATATATTGTCATCAATCTCTTGCGTGAAGACAGATATGAGCAACTTTCTATGAAAGAAATTTATGATGAATTATTCATGGATTTCAGAAGAGAGCTAAAGGTAAATTCCCAACCTTATCAGCAAATATCACAAACAGGTTGATAGAACAATATAAGTAACGACTAAGGGAGAAAATTTTCTCCCTTGTACCGTTACCTTCTACCGTGAGAAATACAAAAAGCTAAAAAGGACTTCGATATTGTCGAAAAGAAGATGGCAAAACTTCTTTCGACTCTATATTTATTATTCAACTTTAAACTCAACTCATGGTAACATCAACTCTACTCAGTGGCAATCGTCGCCAAAGTTCTCCTCCTTCAAATAATGTATCCAAAGCATTAAGAAATGTGCTTTTTATTGATGACAACAAAGCAGATAATTATCTCATTAATGCCTACATTCAATTGGATAACGTTCCCATTATTCCACATTTCGAACTCAATGCCATCCATGCAATGGAACACCTCAAAGTACTGAGTAAAGCCGAATTCCCTGATATTATTCTCGTAGATATTAATATGCCCTTAAAAGATGGCTTTCAATTTGTGGAGGATTTTTCTCATTTCTTTCCTGATTCGGAGACAATTATTTACATTATGAGTTCATCTATTCGCCCCTCTGACAAAGAGAAAATCAAGCGGTACGAAAGCATCAAAGCTTATGTGGAAAAACCCGTTACAGCGGCATTTTTAGCACAATTATTATGAACTGTCACAATATTTAGTTTTATAG
>JAHDEO010000472.1 GCA_020628725.1 Saprospiraceae bacterium
TGATACATTCTCAATTCTTAATTCTCAATTCTCAATTATACATTACTCGACCCAAGATACAAAAGTACCCACCAATCGCAAACTTACCGATACCTATAAAAAGGGAGAAACTTTCACCACGTTGATTGATTTCTATTTGGTCTCACCCAATGTAGAGATTCTTGAAGTGCGTGGAATTGACCAAGATTTTCAATTTTCAGACCATCAGCCCGTGATGCTGAAAGTGAAGTTGCGATGAAATTTTAATTGAGAATTGAGAATGAAAAATCAATGATACATTCTCAATTCTTAATTCTCAATTCTCAATTATACATTACTCGACCCAATCTGCGATAAATACATTAGTGTCGCGCGTGCCGCCATTATTTCGATTAGATGAAAATACCAATTTTTTCCCATCAAAAGAAAACATCGGAAACGCATCAAATGCCTCGTCAAATGTAATCTGTTTCAAGTCGCTACCATCCACATTAATTTGGAAAATATTGAACTGTCTGCCGCTTTTCGAGTGGTGATTAGAAGAGAATAAAATCTTCTCGCCTGACGGGTGAAAGTATGGTGCCCAATTCGCTTTACCCAATTTCGTGACTTGCTGCATGTCTGTACCATCGACGTTGCAAACATAGATTTCCATGTTCGTGGGTTGCACCAAGCCCTTAGCGAGGAATTTCTTATACGTTTCCACCTCTTCTGTGGTTGTTGGGCGCGATGCTCGGAAGACCAATTTCTTGCTATCCGGCGAGAAAAATGCACCGCCGTCATAGCCCAATCCATCCGTAACTTGCTGTACATTAGACCCATCAATATCCATCGTGTATAATTCCAAATCACCTGAGCGAGTGGAGGTAAATACGATTTTTTTGCCATCCGGCGAAACAGTAGCTTCTGCATCATAACCGGGAGCGTGGGTGAGTTGTCCGCGTGTATTACCTTCAATATCTGCTACGAATATATCGTAACTATCATAGATGGGCCACACATATTTTCCATCCACAGAACGCACAGATTCAGGACATTCTTTATCTCTCAAATGTGTGGAAGCGTAGAGAATTCCGAGATTGCCCGGCATAAAATAGGAGCAGGTTGTCCGTCCTTGTCCGGTACTGAGCATTGGTGCTTTTTCTCCCTCATAACCATCAATTGACATCATAAAAATTTGGTCGCAGGGGGCGTCCCATTTTTCATTGGCTGCTTGGAATACGAGATTTTTATTGTCGAAACTAAAATATGCCTCTGCATTGTCGCCGCCGAAGGTGAGTTGCTTCATATTGGCGAGGTGTTTTTCTTGTGGGTAAATGAGCTTAGCTTCTTTTTCGGTTGAATTAGTAGTTGAATTTCCTGTATCAGTTGAATTTTGCTTACAAGCAAAAATAAGTGTTACAAGTGGTAGTAAAAGTATGATATTTCTCATAAGTAGTTGATATATTTAGGGCAAATTTACATGATGTTCAAGGAATAAATAAAGCCGTTCCAAAATAAATCCAAATCCCGCTCAACATTGCGCCTGAAAATAGTAATAATTAATCAAGCAGATCTTTGGGTATTACATCAGGACTAAGATAGTAATCCATTAAATTCTGCGAAATACCGTGTGTACTCATTAGATATTTAATGTCTCCTGAAGAACTGTTTAAAAGCATAGAATCTTGTTCATTGAGGGAATTACAATAGTATATTTCACGCAAGCTACCGTCCTCATTATACTCACACCTAAAGATATAATCATCTAAAACCGCAACTGCACTTGGGGCAAAATAATACTTTTCTGTTTCCTTATAATTCGGTACGCCATTTATATCAAGAAATTGGCAAGCAACCTGATTGTCATCGGGGTCGTATAAGGCATTAAAAAAGCCGTGTAACTTTGAATTTTGGTCATAGTTGAAGTCTTTTTCCAATCTGTAATTTCCAATGTTCTCTGTTTCTCTAATTGTAATTAGCTCATTTTCAGGTTTTTTAGTGTTCAATATGTCTTGATGACTTTCGTTGACATCTCTGTAAATAACAAGTTGGACTATTTTGCCTCCTTTATGGTAAAAAACTTCCTCTTTCGTGATTCTATCGGCTTCAATGTACTGTTTAGTATGCCATTCGTTAGCTTTAAGTTCTTCGAAGGAAACAATCTTATCAAATACATTCTTATACCTTATCATCATGATTTACTTTGTTATTTACTTGAATTTTATGAATACAAAATCATAAAATCCCGCCATGCCTGCATAATTTGTTTCCAATCTTCCATAGGCAGGCTCCAAATCCCACCGCCATAAACGACATTTGGAGGAACGATGTCAAATTGGTCATCAGAACTCATACTGTCAGGTCCATGGTAAGGATCGAAAGGCAAACCATTTTGTGCATTTTCAATGGTTTCGATGATATACTCACATTCCAACGGACACAACATATCAAGTAAGTGAGCAATAAACATATACTCATTGGTTCCTCCCGTATGTTTGCAATAAAAATCTGTGTAACTGCCCTTTTCTTTTTCTGCATAGAAGGTCAATTGAAGTGGTTCATAAGTTGTTGCCATTATTATCGTATAAATTTATATGACGTTCAAGGAATAAATAAAGCCGTTCCAAAATAAATCCAAAACCCACCCAAAATAACGCATAATCCAATCGAATATATCCCATCACATGCCAACCCGTCGTATATTCCCACGGACATTGTCCCGTCAATTTATCCAATAAAAACCCTGAACTAAATTCAATGATATACACTGCCACAACGAAAATCAACATTCTAATAGGAAGCGAAAGATGCGCTACTTTCGGATAAATATTCATCATTAAAACAGGAATCAGCGCATAAATAAACGCCATCCACACGTAAGTATGTCCCATCAAACGTAGACTCCCTTCTCCCGCGATAAAATCCGAAATTGCCGTAAAAAACACCTCTGTCGTCATTCCCAGACAGATGAAAAACAGCATGTAGAACGCTAATTTTTTGCTCATGCTCAAAGTTAAGTAAAGAGAAATAAATAAATTAGACCAAGATGCGAAATATTTTTCTGTTAGGCAAAATCATTTTTGAGGCGCATAGCAGGGCTACGTAACGAGAAAATGATGAAGCATAATGGAAAAAGATACAGTAGCTTGGTCTGAGTTATTTATTTCTCTTTACTAAATCAAATAGAAGGCATTTTCAAAATGCCTTCTATTTTTTTGAATACGTTTTAATTTCCTTACCTTTGAAAAGCCCGACATTCAATCGAATTAAATATGAAAAGAATAATAATCGTTTGTGTTTTAATAACACTCAATATCACGTATATGCACGCCCAACCGGATAGAGTTACAGGAAGAAATTTTGCGACCCGAAGCGAAGTCATCGCTCAAAATGGTATGGTAGCCACGAGTCATCCGCTGGCTACACAAGTTGGTTTAGATATTCTCAAACAAGGCGGTAATGCCATTGATGCCGCGATTGCTGCCAATGCTGCTTTGGGCTTGATGGAACCAACGGGCTGCGGTATCGGCGGTGATTTATTTGCGATTGTGTGGAGTGCCAAAGACCAAAAACTCTACGGACTCAACGCCAGTGGACGCTCTCCGCAAGCACTTGACTTAGAATATTTTAAGAAAAATAATATCGATAAAATACCTGCTTATGGTGCATTGCCTGTGAGCGTGCCGGGTTGCGTAGATGGCTGGTTTGAATTGCATGATAAATTCGGCGAAATGAAGATGAAAGACATCCTCGCTCCCGCGATTGCCTATGCGCGTGAGGGCTTCCCCGTCACCGAATTAATTGGCTATTATCTCACGCTTTCCTCGCGTCGATTCAAGGATTATCCCAACTTTGCAGACGTATATATGCCCAATGGCGAAGCCTTGAAAAAAGGTGATGTCTTCAAAAATCCCGCTTTGGCGAACACTTATGAAAAAATCGCTCGCGGTGGTGCAGATGCTTTTTATAAGGGCGACATGGCACGCACAATAGCGAAATTTCTGCAAGCAGAAGGCGGTCTGATGACTTATGAAGATTTTGCGACGCACGATTCGGAATGGGTAGAGCCGGTTTCGACCAATTATCGCGGTTACGATGTATGGGAATTGCCGCCAAATGGTCAGGGCATCGCTGCACTACAAATCTTAAATGTGATGGAGGGTTATGATGTGGAAGCGATGGGTTTTGGTTCGCCCGAATATGTTCATCATTTCACAGAAGCTAAAAAACTTGCCTTTGAAGACCGCGCTAAATACTACGCCGACACAGATTTTAATGATATTCCCGTCGAACAACTCATCTCCAAAAAATACGCTGATGAACGCAGAAAACTCATCAATCCCAACCGTGCCGGACGCACCTACGATGCCGGAGAACTCGAAAAAGGCAACACGATTTACCTCACCACCGCCGACAAAGACGGCAATATGGTTTCGCTCATTCAAAGTAATTATCGCGGTATGGGGTCGGGCATGGTGCCGCCGGGATTGGGTTTTATGTTGCAAGATAGGGGAGAATTGTTTGCGCTCGAAGAAGGGCATTTCAATGTGGTCGAGCCGCGCAAACGCCCGTTCCATACCATCATTCCTGCCTATCACGAAAGATGGTAAGCCTTACATTAGCTTCGGCTTGATGGGCGGAGCGATGCAGCCGCAAGGTCACGCTCAAATCGTCATCAACCTCATCGACTTCGGAATGAATCTGCAAGAAGCGGGCGATGCGCCACGCATACGTCATACAGGTTCGTCGCAACCCACAGGCGAGCAGATGACCAACGGCGGTACACTCCATCTCGAATCTGCTTACGATTACGAAACCGTTCGCGCACTCATACGAAAAGGACACCGAATGGGCTATGGAATTGGTGGCTATGGTGGTTATCAAGCGATTATGTGGGATGCAGAAAATGGAGTGTATTACGGTGCCTCGGAATCGCGGAAAGATGGACATGCGGCGGGATATTAATCTAACGCATTCGTAGCACGGTGCTTCCAGCCCGTGCCGCATTCGGAGCGCGAAATATACGCGAGGCACGAGCTAGAAGCATCGTGCTACGGATTTTCACTGAAAAAATATAATGATGAAAAAAGGATTATACTACACTTGTCTTTTACTGTTTTTTGTCTTGAATCTGAAAGCTCAAAATTGCGAACCGGATTCGTCGATAGATGCTAACGTATATAACGGTTGGCAAGTTTCACCGGAACCGGACACCTCTTTTGGTAATTTTCCGCTTCCTATGGGATGTATTGGGGAGGACTATTCCACTACTTTTACCTTTGTGGTGTCTGATACTGTTCTGCCACCGGATCCTTTTGTAGATGGCTTGTGGCCATATGAAATAAAGTATTTGAGGATTGATAGTGTAGTAGGTTTACCATCGGGTACAACTTATCTATGTGAGCCGGATAGTTGTATTTTTGTGAATACAACAGCTTGCGTGTCTATTGTGGGTAATCCAATTGAAGCAGGCGTATTTTTTCCTGTGATACATGCGACGTATCTTATAGATGCTTTTTGGATTCCTAAAATTTTTGCCTTTAAAAACACTATTCCTTATGACCCTGAAAATAGCACAGAATATTGGAGTTTAAATGGTGAATA
>JAHDEO010000473.1 GCA_020628725.1 Saprospiraceae bacterium
TTGTTGATTATTTCAAATGAAAGAAGGGATTTTCTATATACTGTCTCGCTATATTTTTCGATGATATGGTATTCGTTTTCATTGATTTGTTCAAAATGAATAATTGCAGTTGCTCCTATTTCATAAGATTGTTTTTCGCCCATAAACATAGCCCGCGCACCACTCATTCTCACGCCAAAATCAGTCATTTCAAACGCCAAATTTGATGACGTAGTGAAATGCCTGTCAAAGTTATCTTTATTTGTGGAAATATATTCTCGTATTGTGATTTGATTTCCTTTTAACGTATCGCAATGTTGAAAAAATTTGATTAATGTTTCTTTTAATTCAGCTTTCATGTGTTGTTTGTTAACTTTAATTGAGCATAAAAATCTGCTTTATCTGCATTATCCGGCAAGCCTGCCACTTGTCCATCTCCCAACTCGACAATTATCCACTCGCCATTTTTCTTTTTGGCAATATCCATCGTAAAAAAGCGGCTTTTTATGGACGTAAAAATAGTTCTGAATGATTCAATTTCGGGTACTACATTTTCATAATCGCCCTCATCCCAATATTTAAAAATAGTCATCACTTCGCCATCCTTAATGAAGACACGAAACTCCTTTGTCAAAGGCATGCCGCTTTGAGAGTGATTCGTCAATTCCTCCAATTCCACAAATTCACGAAAAACCAAACCTTCATTTAAATCTACATCCTGTAATTCGATAAATTTACGGATAATCGCGTCCGCTTTCTGTCGGTCACTTGCATCTGGAATAAAACAGGCTTCCTCCCAATAATGCTTTTGCGATTTGACATAATCCTTAATTACAATGGGCTGATTGCCGAAGACATCCAGTTCTGCTTCAAAGTCTTTTATATCAAAATCAGAAGTCAAAGGCTTGAATGTCGTCTTTGGTGTCACAGCCTTGATTGCTTCATAATTTTCGGGGAGATAATGACAAAATTTATACTCATTTGGTGTATTTATGAGTTCGATATTTTTCACCAATAAAGCCTCATAGAATTGCCGATACTGCTCAGGACGAAGCATCCAACCGCGATAAATACCTTGTATTTTTTCATCGCTCGCTCGCACATGTTTCAATGCAGCATCAATATTTCCCTTTTTTAATGCTTCAAAACTTATCAGCGAAGTGGGTATAAAATGTTGTTTCGCGGCTTTGTATTCTTCAGCATACATGTAGTCCACCTCCTTGGGGCTAAATCCGCTATCACAGAAAATAATTCTCATGGTTTTATGATTTATTTTAATGACAAAATAACGGAATTATCTTGGTTTGAGTTCGGAAGTATACTTCAACTACACGAAAATTAAAAACCTCATCACCCCTAATTTGGAATTCAACTCAAATCGCTGTAACTTTAATATTAGTGCATCTTGGTTAATTGATGCCGATATGACCGATAAAAACCTTTATAAAGAAATTGAACAGAAATTCCCTGAAACTTTTTTCCCTATTTTAACAGATAAATTTGAATTAAGAGAAGACTGGAATTACACGATAGATAAAGGAGAATATATCGAACATTTTGAAGTTGAATCACCAGAGGAACGTGATTCTCCTTGGTGGTTAATTAGCTATCATGTGGAAATGAAATGATGCAAAAATATTCTAACTTGAAAAAATGCCAACCCTATTAGTTTTGAAACGTTATATCAACAAAAATTAACTCAATTCATGCAAAATAAAATAGCCGACCTCCGCCGCGACTACCAATTTCGAACATTGAATATTACTGATGTATCGCCTGCCCCGTTTGTGCAATTTAAAAATTGGTTTGATGAAGCATTAAAAGTGGCAGAGGAAACGAAGGGTTTTGAGGCAAATGCCATGACGCTATGCACCGCTACATCCGAAGGCAAGCCCTCTGCACGAATTGTGCTATTAAAAGGATTTGACGAAAAAGGCTTTATTTTCTACACCAATTACGAAAGCAAAAAAGGACAGCAAATTGAAGCCAATCCAAATGTCGCTTTGGTTTTTCATTGGCATGGATTGGAGCGACAAATTAGAATTGAAGGACAAGCGCATCGCGTAGAACCTTCAATGTCAGACAAATACTACAACAGTCGTCCAAGAAAAAGTCGCCTCGGCGCATGGGCTTCTCCACAAAGTCAAACCATCGAACACCGCGAACTTCTCGAACAAAACATGGAACAACTCCAAGCCAAATACAGCGAAGAAAAACCTATTCCGCGTCCGCCGCACTGGGGTGGCTATCGTGTCGCGCCTTCTTTGATAGAGTTTTGGCAAGGGCGTAGCAGCCGTTTACACGACCGAATTGTTTATGAAAAAAAGAACGATTCGTGGGAAATTCGACGGGTTGCGCCTTAACAATGCTCAAATGCTTGAATGATGAAATGCTTAAATGTTCTCATTGGGCAGCAATTCTCAATTTGGGGATTTTGAGTGTTTTTCGTGTCTAAATCGTAATTCCAAAAGACTACTTATTTTTCAAATTGAGAATTATCGACAGATTTAAAATTCATCATTCATCGTTTATCGTTCATCATTTGGCGAAGCCATAAAGATATAATGTCGTTTTAAGGCAATATTTCCCTGAAAAATTCGTGTAATAATCAGTAAGATTCTAAGTCACAAATTCAAAACAAAGTAGTAAGCCGATACGTATATTATATTGGAATTTGGAATTTGTTTTTTGGAATTTTAATAACGATTATCATTCTGTCGAAATTTTTGATAATCAACATTTTTTAAATTAAAAATGGCGTAGTTGTTTCTATCAATTACCAACCATTGACTACATATCATGGTGCGAAATTTTTTAACAGCAATAATCATGTGCTGCCTATCGCTGTCTGTGACGGCGCAAAGTTATGAGTTAGGTGCGTGGGCGGGCGTGTCCAATTATTTTGGCGACCTCAACCCTAACTTCGGTGTACAACGACTCGGCGGCGCAGGTGGTATTCTCGGACGTGTCAATGTCAATCCGCGTGTATCTTTCAAGGTAGCAGCGAATTATGCGAATGTGGGTTACGAAGATGCACTCACGAATAACGAATTCCAACAGGCGCGCAACCTGAGTTTCCAATCTGATATTTTTGAAGGTGTCGGACAAGTTGAGTTCAATTTCCTGCCTTTTATTTCTTCCGAATACGATAAATTTTTCACGCCCTATTTATTTGTTGGCGGCGGCTTTTTTCATTTCAATCCGCGTACTCAATTCGATGACGAATGGGTCTTCTTGCAGCCGCTTGGCACAGAAGGGCAGGGCAGAAATGAAGAATACACGCTCACGCAAGGTATGTTGGCATATGGTGGCGGTTTCAAATTCGCGCTCAATTATGCGTGGAGTATTAATATAGAAGCCAGCGCACGACGACTGTTTACCGATTATCTCGATGATGTAAGTACCACCTACGCCGACCCACAAGACCTCGAAAACTTGCGTGGTCCGCTTGCCGTTCAGTTGGCAGATCGTTCGTGGGAAGTAGCCGAAGCACCTATTGGAGAAATCGGCAGACAACGTGGCGACCCTTTGAGTAATGATACCTATGTTACACTTGGCATCAGTCTTGTGTATCATATTGGAGGCGTCAAATGTCCTGATTTTTAGTTTATTGAGTTCATATAATTCATATAGTTTATTCAGTTTACAAAGTTCATGCAGTTTACAAGGTTTAGCGACTTTGTAAACCACATGAACTTTATACCTTTGTGAACCTTATGAACTCAATAAACTTTATAAACTTAGTGAACCCAATAAACTACAAACTGAATTGTCATGAAACACATCCATATACTACTGTTGCTCATCGGAATGTCGATTTGCGGATTTGCCCAACCCGGCAACAAAGGCAAAAAAAATAATAGAGCCAGCAAAGGAGTACAAATGGCTCCAAATATTCAACTTGCACAAGAATATTATAAAAACGGCGAGTACGAAAAAGCGGCTTCTTTGTATGAAAAGTTGGTAGCTTCTTCGCCGACGAATTCGTATTACTTTTCGAGATACATGAATTGCCTTACGGAGTTGGAGGAATACGATAAAGCGGAAGGCGTCCTTAAAACGCAACTCAAAAGCCAACCGAAAAACAGCCAATTATACCTTGAGTATGGTAATTTGTTGGAATTGCAAGACAAAAGCGACGAGGCGGACAAACAATACGCCAAGGCCATCAAATTACTTCCTGCTAATCAAGGTAAAATCGACCAATTAGCGCGAAAATTTACCTCACTCAAAAAATATGAATTGGCGGTTTCTGTATATGAAAAAGGCAATCAAATACTGGATAAGCCTTATGTGTTTTCCTATCAAATTGGAGATGTATATCGTCAAAATGGCGAGTTGAACAAGATGATAGAAAACTATCTGTACAGTCTCGAATACTCTGAAAATCGTATTTCTATCGTACAAACTTACCTTCAACGTTATCTCAGCGAAGAAGATTTTCAAGAAGTAAAAAGCCAATTATACGAGCGCATACAAGAGAAGCCCGATGTGACGGTTTATCCTGAATTATTACAATGGGTTTTCCTCCAGCAAAAAGACTTCAAAGGCGCATTGCGTCAAGCTAAAGCCCTTGACAAACGCCTCAAAGAAGACGGCGGGCGTGTTTTCAAACTTGGTACAAACGCTAAAAACGAAAGAGACTATGAAGCGGCGATTAATGCCTTCAATTATATCACCGAAACAAAAGGAGCGAGTTCGCCTTATTACCTCAAATCCAAGCGCGAAGTACTCAATACGCGTCGTACTCAATTGGTTCAAGGATACGATTATACAAATGAAGATTTACTAAAATTAGAAAAAGAATATCAGACCTTTTTAGAAGAATTTGGACGCAACAAAACGACTGCGGGTATGATACGCGAGTTATCTCAATTGCATGCTTTCTATTTGAATGATATTGATAAAGCGATTGAATTGCTTGACCAAGCTATCAATTATCCCGGCATTGACCGCCATACGCAGGCACTTGCCAAATTGGATTTGGGTGATTATTATCTGATGAAAGAAGAAGTCTGGGAATCGACCTTGCTCTATTCACAAGTTGACAAGGAATTTAAAGATGATATTTTAGGTGAAGTTGCTCGTTTCCGCAATGCAAAACTCTCTTATTTTAAAGGTGATTTTGAATGGGCGCAAGCGCAATTGGATGTCTTGAAAGCCTCTACTTCGGAGTTAATTTCCAATGATGCGATTGATTTATCCGTTTTTATCATGGATCATTATTCGCTTGATACGACTGCCGTACCGATGCAAATGTACGCCAATGCAGAGTTGCTGTCTTTCCAAAATAGATTTGATGAAGCCTTCACAACATTAGATTCCATCAAAATTCTTTTCCCCGAACACGGTTTGGAAGACGACATTTATTACGCCAAATCCAAAATCTATATCAAACAACGCGAGTACGAAAAATCTGCCGAAATGCTCCAACTCATCGTCGATAATTTCCCCGAAGAAATTCGCGGCGACAATGCTACTTTCGACCTCGCCAACCTCTACGAAACCCACCTCGATGACAAGGAAAAAGCCAAAGCCCTCTATCAGAAAATTCTCATGGAATATTCCGGCAGCACCTTTTC
>JAHDEO010000474.1 GCA_020628725.1 Saprospiraceae bacterium
TACAAAACATAAAAGCGGCATCAGCTTACGAGTTGATGCCGCTTTCTTTTATCTAAATGGTAGGTAAAAAGAAATAACTTTATACCATTTTTTACAACATTGATTATTTAAAATAGTATTACTGCTTCACAAATTTCTCCGATAAAACCATATCACCGGACATCAATTTCACGAAATAGAAACCTGATGCCAAGTTGCTGATGTCAAACTGTGCTTGGTTAGTGTTGACGTTGCCAATCTCAAGAATGATTTTCCCTGTAATGTCAATTACCTGAATGTCTGCATTGAAATCATCGGTCAAATTATAATAAATGGTCAAATTGTCTTGTGCCGGATTGGGTGATAATTCTAAAGCATTTACATCTTCCGTTAGCGTTTTTGCATAGATGTTATCACTTTGCCATAGCGGGACGGCAACCCCACCGGAGACGCAGAAGTTTGTTGTTTCAGAAGTGCCAAAACGACCACCGCCGAAGGCAAGTATTGTACCATTGGCATCTGTTAAGCTATAAGAACCACAACTCGAAGCAACTCTCGGAATACCATTGAATACGCCCCCCAAACCTATGGTAGCGATATTGACACCTGTAAGCACGGTAGAGGTGCGGCGTGGACACATGCCATCATTCGCAGAGTCGAAAAAAGTCAAGTCATAGCAACCATCGCTCAAGCAGGCAATGCCATTCAGAGGTAGATTTGAATCCGCAAATGCCGGTCCGTAAATATTACCACCTGATGAAGCAACGACATTGCCTGAGGCATCTGTCATCTCCCAACTGGTCTGCGTAGGCGAACCATCAAAGTTGATATCAAGATCAACCGCCGCACAAACTGTACAAGTAGGGCAAGTGAATATATCTGCCTCGTCACAACCTACGGCATTATTAGTGATATTGACATTGTTTCCAATAACGGTATCGTCATCAGCATCTGCTTGAAGTATGGGGCATAAAGCACAACACATACTCAATTGAGGATTGTTTTCAATGACTAAATCATAACCAATCGAAGTCAAATTGCCTAAGCCGTCTACATTCATCAATGAGGCATTATTTCGAATATAGACACCTGCCCCAAAGGAAGTTATACTGGAGAAACCATCTAAATTTGTTAATAAAGGATTATTGGAAATAACAAGCCCTCCATTGGGGTTTGTAGCTGTTAAGTTAGGGAATTGTACATCGGTCAGAATGTCATTACTGTAAATACCTATTGGGCCTACAGAGGTCAAATTGGGTAATACTATGTGCGTCAAAAGGGGATTGGAACTAATGAGTATACTTCCATTTCCTCCAATCGAACTCAAAGCCGACAAGCCATCTACATCGGTTAAGACATCGTTGACAGCGATTTCAATATTTCCTCCAACAGTAGTTAAGGCGGATAAACCGTCTATATTGGTCAAAGCAGTATTGTAAATGATAGACAGGTCTCCACCGATTGTCATCAATGCAGACAAGCCGTTTATATTGGTGAGTGCTTCATTATAATCACCGATAAATACATTGCCTGATACTGAGGTCAATGCGGCTAACCCATCTACATTTGCCAGTAGAGGGTTCAAAGAAATGTACAGGTCACCACCAATAGTAGTTAAGCCAGATAAACCGTCTATATTCGTAAGTCCATCATTAAACTCCATCCCCAAAGTGCCTCCAATAGAAGTAAGATTTTCAAGACCATCAAGGCTGGTTAATGAAGTACTTAAAGTAGAGATGTAGAAGCCCCCTCCAATTAAGGTTAGGTTAGATAAGCCGTTGAGATTGGTTATATAGTAACCAGAAATAGATACATCACCGGGTATTGCTGTACACCCCGGATAGTTGACCGAAAAATTATCAATTTCCGCTTGTGTATCGAAGTTGATATTTGTAGGACATTGTGCAAGCGAAAGGAAGCTAATGCTGAGGCATAGTAAAATTAAAGTTAACTGTTTAAGATACATAATTCTGTTGTTATACGTTAAAAAAAGTTATTACACACAAATCTAATGAAAAGATGTCAAAACATTTTAAGTGTCAGGTATTTGTTCAACAAAAAAAGCCACGCCCAACATAAGTCAGACGTGGCTCTTAAATTATAATTTCTCACTAATTATTCATCAGCATCCTCTGCTTCTTTCCCTTGATTAGCTTCCGGCTTCATCTGTGGGAAGAACAGTACATCCTGAATCGAATTAGAATTGGTCATAATCATCGCCAACCTATCCATACCGATACCGATACCAACGGTTGGTGGCATTCCGTATTCGAGCGCACGAAGGAAATCTTCGTCCAGCGTCATCGCTTCCTCATCGCCGCGTTTGCCAAGTTCGAGTTGCGCTTCAAAACGCTCGCGTTGGTCAATCGGGTCGTTTAGCTCAGAGAAGGCATTGCAAAATTCTTTTCCATTGCAAATCCCCTCGAAACGCTCCACCAAACCCGGCTTATCACGATGCTTTTTCGCCAATGGCGACATCTCCACCGGATAATCCGTGATAAAGGTCGGTTGAATGAGTTGCGCCTCACATTTTTCCCCAAAAATCTCATCAATCAATTTCCCGCGTCCCATCGATGGGTCTACAGGAACGTGGAGCTTTTTCGCTGTCTCACGCACCGCATCTTCATCCATTTCCGAAATGTCAATTCCTGTAAAATGCTCAATCGCCTCGTACATCGTATAGCGTTTCCACGGACGCTTGAAGTCGATGACATTTTCGCCAACTTGCACCTTCGTCGTACCATTGGTCGCGATAGCTACTTGCTCAATCATTTCCTCCGTCATATCCATCATCCAATGATAATCTTTGTAGGATACATAGAGTTCGATTTGGGTAAATTCAGGATTATGAAAACGGCTCATCCCTTCATTACGAAAGTCTTTCGAGAACTCATACACGCCCTCAAATCCGCCTACAATCAGACGCTTCAAGTACAATTCATTGGCAATTCGCAAGTAGAGCGTCATATCCAATGTATTGTGATGTGTCTTGAACGGACGCGCCGCCGCACCACCATAAATCGGTTGCAAAATCGGCGTTTCTACCTCTAAATATCCTTTCTCATCCAGATACTTACGCATCGTGGAATAGATGAGCGTACGCTTGCGAAATGTATCACGTATCGCCGGATTAATCACCAAATCGGCATATCGCTGACGATAGCGGAAGTCCGGATCGGTGACAGCATCATACACTTCACCGTCTTTTTCTTTCACAATCGGCAAAGGACGTAGCGACTTCGACAAGAAAGTAAATTCGCTGACTTTGACGCTGATTTCGCCTGTTTTCGTAGTAAATGTATTTCCTTTTATCCCGATAAAATCGCCAATATCAGAGAGTTTTTTGAAGACCTTATTATACAAGTCTTTATTCTCATCAGGACAAATCGTATCGCGTGCGATGTACAATTGAATACGCCCCGTCGAGTCTTGCAACTCCGCAAAAGAGGCTTTTCCCATGATACGTTTCATCATGATACGCCCGGCGAGTGCCACGCCTTGATAGTTGCGGTCTGCCTCTTCTTCGGCTTGATTATAATTTTCCTTAATATCCGCGGCATAAGCATTCACGGGGAACGCAGCAGCAGGATATGGCTCAATGCCGAGTTCTTTGATTTGGGCTAAGGCTTCGCGCCTGACGATTTCCTGTTCGCTTAACATATTTGAGTTGCGAGTTACGAGTTACGAGTTTTGCGAGTTACGGGTTACGGGTTACGGGTTTGTTTTTTATTCGCCTTTCGTTTCGTCTTAATTTATAATTTTAATTTATCGGTAACAATGGAAATGCAAAAATAGTTCTTTGGTGGCTAAGTTTGGAATGTTTAGAGAAATAGAATAGATGTTCAAAGGATTTACAAAATTTTGGAGACTTTGTAACGACTGTCTTTAGCTGTCGAATGGGGCGATAGCACCATAAATCTTACACAATTTAACCAAATAAAACATTCCGTAGTTCTGACACAAAAGTAATTGCCTCTTTTCTCTTACTCGACGGATAACCTCTTTCATGGTAATCATTACCTGAAGTGTTAATGGCAATAGTTGGACTTCCCATAATATTATAAATACCACGAACCACAAAAAGTCCACCGATAACCATTGCTGCTATTTTGAGGTGTAAATTTTGGAAGAAATAAACGTTTGATATGAATTGTAAGTAGAGAGGTATTAAGCCGATTAAAATTAAAAATATTCCATTCCATAACTTACGCTCAACAGTCAGTTCAACATAAGTTATATGTTTTGTCGCCAAGTCTATCCTTGTTTTCTTGCCAAATCGACCACCTTTGAAAAAGGTAACTCGCTTATTCGTAATCGTTCCAAATGAATTTTGAAAAAAGTAACTATCTTCTACATTTGAATTGACTTGATTAGCATAACTGTATGATGACGCAGCTGGACGAGAAGGTGGTGAATAGTTTATCATCAAAACTCCTTGAAGTTGTGGTATATTTCCTGCTCTCACCCAATTTTCCATCCCCTCAAACCAAACAAGGGTTTTACTATCGATTTTTCTATTTTTCAAATATTCAAATGAAAACGGTCCTTCTTGGACACCATTATCATTTTGCAGATAAATATTATTGATAGTTGGGTTCAATGTTGATATTGGTGTTGAAGAGGGTTGTTCTACATTCAATTTACCGCTGGAAAGTTCCTGATAGTAATCGTTAATTGATTTATTTGGATTAGCTCTTTTCCACTCTTGAAATGACGGGTTAGGCATATTTGGTTAATTTTGTTACGAAAATGATTTTTACAAAGATAACAAAACCAAATATAATTTCTGCAATAAATGGGCAAAACGTATGAGGCTATTGCCCCATTCGGCAGCTAAAGAGAGCCGTTAAGACAAATAATATTGCGTAGAAGAATCGAAGTTCGGAATGATGGCATTAATTCTTCTTTTTCTTTCGTTTACTCGCTTTCGCCAAAGGGTTAAATGCCAAACACAAGTCAATCCAATACGCCAAATCGTCTTCCATATCAAAGCCATCGGGCGTGACGAATATATACCCGCGCATCGGTCTGCCCGTAAAATCCATCGGCAGGCAATCTTCCCGTTCAATGACTTTTTCGTAAGCTTCTTCTCCGATACGTGCCATAAGGAGACTGTCGCCGTATTTTTTGTCGATGTGCGTACCACAAAGCATTTTATCATCGACCATAAAAATCCTGCCACCCATCATATTGCGAGCTTCAAAGGTGACTTTTTTCTCTTCAAGGGTACGGGTGATGCGGTCGGCTAAATGTTGGTCGTATGGCATATTTTTTCGATTTTTGATAAAGAAACGTAAAACGATTTTGTAAATCGTCTTGCGTATGTAGGAGAACGATTTGCAAAATCGTTTTACATTTTCAAAGATAAAAAAATACGGAATTGACCATTAATTGGGCGGCACTTTTAAGTGCAAAATATCGGTAGTTTTTTTGGTGGAAATTTGTTTTGAGTGCCGTTAGGTATTCAATATTACGAACCTAAAGGCTCGTTTGACGTGTTCTCATTGAAAATTCTACCGATATTCGACCTCTAACGAGGTCATATAAGGTTTTACCCAGTTAATGGA
>JAHDEO010000475.1 GCA_020628725.1 Saprospiraceae bacterium
ATTGTAGCATTATCGCATTGACGCATTGTAGCATTACATTCGCTCATTCAAAATTCGCTCATTCACTCATTGCCATTTAAGCATTACATCATTTCAACATTTAAGCATTAATTAAGTGACCAAAAGGTAGGGTTCGCTGTCTTAATCTTAACTTTTTGCCAGAGATGTTTTTTATCTAATGAGAAAATCGAAGAAAATACGTTCCGGTCATTTGCTTTTGGCGCAGCCTTTTATGTTGGATCCTTATTTTAGGCGTTCTGTGGTCTTGCTTTGTGAGCATGACCAAGAGGGTACGATTGGCTTTATTCTTAATAAATCCGTGCGTATGCAGGTGAGCGAATTGGTCAATGATTTTCCTGATTTTGAGGCGGAAGTTTATTACGGCGGACCTGTGCGTACCGATACATTACACTACATGCATACACTTGGCAAACGCCTTGAAGGTGCTGCTCATGTGGTAGACGACATTTATTGGGGCGGGCATTTTGACCAATTAAAAACGTTGATTGCAAACGGACAAGTACATCAAGATGATATTCGATTTTTTGTCGGATATTCCGGCTGGGATGCTCAACAATTGGAGGAGGAAATGCGTAGCGGCTCGTGGATTGCGCAGAGGGGGCAGTTTGATTATATATTCAAGGAGAATTATGAAAATCTGTGGCGTGAAGTGCTTAATGACAAGGGAAATGTTTATTCCGTCATAGGACAAGTCCCTGATTTCGTGGCACTTAATTAATGGATAATTTTTCGCGTAGCGAAAAATTCAACTCGCAACTCGCAACTCAATACACATCCAATCTTTTCACTCTATTCACATAATAAATCAATGAACACTTCAAATGCAACATCATGTGCCGTGACGATGTGTATTTGTCTGCCTCATTTTTGATACGCCATTCGGCATCGTTAATATCCATCATACTTGCTGTTCCTTTCAGTTCTGCCTGAAAAACAACATGCTCTGTTAGAAAATGTTCCCAGCCAAAACTACCGGTCAATGCTATATCCATTGCGTTGAATAAAACAAGATACCTATCTTTAGGAGGAGGAAATTCGATATTGGGATTATAGGATGTAATAAATACAAAATTATCATTCGGTTTGCCATTGATGCTGTATTCGAGTTGTACATCGTATAGAGCACCTATATCCAGACCTGCCCCCCAGAAAAATTTAGAATCACCAATATCTGTATCACCATCTTTAATACCTATTACTCTTCTGTATGTCAATGGAATACGCAGATATACAAAATCCAGTTGTTTGCCTGCTACCACTTCACGTTCTTGCCCAGCGATATTGCGAACATCTCGATATTCATATTTTTGAAGTGAAAAAGCCACCTCTCCATGAATGCCGTGTCCTCGCTTCAAAGTAACGCCTCCTACAACACCTCCCAGATAAGCTGTACGGGCTACACCGGAAAAATTTGGCACTCCATAATTATGTTGCCCAACTATCCAGACTGTTCCAAGACCGCCCGTTATTCCGAGGTAGGAACCTCGTTGCGTAGTGGGAGATTGTGCTGCCATTAAGCACGCCAAAAATATAAATGATATGGTAAAGAGGATGCGAAAGTTCATAGTTTTTGGAGGAATTAGTTCGTCTCCGTATGCAAATGTAGTCGAAAGAATTCCTCTAAAGGCTGCATTATAGGTGTAAAATCAACTTCAACCTCAACTGCAACCTCAAATTCAAATTCAAGATTTAATTTGTCTTTGGCAAATTATTATTTAAAATTGAGGTTGAGGTTGAAGTTGCACTTGAAGTTGAATTATCTTCTTTGATAATACTGTCGAATAGAAATCCCCCCAATTATCAATGCAAGTGCGGACAGCCAAAGCCACCAGTTCGTCTTATGCTCCAATGCTTCTGCATTACCAATATGCACAAATGCTGCCCAATAATAAGGAGCTTGATGACGGGGATTCACTACATCTTCGTCCAAAAAATCCAATTTAGCAGCGCGAAGGGCTTGGTCTTTTGTCTTGCCTGATTTGAGATGCTTGTAGTAATGTACCATGATTTTGGACGTAGCATTGTCGTCTACTGACCAAAGGCTCATCGTAGTCGCAGGTACGCCCGTATACGCAAAGGCACGCGCAAGACTCATCACACCCTCACCACGACGAAGTGTGCCAATGCCCGTCTCACAAGCACTCAACACCACCATATCGGCATCAAGGCGAAGCGGGTATAATTCGAGTGCCGTCAGGTATTCGCTGTCATTAAAATAAATGCGACTGAGTTGGTCGTCTTCATCCGCACAGGCGTGTGTGGAGAGGTGAATGAGGCGCGATTTAGTACCCAAATCTACAAAATTGGCTTTGGTTGCAGCAGTTTCTGTGAATATTTTCCCACCGATGAGTTGGTGAATTTCTTCGACTTCGTATTTGCTATTTGGTAGACTAATGAGACTATTATCATGGCAAGAGCGCGTCACAGTAGTCACCTCCGATGAGCGACTAAAATCCGGTGCAAAACCCACAAAATCATGTTCATTTCTATTGCTTTTTTGTTTGTTCAAATTTTGCTGTAATACTGTAGCCGAGTAAGCGTAGCTAATGGCATAACTATTTATCAAATAGGGCATTATATCTCGTCGATAGGTAAACTCATCGTTGCTCTCAATTTTATTTTCGAGTAAAATATCAAACGGAATATACGCCAAACCACCATCGGGAACTACGATAATTCGCTCCACACTTTCACCCATCTTTTCCAGTCCTTCTTCCAGCAAATTTTGATATAAAAAACGCGCCGTCTGTACATACGATACATCATTCGCTTCGTTGATTGCCTGCCTTAATTCGGAAATATTTGCTTGTATTTGTTTGGTATTCGGCGTAGCCGAAAGATGAATTTTATTTTTTGTAATAAAAAATGCGTATAACTGCTCATCTCCCATAAAATACTCCACAAAAACCACGTCATGCGAAAGTATATCTCGTCTGATTTCATCTATACCCGCAATGCTTTGACCATATTTGAGATTATGATAATCGGGATATTTGGCTTCAAGTTGAGCGACAAAAGTATCGTAGTGTTGCTGCTGCTCGAATAATTCATTTTGAAGTTCACGAAGTTTATTTTCGTTTTTTGTGCCTTTTTTGATTTTGCTGATTTTTCCTTTTAAATGAGTGATTTGGGTGCGAAGTTGGCGTTCTTGTTCGAGGGTATCTTTAGGGATGTTGGCGAACTGCTGTGCGTCGGTATTTTTGAGCGCGTCAAGCAGGGAAAGGCTTTTGCTTTTTTCCGCCATTCGGAAGGCTTCAGCGAGGTGGTTTTCATCATTCGTTTGCAGATATAATTGACGATTGATTTCAATACCCTTTTCAAATATCGGATAGTTTTGTTCTATCAAAAATTGCCGCGCTTCTTCTGACGAATATTCACGCCGTATATCATCCATAACATTGGCTGCCAACTGTATATGAGCGTCAGCATGTTTAAGATTTTCTATATTTTCATCCTGCAACCAAAGTGCGTGAAAAGCATTGGCTTTAGCTTGAAGTGCTAATAACAGTTCCTTTTTGTTGTTGACATCAAGCATGGTCGGTAAGCCGTAAATTGATGTATCTTCATACCCGGCTACAAGGCTCACCACGCTTTTTTGGTAATGCTTCAAAGCTGTTTCAAAGTCTTGTTTTTCCTGATAAACTTTGCCTATTTCAAGGTATACTTGGGCAGTTTTGTAGTGTTTGTTACCATAGCGATTTTGAGTCAAGTTGAGGGCTTGATTCATATAGTCGGCAGCTTGGGTGTAGTCGCCCTTTTGAGTGAAGGCTTTGCCAATGTTGAGCCATGTAGTCGCATAAAATGGGTCGTCTTTGATGTGATGTTCAATGGATTGGTTAAGATAGAGTAAGGCACTGTCGGGTTGATTCATTTCGAGGTAAAGTGCCGCAATGTTGTTGTAGTTGTTGAGCAGGCTATTTTTAAGTTTTGGTTTTTTTATTATTCTTTTTTGATACGATTCATTGGATTTGAGGTAGTGTACAATAGATTTAGTATATTCTCCTTTATTTTTATATGCACTGGCAAGGTGAAGATTCAGTCTGTCGGTATAATCCACCCCTTTGAGTTTTTTCATGGTTTCTACATATTTGAAAGCATATCGAAAATATTTTATGGCTAAATCATAATTATTCTTTCGCATTTCAATATTTCCTCTATAAACTACATTAACCATGAATGACTTACAAACATCCGGATAGGACTCTATATCCTTTTCAAGAATAGGGTGTAATGCCTCAATTTTTTGTAGAGCTTTGCCCCAGTTGCCAGTTATATAATAATAATCACGCCATTTTTTGAGTAGAAATAATTCAATTTCACCTTGTAGTGAATCCGGTAGTTTCCTTAGTTCTGTATCAGCATCCTTCAAAAAGTAATACATCGAATCCGTTTGATAATGCCGTTTGGCACAACGAACCTTATATTGCGTAAAATCAAAGATGTATTTATCTAAAAGGTGAGACTCCGTAGCTATTTGAGTTGCAATATTGATATGTCGATATGCATCATCAGGGCGAACAGATAAATTTTTATCCGCTTCCTGTAGATGGTCTAAAATCGTTTGCTCTATATCATCCCCAATCACCTGTTCTCCATGTAGTTTCTTTTGCCATACACACACAAAAAAAAGGCACCAAACCAAAGTACAAAAACGCGAGGTAGATACCTCGCGCAAAAATCGAATTATTTGATTGTATTGCATTAAACAACTCTATTACTTCGAAGGGATTTTGACAGTAAATTGAGATTTAGTGTTCTTATCATCAATAATTATCTTAGTAGCAACTTGAGAGCCTTGCTCAATAATCTTCAAATCACCTATAGAGTGATTCTTGAAAACTTCAGATTGTTTAGCTCCCGGAGCCAACTTTGCGATTACATTTCCCTTACTGCCTCTTACTGTTGCAATCTGTCCTTTTCGCAAGACAACCTTAGAAAGCGTTGACTGCCAATCATCACGCAATCGCGCTATCAAATCCTCTGGACAATCACCTATCGGACACGGAAACTCATCGTCGCTAAAACCACGAGGAATCCTATTCGCTACATCTCTCAATTGTATCTGATCTAACACTTTTTTTCTTGTAATTTCACATTGTTTTTTATCCTTTGAAGATTCTGCTTTCTCCAAACAATTTTCATGATCAATGTTCACTGAAACAAGCATCAGCAATTCGAGAGGTGTTTCGTCGGTATTATTGCAACCAACAAGGCAGATACAAGCCAAAGATATGAGTGTGAAACTCAAAATCATCCATTTACGAATTCTCATTGTTTTCATTTTAATAGTATTTTTACGATTAGTAAATAATGAATATGATAAAGTTACGTTTTTAAACGTATTTACGCAATATTTTATATGAATATCGCTGAACAAATGAACTTGCAAGAGCTTTTTTAAGGATTTTTTGTAAGAGTATGTTTAAAATCTAACTGTGGCAGTCTTTGTCGCAGCATCAAAAGCTTTATTGCCATTTTTGGGCAAGTAAATTTCCTTTA
>JAHDEO010000476.1 GCA_020628725.1 Saprospiraceae bacterium
CCGATGACAGTGGGGCGTCCTTCTACGACTGCGACGTATTGTTTGCCGTCTACATCATAGGTCATTGCGCCTGCGGTGATACCTGACTCGGTCTTGGTGGACCAGAGTTCTTCACCCGTTTTGGCATTAACAGCATAGAATGTACCTGTCAAATCACCAAAGAAAACGAGGTTGCCCGCCGTAGTTGCTGCACCACCTGGGATGGGGTATTTCATAGGCATACTCCATGCTTTTTTACCATTCGCTACATCCCATGCGATGTATTCGCCGGGTGTTTTGTCGTTGTATACCATCGTCCATTCTGTACCTAAGTAGAAGTAGCCGCGTTTGTACTCCACTTCGGTGGCTTTGAAGTCCATACCGATGTTATTAGCAGGAATATAGGCATAACCCGTTTTCGGATTGTATGCCATTGGTTGCCAATTTTTACCACCCATGAAACTCGGATAAACCGCCTTTACGGTATTCGTTTGTGTTAGGCGATATTTCGGATTTTCAACAGGCATTCCGGTTTCGGTATCTATTTTTTCTGCCCAATTGACATCTACGAATTTTTCAGCAGAAATGACCTTGCCCGTATTGCGATTGAGGACGTAGAGGAAACCATTGCGGTCTGCTTTTACTGCCGCAGGTTGCCCTTTTACATCCGCCAAAACGAGTTCGTTTACGCCGTCATAATCCCATGCATCGTAAGGTGTGGTTTGGTAGTGCCACTTGATAGAACCATCGTCAGGATTGACGCCGAGCGTGGCGCAGGAGTATAGATTGGTCATCTTACCGTAGTCCGATTTATCCGGTCCGCGTACAGAAGCGTCCCAGGGAGATGGGTTGGATGTGCCCCAAAGGACAGTGTTGGTTGCTTTGTCGTAAGAGCCTATAAACCAAGGCACTCCACCTCCTGTTTTCCATGTGTCGCCTTTCCATGTGTCGGCTGCGGCTTCGGGTGTGGTCATGGTTTTCCATGTTCTTTCACCGGTCTCGGCATTATAAGCACTGAGGTAACCGACTGCGCCGTATTCGCCACCACCGAAGCCTGTCAATACATTTTTGCCAACCACCAAAGGCGGTGATGTGATGACCGAGCCTTGCGTGTAATCGACCACTTGGGTCGTCCAGAGTTCTTCTCCCGTTTTGTGGTCGAGAGCAGTCAATTTACCGTCGAGGCGTCCGACAAAGAGCTTGCCGTCACTGTAAGCAAAACCGCGATTCGCGGAGGCGCAGCAGGCATATCGCGCTACGTCATCCGGTATGGTAAAGCCGGTTTCCCAGATTTTTTCGCCTGTTTTGGCATCCAATCCGAAGGTGTATTCCGGTCCCGACCCAGTGGTGACGAACATCATACCGCCAACCACGATAGGCGTGCATTCTTGCGCCTCGCGGTTTTTGATGTCGAACTCCCAGACCTTTTTCAAATCCTTGACATTGCTGTCGTTGATTTGGTCGAGTTCGCTGTATCGTTGGTTGCTACCGTCTTTGCCGTAAGAATGCCAGTCATTGGCTTTGGCTTTGGGTGCAGTGTTGGTAGTGGCATCAGACTTGGTGCCTTTGTCTGCTGTGCCGGTGTCGCTTTTGCAAGCAACTATAAACACCATGATTGAAAGGAATAATATGGTGTTCATCCAATTTTTACCTGATAATAAAAACAGATTTTTCATAGTGAGTGAATTATAATGAGTGAATTTTGAATGTGTGAATGAGTGAATGATTTTGTAATTGTATGATTGTGAAAACTGTGTGATTGTATTGAGTGGAAGTATAAGTTTAAGCCTAAGTTTAAGTTTAAATAAACAATTCGCTTTCAGCGAATTATCAAAACTAAAAATATTGCTTCGTTATGTCCAGTCGCTTAATACAATTCAGCATTCAAACAATCTTTTTTAATACACATACACGCCCCAAGGTCCTTCACCGACTTTGAGCGTTTTCACCACTTCAAATTTACGAATATCAATAAACGATATATCTCCTGAGCCGCCGTTGGCGGAGATGAGGAATTTTTCGTTGAGGTCTTTATCCAGTCCCCACGGACGGTCTTCTACGGTCACGCGCTTGACGACTTCTCCGGCTTCAATGTCTACTTTAACAACGCTTTTGCCTCTGCCTCCTGCGATGTAGAGGTGTTTTTCATCATTGGAAAGAACGACACCTACTGGGAGGTTGCCTTTACCCAATTCAATATTTTTTAATACTTTTTGATTGGCAATATCCAATACGGACACATAACCACTTGCTTCGCAAGTGACATATAAGGTCTTGGAATCTTTGGTGTAAACGAGGTCGCGCGGACGTTCGCCGACTTTGACCATACCGAGTAATTTGTGGCTTTCGGTATCAACGATGGCGATTTCTCCTTCTTCTTCGCAAGTGACCGCTACAATTTTTCCGTCGGGCGAAACACGGACGCCTTCCGGTTCTTCGCTGACTTCTACTTCTTTGATTATTTGTTTCTTAGCAACATCTACAACGGAAAGTTTGCCGACATCTTCATTGGCGATAAAGAGGAATTTCCCGTCTTTGCTCACGTCAAATTGTTCGGGGTCGGAGCCGGAGGGGATGATGCCAATGACTTCCATTTTCTCTAAATCTATTTCTGCGATACCATCGGCAGATTTGTCGGTTTTTTTGGCAGCACATTCCTCATCGCTAATCCACGGAGGGCATTTGGGCGAACCGCTAACGGCTACGTATGCCCGTTTTTGTGCCGGCACGACTTTGACGCCACGTGGACGCTTGCCTACTTCTATCGTTTTTATTGTTTCTTGTTTTGCTACATCCACAAAGCTGATGGACTGCCCGTCTTCATTGGTGATGATTGCTGTACCTTTTGGTGTGACCAGCTTTATGTCAGAAGCCTTAGGCACTCTCTTTTTTTCTGTGGTGGGTGCTTCGGTACATGTAATTCCCAATAATATAATTAGTAGTAAGCCAAGCGTTCTCATGTTTCGTTATTATGAGAGGTCAGACCGTTTTACTGTAAGATGTCAGAACATTTCATTGTCAGATTGTAATACATTTGTTATTTGCTCTTTCTGGCAGCAAAGTGGTCTGACTTCTGACCTCTGACTTCTCCATTTACATCTGTTGTATAGAAACCATAAAGGTTTTGATATCCGAAAGTTTTTGTTCGCTGAGATGATCCCATGGTGGCATAGCGGTTCCCTTTCGTCCTTTAAGCATCACGTAATCCAGCATTTTTAGGTAGTCGTCGCCGTAGCGTTTTTTGATGCCCTTTACGTCGCGATTATCCACATGTCCATGACCACTCGTGCCGTGGCAGTGGGCGCAACCGAGTATGCCGTTGAAAAGTCGTTGTCCTTTTTCGACATCACCGCCGAGCGGAATTTCTTTTAAATCTTTGGGTAATGTGATGATATTTGTCGTAATCGCCTCTCCGGGTAAGTGTTTCCATTTTCCGCCCTCGAAAGCATATTTTTCGCCTTGTGGTGGTTTTGGATTTTCCGGTACGGTAGTTGGCAAAGTGAGGACGTAGGTAGCCATTAAATCGACTTCTTCTTCTGTGAGTATATCACCCCAAGCTGCCATGCCCTTCGCTGTTACGCCTTCAGTGATGACCTTTACGATTTCTTCTTTTGTGGTGCCGTGTATGAAATATTCATCTGTGAAATTAGGACCGATATTCCCCTCGCCATAGTCGCCATGACAAGCGGAACAAGATTCGTCAAAGATGATTTTGGCAGCCGCGATTTCTTTTTCGCTCATCTGTCCGCTCATCATGCTGCTGACTCTATCTGCCAAGTCCGTTGGGGTAGTTCCAGTTCCGAAAAACAGCCCTACTATCCAAAGCACTGCAAATGAACCTAACATTAATTTTGATACACCGCCGAGTCCGCCAATATGTTGTATTTCGTTTTGTTTAACGTGTTTCTGTAGATTTTTTAATACATAAAACGCCGCGGCAATCACAACAAGTATTATAAGTAAAAGTGTAACTGTCAGTATTTTATACATAAAGTCTTTCTTTCCATTTAAAACTTTAGCGAAAAAATATTCTCAAAAAAACAAAATGAATCTTTTGTATAGGATTTGGTTTTGTCTAACTTTTGAAGTTGCAATAGTTTTTTGTTATAACGTGAAGATAAAGTTTTATTTTGAAGTTAAATACATTTTCGATATAAAAAATTGAAAAAAATCCAATTTAAAACCTTTTATTTAGTTGCAGATTAAAGATTATATAAATCGCCGATTTTCTCTTTTAACCATACTTTTTCTACTAAAGGCGTGATGTCCGGCAAGTCATTTTCCAGTCTTGCAATATTTTCACGACTCAATGGTTCGCCCACGATAAGTTTCTTTTTGCGCTCCAATATTCTACGAAATACATTTACGAAATTATTATAAGCTAATCGAAAAATCTCGGACATACGTTTGTTGCGTATAGAGACGTTTTGACGCATCGTTTCGAGTTCGTAATTAATTGGATGGGTATCGAGGTTATCTATCGAGAGGCTTTCGGATTCATAGTAAATTTTGATGAGCAATATTTTGAAATTTAGACTGTATGTAAAATCTTCTGATTGGTTAATTTTCAGCAAATAGTCTTGTGCTTGGTCAAATTGTTTTTGATGAAAATACTTTAAAGCGAAATAATAATTGACCATATCTTCGCGCACTTGCGGTTGAAGTTCGTGTTGATAGGTCTCTACGAAATTATCCGACCACGTTATTTCATCTAATTGTAGAGCATTCTTAATGATATGCGTGAATTGATGCATGGAGAAATGAACGTCTGTTGACCAACATTTTAACTTTAATCCTTGCCGATAAATTTCATGTTGTTCTCTTACAAATTCTTGCTTACCTGCTTTTATCATCAGGTTGCAATAATTGGTTAAATGGTTGAAAAATTGGCGAATTTCATTAATCTCAAATAGTTCTAATCGTTCAAAAAGGTAATTTTTCAAATCATAAAAATGACTCGCTTCATTCGTTTCAATTAATTTTAGTAGTGAATAATACACACGAATGGCAGGTATTTCCCTATCCTTATTTTCTTCGATATATGTTTTAACGAAATCCATAAATGGATACTCATATTTGACCTGCAACATCTTTTCATGCGAAATAGCCGCACAATAATACTTCAACAGTTTGCTCAAATAGGTATGCCGCAAACTATCTATTACGCTCTGATATTCTGTTTTTTTACCTCGATTATCTAAAATGATATTTAGAAAAAAATCCATCTTTTTTAATTCAAAAGTGTCTTCAAGATAATCAATATCACGGTGGGGACGAGCTTCAAGTTCGCGTTCTGTCTTTTCGAGTTGATGTGGCAAATATTTGTATAATTTCCTACCTAAAAAGGCTTCCATGGTGTGGTATTTTACTTGAAAATCATCTGCCTTGAAATTTTTCCAAACCATGTATTCTTGTATCTGCCCAGTTAATTTATGCATTGCCTCACGCAAGATTTTTTCTTCTTTTGGCGTGAGGGTTTCGCCTTTTTTGTCACTCGGTTGGATGTTGATAAATTTTAATAAAGTTAATTTATCAAT
>JAHDEO010000477.1 GCA_020628725.1 Saprospiraceae bacterium
GCATTTTACAACAAAGCATTGACCGTAAATAGTGAAACACGACCTACGGCAGTTTTAACGCCGCTCATGGCTGAGGGCTACCAATCAACAAACGCGGAAGGTTCTAAAGGAGCAGAAGCATTGATGGGGCAATTAGAGGGTTTTTGGAAAATGGTTCCTGATTTGAAATGGGAGCCGCAAGAGATTGTCGGTGAAGGTAATGTATATACTGTAAGAAGTATTGCAACAGGTACTCCAAATGGCAATTTTATGGGAACACCTACGGATGGTACCAAATCCTTTAAGATTTTGACCGTAGATACCCACACTATGAAAGATGGAAAATTCGTCAGTACTCACCACTTTGAAGACTGGGGAACTGCTATGCAACAATTAAAACCTAACGATATGGACAAAGTTAAACAAGGACAAGAAACCATGAAAATTGCAATGGCATACATGGACGCAATGGGTAAAGGAGATATGAAAGCCATGGACGAACTGATGCACGAAGATATGGTCTGGCAAAATGGCGGTGACAAAGACCTCCCTTGGATAGGTCCTTGGAATGGTAAAAAAGCCATTATGGAAGTCTTCTTTCCTGCCTTTGGAGAAAACTTCAAGACCACCAAATGGGTCACCGAAGATTCTATGGCTAGTGGAGATACCGCAGTGATGTTCGGTCAAATGATTGGTCTGCTCAACAAATCCGGCAAAAGTACACCGGAATTTACTTGGGCATTGCGCGTAAAAGTGAAAGACGGAAAAGTAATACTTTGGAATTGGTTGGAAGACAGCTTTGCTGTTTCGCAAGCTTACCACGGTAAATAATTCGTAAAGTAAAATCTGATAAAATAACCTCAATCAATAACTCATCAACCTACTCCGTCTTGTAGTCAATTTGACTACAAGACGGGCGTGGGGTAGATCCCTATTTCCTATAATTTAATAAAATTCACACTCATGACAAGAATGATGTCTTTCATGCTCTGCATGTTATTTTTTATAGCGAACGCCTATGCTCAACCACTGAGCGAAGGCGTAGATATTACGCTGAGAAACACCTTGCAAGACCCCGGACAGCCGGAGGTAACTTATGCCAGCTTATTCGGGCAGGCAGATGATGCATTTGATGAATTTGCAACGCTCTCAAATGCCAATTCAGAGTTTCCAATGGCATTAGGACAGCCCAGTTCGGCAACAGGACTTCCTTTTGACCTTACCGGTTTGTATGATATTGATTTGACCGAAACCAGTATCGAATTCACAGCATTACCGGATGAAAACACGCCATTTTGGTCAAATGTGCTTGGACTTTTTCCGCCGGGTAAATTCGATAGATATTACCTCACCTTCTCCGAGCCACACAATATTACAAGTGCTGCGAGTAATCACACTTCCGTAAATCTAAGAATAGATTCGGAAACGACTGTCGTAGTGGAAATTAGTGAAGGCTTTGACCTCAGACCCGGTGCATCCTTCTTCATCAGCCTCAATATGGCAGAAGAACTGACCAATGAAGAAAAAGCCAGAGCTTTCAATACAGGTTTGATAGATGGAGATAGAGAAGTTATCAAATGGATTCGTGATGATTATATTCAACACAACTTAGGCGTATCCACAGGGAAAGCACCAATTGCAGGTTTTTATGGAGGAGATTCTACCGGGATTACCGTTGATGTTCATCGCTCATTTGAAATAGGAGATTTCGTATTTGCTCAAACAACTTTGGGCGGTACATGGGGCGATTTCTTCGGTTCAGGTACAGATAATCTACTCTACGAAGTATGGCGATTTGAAGATGGATTTGCCGTAGAACATTGGGATAATATCGTAGCGGTCATAGATGATATGGACGGCACCACACAGACGGACGGTGTCGCTACTCCCGCCACTGATTTAGGTAGTACAAGTGCTAACCGGGCATTATTAGAAGAAATGGCACAGACCCTCTTCGTAGATGGTGACTGGACCAATGTTAGGGATTATTTTGATATTGATAATTATGTACAACACAGTGTTGGCGCAGGAACAGACGGTGCATTTTTAGCATCTTTAGAAGGGCAAACAGGTGTTTCTTTTTATGATGATGTAAAATTCATACACGTACTCGGCAACTTCGGCTTGGTCATGTCGCAAGGACCGGATATTACCGGACAAGACCCTGACAATCCTTACGCTTACTACGATTTATTCCGAATGGAAAATGGCTTGATAGTCGAGCATTGGGATGCCATTCAAATGATTCCGCCACCAGACCAATGGGCGCATACCAATGGTAAATGGGGCGATGATGCCATAGCACCTCCTGTCGGCGCAGATATTACGCTTAGAAATACGCTGCAAGACGCCGGACAACCGGAGGTGACATACCCCAGCTTATTCGGACAAACGGATGATGCCTTTGATGAATTTGGTATGCTTTCAGAAACCGCGTCGGAGTTCCCGACTGCATTGGCACAACCGGGTTCAGTGACCGGACTTCCTTTCGACATTAGTGGTTTATACGACATTAATTTTACGCAGACCAGTGTAGAATTTACTTTGTTGCCTGATGAAAATGACCCATTCTGGGTACAGCAATTTGGAGTTTTCCCTGCCGGAAAATTCGATAGATACTACTTCACCTTTGCAGAGCCGCACAATATTACCAGTGCTGCCAGTAATGATACTTCTGTAGAATTAAAAGTGCTGTCTGACACTGAAATTGTAGTTGAAATAAGCGAAGGATATAATTTCAATCCCGGCATATCCTTCTTCATCAGCTTCAATATGTTAGATGGATTAACCAATGAAGAAAAAGCCAGAGGATTCAATGAAGGTTTGGTGACAGGAGATCCGTCTGCATTAAAATGGATGCGTAGTGATTACGTTCAGCACAACCTAACCCTCCCAACCGGAAAAGACGCGCTTGCCGCTTTCTATCCCGGATTTCCATTTGGTATTACAGTGGATATTCATCGCTCATTTGAAAGTGGCGATATCGTGATGACACACACGACCTTTGGCGGTGCTTTTGCTGCCGGAGGACCCGACCAAATCATAATTGACGTATGGCGATTTGAAGACGGCTTTGCGGTAGAGCATTGGGATAATATCGGAGATACAGTAGATGATATGGATGGTACCACGCAGACAGACGGTGCGGTAACACCTGCAACTGATTTGGACCAAACGGATGCCAACCAAGCCTTATTAGAGGAAATGGCGCAGACCTTATTCATCGACGGTGACTGGACAAATGTTCGAGATTACTTTGACCTTGACAATTTCGTTCAGCATAGCACAGGCGCAGGACCAGACGGTGCATTCTTGGCTTCATTGGAAGGACAAACAGGCGTATCTTTTTATGATGATATAAAATTTATAAATACACTCGGCAACTTTGGTTTGGTAAGGTCGCAAGGACCGGATATTACAGGTCAGGATACAGAAGGCACTTATGCCTACTACGATTTATTCCGAATTGAAAACGGCTTGATAGTCGAGCATTGGGATATTATTGAACTCATTCCACCACAAGATGAATGGGCGAATAATAATGGTAAATGGGGCGACGATGCCATCTTCCCGAATTATTCATGTGGTGGCGACCTAAGCACAGAATCAACCAGCCAGTCATTTGACCAAGACTTGTGCATCGACGGTATTGGCTTCGACGCTAATCCAAACATCATACTCTCCGGTGCAGATATACCTACCGGAGCCACTGTGACAAATGTTTCTCTGGAGGCTTTCTTTAGATTAGAAGGTAGCTCCTGCGAAAGTGACATCGCTATCCGCCTCACCGACCCCGCAGGCAATGTACACATGATTAATGCCTTCGCGACTTGTGATGGGGCAGGTCAATTGCTACAAATTAATACACCGATTCCTTCTTCTTATGTGACGGGTGATGCCGGAGATTGGCGCATCCAATTTGACGATACCAACGACCAGAATTCAGGTTGTGAGTACTCCGTCAGATTCGCTCGTGTAAATTATGATGTCAACGAAAGCGGCGTACCTGTCAGCAATTTGGTTTCGGAAGCACAGGATATGAATATATTCGTCGATGGCGTGGGTTTTGACAACAATCCAAGCATCACTTTCGCGGATCCGGGTACACCTGCCGACGCTGTATTGTCCAGTATTTCTCTTGAAGTATTTTTTCGTATGAATGGCAGTTCTTGTGAAAATGAAATCGCACTTCAACTGACTGACCCTGCGGGCAATACACAGCCTTTAACAGCTTTTGCAACTTGCAATGGCGGTGGCGATTTATACTTTGCGAATATTGCTGTACCGGGCGGATTTACCACAGGCAGTGCCGGAGATTGGGTCTTACAATTTGACGATACCAACGACCAAAACGCAGACTACGAGTACTCTCCACGATTCGCCAGATTGACCTATACCACCACGCAACTCGAAGCGGGAGAAGCTGCGGTAGGCGTAGTTGAGGAGACGGTTAGTGAGATTGCAGACAACGACTTGTTCGTAGATGGTGTTGGTTACTATTTCAATGATAATTACAAATTCAGCGACCCGGGCACACCTGCCGATGCTCAACTCTCGAATATTTCTCTCGAATTATTCTTCCGTTTAAATGGCAATTCTTGTGAAAATGAAATCGCTATGGAACTCACTGACCCTGCGGGTAATATACAGCCATTGACTGCCTACACTTCTTGCGACGGCGGCTCTGATTTACTCTCCGTGACTTTGGATATACCAAGCGGAAGCACAGTAGGCGCACCGGCTGATTGGGTATTGCGATTTGATGATACCAACGACCAGAATGCTGACTACGAATACTCTGTCCGCTTCGGTAGATTGACCTATGATGTACAATACGTAACATGTGTACCTGCCGAAGAAGAAGAGGAATTACAAGAGCCGGACGATACTTTCGCCGGACAAACGACAGAAACGATAAATGCACAAATGAAAGTGTATCCCGTACCGGCACACCAAGAATTGAATGTCGATTATTTATCGGAAAATACCAGTTCGATTGATATGCAGATATTCTCCGCAGACGGAAGACTCGTGATGTCAGAGAAAGGTATGTTGCAGCAAGGTCTCAACACCTTCCGCTTGGATATTGCTGACCTTCCCGGAGGGCATTACTACATTCATACCTTCACAGAGCAAGGCGTTTTAAGCGATAAAATAATTGTGATAGAATAGAAAAAGGTGATTTTAGAATTTACTCAAGTACGCGGTTTGTCCGCGACTTGGGTAAATTCTATTCCTGTAATTATCGTGTGTTCGAGCAATTAATTCCAATAAGACAAAATTCATCTGAATTGGAATTAGTTGTTTGAAATTTTAAATAAAAAAACATGATAAGAAATAATAGTTTAATCGAAACTACCGAACGTTTTTACAGACTATTCCAACAATCAAAAAAGCTACACACCAATGCAAAAAAACGACTCCGGCAAACAATAGCAAAGCAAGATACATCCAGCTCTCCTTTTGCAGATGCAGAAACAAAAATCACAAGGCTTGACGATTCGGAATTTAT
>JAHDEO010000478.1 GCA_020628725.1 Saprospiraceae bacterium
TGCCGCTTTCTGCCATTGGGTTCAGTATTACGGCACATCAAATACATCATTTTAACATCATAAAAGAAAGATATATTCCTCTGGACATTTGAACTAAAAAAGAATCTATTGGTTGGATTTATAAATGATTGACAAGTAAATTAATCAACAAAACACTGATTTACAAACACTTCTAAACGAATCACAAGTCAACGAATTACGAATCACGACGCTATGAGCAAAAAATATCATTACCCCGAAGGGTATTCCCTTCTTCAAACCACGATGAAGACAAAAGAATTTTTAGACCATCCTATCAATTTTATCAATAAAAGCATGGAAAAGTTTGGCGATACCTATACGGCGACCGTTGGGAAAGACAAGCTTATCCTCACTAAGGATCCGGAATTCATTCATCACATTTTAAGAGAAAATCACAGGAATTATACACGGTCAGATATTACGGCAAAACGCGGCGCACAATTTTTTGGAAAAGGACTCTTATTTTCTACCGGAGAATATTGGTTGAGACAAAGAAGGTTGATTCAACCCGCATTTCATCGAAATAAAATCAAAGGGCTTTATCAAAATATTCAAAAAACGATTGAAGATTATTTAGCCAATATTCCAACAGGAGATGCGGTTGATGTCTTTCCCATCATGCACGACTTATCTTTTCGGGTCTTGATTAAAAGCTTGTTTGATATTGAATTGTCCAAAGAAGTGATGTCCGAATTAAACGAAATTTTCGAAGACCTTTCCGATTTTTTGATGAAGGATGTGAATATGCCAATACGGAAGTTATTTTATCCATTCACCGGAGAAGAGCGAAAGCATTTGAAAAAGGCGAAGCGGCTGAGAGAAATTATATTGAATATTATCAATGAACGAAAATCCAGCACCGAAGAATTTACAGACATTCTCGATATGTTGATTCATAGTAAATACGAAGATACAGGCGAGCAAATGACCGAAGAACAACTGGTGGACGAGGTACAAATTTTGATTTCAGCAGGACATGAAACCACAGGCAATACACTTTCATGGTTGATGTATAATCTATCCGCTAATCCATCCGTTCAACAAAAATTAATCGACACGATAGATAATGCTACCATAGATGAAGTCATGGAAATGGACTATCTCAAAGCGTGTATTAATGAGAGTATGCGATTGTTTACGACCTCTTGGACATCAGAACGCGTGGCAATGGTAGATGACAACTTTAAAGACTATGCTTATCCAAAAGGAACGGTTGTCGTTCCTTATTTCTTTGGATTGCATCGGGATGAAAACCTGTGGGAAGATGCGCTACACTTTAAGCCCGAACGATTTATAACAGATAAAAAATTATCCAAATCAAAAAAATATTTCCCATTTGGAGCCGGACCAAGAATGTGTATAGGCAACAGTTTTGCCCTCGCAGAAATATCTTATTTCTTATTTTCTTTTTTTAAATCCTTTACCACCGAAAATACAACAGCAACACCAAAATTAATACCTTTATTGACATTAAAACCGGATAATGTCATTGTAAAAATTAAAAGGCGGTGATTTTAAGTAGTCCACAGTCTATCTGTCCGCAGACCGCTGCCCAACGTGATACAAATTCGCGTTTAGCCGCGGTTTGCGGACTGAATAGCTGCGGACACCTTTCCATTTTCTAATTCCTTCCTGCCATCACTCCACCGTCAATATCGAGTACCGTTCCCGTTATCCAACTTGAATTATTGGATAGCAAAAACAGAATCGTTTCCGCCACATCTTGCGCCGTACCATTTCGTCCGATTGGGTGAAAATTATTGAATCCTACCAGTGCTTCTTTCGCTGCCGATTCGCTGCCAAATACACTGTGATACACAGGCGTATCCACGACTGCAGGCGAGACTGCATTGACGCGGATACCGTGTTCGGCAAGTTCCATTGCCATGTGCTGCGTGAGGGAGTGTAAGCCTGCTTTTTGCATCGAATAGGCAGATGAAGGCGTGGCTTTTACGGCTTGTTTTGCCCACATCGAACCGACATTGACGATGGAGCCGCCACCGTTGTTTTTCATTACTTTAGCTGCGGCTTGGCTGATGAAGAAAAAGCCTCTGTTCAAGTCCAAATACGAATCGTAATCTTCGGTAGTATGCTCCAAAAACGGCTTTGGTCCGAAGATACCCGATGCGTTTACGAGATAATCCAAGTTGCCAAGTTGCTCCACCTGAGCGATTAAACCTGCTACTGCATTTCTATCAGTGATGTCCACTTTGTGTTTGATTAGATTGGGTGCATCATCTACTTTCTGTGGGCTTCTGCCTACGATGTGGACGCTTGCGCCTTGTTGTAATAGTGCTTCTGCTGTGGCTCTTCCGATACCGCTTGTTCCGCCGATGATTAGGGCGGTTTTTGAATTAAACTTTGACATAAATAGATTAAATTTTGAACAGACAAGTCTGTCTTTGTATTTCCAAAAAATTTTGATTTGCAATTTTGATGAATCGAAACTACGTCAAGATTATGTTTTGATTTTTATCATTTCAAATGATGACAATGCAAATATGGGAGCTTTGAAAGAAAAAGACAAACTTGTCTGTATAATTTAACTTTTATTTAACGACTTCAAAATATTCTTCAATAAGTCTATGCTCTCATGAATGGGCCAAGCATCATCCTGTAAATGACTTTCTGATACCGCACTTTCGTAAAGGATATAGATTCGGTTAGCTAATTTATCTTGTTGTTTATCAGTCAATTGGGGCTGATTATCCATGACTAAGGCTTTGATGAAATTCAAAAACTGTTGTTTATTTTCTTTTATCTTATTTCTAATTTTTTCATTATCTCGCGGAATCTCTGCCACTGTCCTGATACACCAACATCCATTAAAATCATCGCTTTCAAAGAAAGGAATCAGAAACTCCAATACTGCAATAAGTCGTTTATTCCCTTTGGGTTTACTCATGCAAAATTCCTTGACATTTTTCAAAAACTCGGTATCTCTCGACTCCAAATACGCCACGCATAAATCCTCCTTCGACCTGAAATGACTATACAATGTTGCTTTTGCAATGCCCGCCTTTTCGATGATTTCATTGATACCTGTCAGGTTATATCCTTGTTTGTAGAATAACTCTGATGCGGTATTGACTATTAAATTTCGTGTGTCGTTTTTCATATCAACAAAACAGACAAGTCTGTGCGTTTGTTTAGAAACCGTACAGGCGATTTTAATCGCCATGTCCCAATAATGCAAATGCGTATTTTTTGTTTTGCAATTTTTTATAAGTAAAAAATGCAGCTATATATCGCCTATACGAGTTCGCAATCACCCAATCCCAAGCGGACTAAAAACCCACCAAAGCAACAAGACTAAACCAATCAAAATCACCGTCAAAATAACATCTGAGGACCATTTAAAAGGCGTGGATGTGGTCTTTTTCTGAAACGTTACCAAAGCCAGTGACTCGGCTGGTTGTGGTTCGCTCATTTTGCTGACCAACATTAAAAGTGCCGAACAAAAAAGGAATAAGAACAAAGCAAAATGTAAGAAATTGATGCTTAGAAAATAAGCCAAAGCACCGTCAGGAGCAACGGTGATACTGCCATTATTATTCATAAATTCCATGACCAATCGGAAAACACCAATCGCAAAACCCGTCCATAAAGCGACGATTGCACCACGCGCATTTATCCATTTAAAAAACAAACCCAATAAAAATACCGCAGCAATCGGCGGAGAAATATAGGCTTGTACACTTTGCAGATAACGGAAAATACCGCCTTCCATAAGCGCGTCCATAAAAGGAATCCAACCTAGACTCAACACCACCAAAATGACAGTCGCCAATCGTCCGAATCGTACCAAGTCTCTTTCCGAAGCATTGGGGCGGAATTTCTGATAAAAATCAATCGTCAGCAAGGTCGAACTCGAATTGAACGCCGAAGACAACGAACTCATCAAAGCCGCCAACAAACCAGCAATTGCCAAACCTTTCAAGCCACTCGGCAATACCTGTGTAATGAGCGCAGGCAAGGCTTGGTCGGCATCATCAGGCGAAAAACTAATCACGCCTTTTTGCAATAAAGCATAAGCAATCACGCCGGGAATGAAAAACAAAAACACAGGCAACAACTTCAAATAACCCGCAAATAAAGCCCCTTTTCGGGCATTGCTCACATCCTTTGCAGATAAGGCGCGTTGCACAATATACTGGTCGGTACACCAATACCAAACCCCCAAAATTGGTGCACCAAACAACATCCCCGTCCACGGGTAATCGGTATCTTCCATAGGTCGCCAGAGATTGAAAAACTGGTCAACTTTTGGTTTACCGGGTTCCAATGAAGCCAGCGAAATGGTCTCTATCATGCCATCCCATCCGCCCAAGTGATACAACCCAAATATCGCCACCACTACCGTTCCCAAAATCAACACAAACGCCTGTATCATATCCGTATAAATCACCGCTTTCAGACCACCCAAAACGGTGTAAAGCCCTGTAGCCACCACCGTAATAATCGCCCCCGTCCAAAACGGAATTCCCAAGACTTGAAACACCAAAGCACCCGCAAAAATGATAAGAGAAATTTTGGTAATAATATACGCCAACACCGAAATCACCGAAAGGTAGTTCCGACAGGCTTTCGAGTATCTTTTTTCCAAAAATTCGGGCATAGTGTAAACACCCGACCGCAAATAAAAAGGCACAAACACCCATCCAAAAAGTATCAAAACAAGCGATGCCAAGATTTCAAAATTAGCCATCGGCATATCCGCCCGTGCCCCTGCGCCCGACACACCCAATATGATTTCAGAACCAATATTCGACGCAAATAAAGACGCACCAATCACTAGCCACCCTTGATTTTTACCCGCCAAAAAATAATCGACGGATGAAAACTGAGCATTATCTTTTGTGGAAGCTGCCCACCGCGCAATCCATAATATAATACCAAAGTAAATGGCAATAATTGTAAAATCAAGATAATTCATAGTAGTGTGTAATGGTTTGTAATTATTCTTTATGTGAAGTTAATATATTTGGAGAAAAGAAATGAATGAATTAGGATATTTTGTAATTTCAGGTTGTTGATTGACGGTGGGTTGAAACCCACCGCTTTTGCGAAACTAACGTACACATCACAAAAGCGCAGGGTTTCAACCCTGCGAGTATGGAACAATCACCCTAATCCACAGCATACCGAACCCCAACCTGCCTCCGCACCGCATCCATCGTCTCCATCAAATCCAAACTAAACTGCCACGAAGCAATCGGACTTTCCAACAAACCTGCTTCCAAATATCTCATAACAGCTTGTGCTTCATACTTATAGCCTTTCGCATCTTGAGGCATTCGATATTGAGTTGCCTTAGCAGTCGCATAATCATGCACCAATATATGAGATACCGTCTCATGCCAGCGAGTGGGCAGATAAATATAGCCTTTAGTGCCGTATATGTGTGCATCTGTGGGCGTATGACTCCGAAAAGAAGCATGTAGATGAGCAATTTTTTGGTCTTGGTA
>JAHDEO010000479.1 GCA_020628725.1 Saprospiraceae bacterium
TATCAAATGAAAAGCTAAAAACACTATCCTACCTTGATATGAAAAGTAACAATGCATATGAATTATACGTACAGAAAATGCGCAAAATCGCTGATGTACGTAACTCCATTTCAGTATTGAATTGGGATAAAGAAGTCAACCTTCCAAAGAAGGGTAATAATGCCCGTTCGCGACAGGTGGCTACACTGGCGGGTATCGCCCACGAGATGTCGATTGACAAAGAACTTGGCAACCTCCTAAGCACACTGCACAGAGGCAATCATCTCGGTGAACGCCAACGCCGAAATGTCGAACTTTCCTACCGTGACTACCAAAAATCAACTAAATATTCCACCAATTTTGTCATTCGTCTTTCCGAAACTACCTCAGAGGCTTATCATGATTGGATGAAAGCCCGACAAGAAAATGACTTTTCTTTTTTCAAAGAATCGCTTGCAAAATTGGTAGAAATCAAGCGTGAAGAAGCGCAACTGCTGGGCTATAATGAGCATCCTTATGATGCCTTGATGGATATATTTGAGCCGGGAGCAAATGTGGCGGATACAGACGTATTGTTCAAAGATGTTCGTGAACAACTCGTTGATTTTGTGCGCCGTATACGCGAAAAGCCACAGGTGGATGATAGCTTCATGCGAAAGTTTTACGCCAAAGACAAGCAATGGGAACTCGGCTTGCGAATGCTCCGAAATATGGGCTACGATTTTGAAGCCGGACGACAAGATATTTCCGAACATCCCTTTACGACCAATTTTGCGGCAACTGATGTACGTGTCACCACACGTATTGATGAGAACGATTTTGGCAATATGGTCTGGAGTTGTATCCACGAAGGCGGTCATGCATTGTACGAACAAGGCTTGCCCGAAGACCAATACGGCTTACCACTTGGCAATTTCCTTTCATTGGGTATTCATGAGTCGCAGTCTCGTTTGTGGGAGAATAATGTAGGACGCGCACTACCATATTGGAAAGCAAACTACAAACATCTTCAAGAGGCTTTCCCTGAAAATTTGAATGATGTCAAGTTGACGGATTTCTACAAGGCTATCAATCGAGTTAATCCGAGTTTCATTCGCACTGAAAGCGATGAATTGCACTACCATTTCCATATTCTCATTCGCTACGAAATAGAAAAAGGATTGATAGAAGGTAGCCTCGAAGCTGATAATTTACGCGAAATCTGGAACGATAGATACAAAGAATATCTCGGCGTAGATGTGCCCGACGATAAGCACGGTGTGTTGCAAGATATTCACTGGTCGCATGGTAGTTTTGGCTATTTCCCAACCTACTCAATGGGAAGTTTTTACGCCGCACAATTTCACAAACAAGCACAAAAAGATATTCCCAACCTCATCGAAAAAACCGAACAAGATGACCATGCCGACCTCTTGGCATGGCTACGCGAAAAAGTTCACAAACACGGACGCTTTTATACCGCCGACGAACTCTGTAAACAAATTACCGGAGAAAAACTAAACTTCCGTTATTTTATGGAATATGCGGAGGAGAAGTATTCGGAAATTTATGGATTGTGATGTTCGTTGTTCGTTGTCCTTCGTTCTTCGTATTTATGTCCACCAAAGTACAAAGAACGACGGGCAAAGAACATTTAACCTTAAATTCACATAGCCCTATTGACTTTCACGTCTATAACCTGCACATTGCGCCTTTTTCAAACTAAGCTGTTCAAAAAACGGCAAAAAAAGGCGACAAAAATGACTTTAAAAGCAATTATTTCTGTGACCCTGATTTTGTTTTCGGTGATTGATATTATTGGTAATATTCCCGTGATTATCAGTCTGAAAGAAAAAGGTAATCGTATCGAACCGGGCAAGACCACGCTCATTTCGGGCATTATTATGATTATTTTCCTATTCTTCGGCGAAGGCGTATTGTCGCTCTTTGGTGTGGATGTAGGCTCATTTGCTATTGCGGGTGGGATTGTGATTTTTATTATTGGCTTGGAAATGGTCTTAGGTGCGGATTTTTTCAAAGATTCAGGCACTATCAAGTCGGCTTCTATCGTGCCGATGGCGTTTCCGTTTATTGCGGGAGCGGGTACGCTCACAACGCTACTTTCTCTGCGTGCCGAATATGTGATTGAAAGCGTTATCGTAGGAATTGTGGTGAATTTGTTGGTGGTTTATTTGGTGATTCGTTCATCAGATTGGCTGCAAGAAAAACTGGGCGAAGGTGGTGCAGCCGTCTTACGTAAAATATTCGGAATCATCCTGTTAGCGATTTCAATTAAATTGATAAAAACGAATTTGTTGGTGTAAAAATACGTAGAGACGCGATTAATCGCGTCTCTACAACGTTATATTTGCATTTCTGTCCAACCTGCATACACACCACCTACCTCTATAAGCGACTCATGCTTACCGCGTTCCACGATTTTTCCTTCCTTCAAAACAATAATTTCATCCGCATGACGAATCGTAGATAAACGATGTGCAATCACAATAGACGTGCGCCCTTGCATGACGCGCGTAAGTGCATCCTGAACCAATTTTTCTGATTCAGAATCTAAGGCAGAAGTCGCTTCATCCAATATCAAAATCGGCGGATTGCGAAGAATGGCGCGAGCGATAGTGAGCCGTTGGCGTTGACCGCCGCTGAGTTTACTGCCTCTGTCGCCGATGAGGGTTTGATAGCCGTTTTTCGTAGAAATGATAAAATCGTGTGCATTGGCAATACGTGCAGCAGCTTCTACTTTTTCGGATGTTGCATCTTCCCAACCGAAGGCGATATTATTATAAATGGTATCATTAAACAAGACCGCTTCCTGCGTCACAATGCCCATTAATGCGCGTAAATCTTGCAATTTAATTTGACGAATATCCACACCGTCAATTAAAATTTGTCCTGTTGTAACATCATAAAAACGAGGCAATAAATCCGCCAACGTAGACTTTCCGCCACCTGATGCACCTACCAATGCAATTGTTTTTCCTTTCTCAATCGTTAAATTAATATCTTGTAAAACGGGTTGATTTTCAGTGTAATAAAAACCAACATTTTGATATTCTATTTTATTAGAAAAAACAGAAATCGAAAGTGCATTCGGTGCATCAATTATCGTATTTTTTGTTTGTAAAACAGTATTGACGCGTTCTGCGGCGGCAGCTCCTTTTTGAATATTATAAAAAGCAGTAGAGAAAGATTTTGCAGGACCAATGATATTATAAAACATCGTCACGAAAACGATAAAAGTTTGCGCTTTCAACTGCTCATCAAATACAAGTGCAGCACCATACCACAGTAGCACCACAATCACACAAATTCCCAAAAACTCCGATAGGGGAGAGGACAAGTCTTTTCGCCATAAGAGGCGATTCATTGTATTTTTATAACGATTATTTTCTTCGTCAAATTTGGCTTGTTGTGTTGCCTCTGCATTGAAACCCTTGATGACTCGCAAGCCGCCAAGTGCCTCATCCAATATCGTCAAAATCTTACCCAAACTATCCTGTGCCTTTGCCGAAGTCCGTTTCAAAGTCTTGCCAATACTACCGATAATCACCGCCGTAAACACAATCAATACCAGCACAAACAGAGTCAATCGCGGACTGATGTATAGCATCACCCCAAGCGAAGCAATTATCGCCAACGGCTCACGAAAAATCACCTCAATCATGTTGAGGATACTCCACTGAATTTCCTGTACATCAGCCGTCATCCGCGAGATAAGGTCGCCCTTTCGTTCCTCTGAAAAATAGGAGAGGGGCAAGTGAATCATTCGCGTAAATACACGCTCGCGCACATCACGCACGATGCCGTTGCGTACGGGAGCCATGACCGCGAGAGCGAGGTAACGAAACAAATTTTTCAAAAAAAACACCCCCGCAATTACCACACAAACAAATATGAGTGCTGATTTGCGTCCGTTTTCAGAGATGAGTGTGCTGAGATGAAAATTGAAATATTGAATCAAAGAATCAACGCTCATGTCAAGCGTTGGCTTGGCAAGCACAGGGTCTTTTATATCAAATAATAATTCCAAAAAAGGCGCAAGCAAAACCACCGAAACCGTCGAAAAAATTACCGTCAATACATTAAACAGGACATTTAAGGTGACAAGTATACGGTAATTTTTGATATAAGAAATCAGCTCTCTAAACATAATGCGACAATGCTTTAATGCGATAATGCTACAATAGAAAATAACGCTTCAAAAAACATTGTAGCATTTCAGCATTGTAGCATTAATAAATAGATAAGGCGAATACAATGAAAACAATAATTGCGACAGCTAAAACCGTCAAAATGAATTGAATACGATAGCGATACACATCAAATAATAATTCAACCACCTCGCGCCACTCCAAGCCTTTGACGTGCGATTCTCTACCCAAAACGAGGTATTTCTTACGGCTACCTTCTTGCCATTTATCACCATGCTTTTTGAGGATAAAGAAATCTTCATTAATAAAAATCCGTTCGTATAACTCGTACTTGTTGGCGATTTTTAGCGTGATAATGCTGGAGCCTGACCCCTCAGGACGTGTCCAATTGCCTTTAATGATATCGCCATCGGTAGATACCATATAATCTGCACCGCTTGCGGCATTAAATAGGTCGTGTCCTTCATCCTCTTTCTTTTTGAGAATGTGTACGACAACGCTCAAATTACTGTCCCTATCGCTGACCTCACGCCATAGTTTTTCGGTATAATATTCTTCTTCATACAAATCCTCACTATAGGGCGCGATTTTAGGGATGATGTAATCAATATAACCATCCAAGTTATCGTAATCCGGCAATTCCGACCGCAATGGACGAAACAAAAATTCTATGTAGGGAATATTCACGCTGCAAATTTACGATTTTTATAGGATTTGGGTAAATTTGGGTTTCAATGCGAGGTAAATCTTCGTGACGACCTCAACCAAACACGTCAAATAGACGTTAGGATTTATTGAGAAGTCAGAACATTTCATTGTCAGATGTCAGAACGCTCTCCGATAGCTATCGGAGTCAGAAATCGAAGCAAATCGATGCTATCTGACTTCCGACAGCAATGCGGTTTGACTTCTGTCATCTCATTTATATTACTCATGAAAAAGAAAATATTTCTCGGACTCGGTATTTTGTTGCTGCTTGGTATTGCAGTATCCTCTTTTTTGGTATTCGGAACATACAGTGACGGTTATCGTGCCGGCAACGTAGTCAAACTCAGTAAGAAAGGCTACGTCATGAAAACTTACGAAGGACAACTCAATGTAGGCGGCTTCACAGAAGATGAAGACGGCGACATCGGCACAAATATGTGGGAGTTTTCTGTCAGAAGAGGCAACGACCAAGTTATCAGAGATTTGGAAAGAGCCGTTGACGAGGGACACCGCGTCAAACTACGTTATAAAGAAAAATATTTCCAGTTTAATATCTTCGGCGATACCAAATATTTTGTGTACGAAGTAGAGGAAGTGCTGGATTAAGAAGTTTAAGTTTAAGAATAAGTTTAAGT
>JAHDEO010000480.1 GCA_020628725.1 Saprospiraceae bacterium
TTGATTGGGTGATTTTTGTTTTTTGTTTTTTGCTTCGCAAATTTTTTCAATGACTCGCGTAATAAATACGATCAAAAATCACTGAATCAAAAATCATCCAATAAGAGGGCTTCTTGGATAATTTCAAAAACTGCTTCTTGTGGAATTTCATCTACACTTCTAAATTCGATACCTGCCACCATTTTACGTCCTTTATCATTCAAAATACCTTGCGAATTAGAGAGTTTTTTCCCATGAATGAATACCAATTCAATGCTATCGTTTTTTTGAGGATTCAAATAACAAATCCAGCTTTTACCGAAATAAAAAGGAATCCTATATCGAATTTTAGCTACCAAATTCAAATCCAAGAATAGGTGATGAAAGTACAATAAAACTTCCCGTTGCCCACTTTCAAATTGATAAATAAAATCTTCGACTTCCATTTATTAATTTTGAATGAGTGAATACTGAATGAATGAATTACGCACTTGTTATTTTCACAATATCTTTTAAAATATTTACCTCGTAAACGTTCTTCAGTTTCGTAATCGACTCCCGAAATACACCGCCACGATTCACCCAAGCCACCTGAAAACCAAAAGCTGCAGCACCTGCCACATCCCACTGATTTGACGATGAAAATAATACTTCATTTGCTTGGAGGCTCAAGGCTTTTGTGACCATTTCGTAGACATCAGGCGCAGGTTTGTATACACCAATGTCATCCACGGAGTACACTCCATCCAAGTAATCGCTCAGACCATTTTTCTCAATACCACTTTGCAACATCTCATGTGTACCATTGGATAAAATGCCCGTATTAGCAGATGATTTTTGGAGCATTTCAAGTGTGGGCAATACATCATCAAAGGTAGTTGGTTCAAAATACAGCGGTGAGAGCTGGTCCGCAAGTGCTATGGGAGCATTATACTTTTTGCAACCATCTTCGAGTGCTATGCGCGTGATTTCGCTGAAAGGTCGGTAGGTTTGCATGAGGCTATTGAGCCAAGTATAGGAGAGTTGCTTCGTGCGGGCATAGGCGAGAATGTCGCCGGCTGCCGGATGTTCGATATGCTTTAGCAACCCTTCATCCAAATTGAAAAGCGTACCAAAAGCATCAAAAATATAGGCTTTTATCATGGGCGAAGTGTAGAGTAGCTTAAATAAAGTTTAAGAATAATTTGAGAAGGGTAAATTTAAAACATTCACGATATAACACACTAAAAATCAATCAATTAAACCATAATTTAACAAATCTAAATAGGACGGATTTTACGGAGTGTTCTTATCACATCCATAAATTTTATTGAACTGCCACGCATAGCATCAACGGGGTTCATAAGGGCAGCAAGCAACGCTGGGATGATACCCGCAAGTACACCAATGAACATAGATATCCCCGTTCCCAAAAGAATGTTGTCCAGTGTCAAATAAAATGTGAAATCCTCAAAACTTGTATTCGCTATATAAACCATTCCATAGACCAACAACAAACCGAAAACTCCACCAATCAAACAAAGTACAATCGACTCCACCAAAAACTCCAGCAAAATGACATATCGCTTCGCCCCCAATGCCTTTTTGATACCGATAATATTGGTGCGCTCCTTGACTGAGACAAACATAATATTTGCCACACCAAAACCACCAACCAATATCGCAAAACCACCAATCACCCATCCCACTGTGCTGATGACACCAAACAAGCTGTCAAAAACATTGGACAAAATAGAGAGTTTATTCAGGGCAAAATTACTTTCTTGCTTAGGTTTGAGACGACGTTCGCCACGCACAGCCGCAGTTACTTCGCCTTCAAGTTGTTCCATCGAATAACCATCGGCAGCTTTGGCATTGACGAGGGTATTTCGACTGCGTTTGACGTTCATAAATTTCTGGGCGGTCGGCACGGGAATCATCACCACCTCATCGAAATTCATCACGCTCAATAAGTTATTTCCTTCTTTTTCGAGTACTCCAATAACGGTGTATTTTCGTCCCGACACCTTAATCCGTTTCCCCACAGGGTCTATCTCTCCAAATAATTGCTTGGCTGCTACAGCCCCCATCACCACTTGATTTGCCCCCGTGTAATATTCGCTGCCGGTGAAGTAACGCCCATTCGCAAAATCAAAATTATACATCTGCGAGAAATCATATGTAATGGCGAGAAAGAAAACGTTTTCGACGTTATTTGACTTGTATTCGACTGTTTTTGAGCCAACTACGGCGGCGTAGGAAGTAATTTCTGCTGATTTGACATTCGCCGCAATCGCTTCGTAATCTTTGTAATTTGGTTCGGGATAACGCACCCATTTCCAGTAAGTTGTACCCGGGTCTTGCCCCCAACTAAACTTATCGAGATACACCACATCATCCCCCAATTTATCGAAACTCCCACGAATATTCATCTCCAACGAATCCACCGCTGACAGCACCGAAATGATACTCCATATCCCAATCACAATACCCAACAAAGACAAAAATGACCGCAACTTATTGGAAGCCAATTGCTGCAAAGCCATCACCACACTTTCAGAAAGAAATTTGAAAAATAGCATGTTTCGTGATTCGTTAATTAGTTAACTCGTGATTCGTTGATTTACCAATCGTAAAACACCTCAAATGTATAGAAGTTTTTTTATTTCATAAAAATCATTCGATAAACGTTACATTTACATGGATAAACGCATAATCTCCCTCGCGTCCTACCCGTCCACCGTCTGTCGTCTACCGTTTACCGTTTGAGAGAATGTTTTTTTGTTTTTAATAAAGAAACTCCACACGATGCTGCCTTTGTAAATGCCGTTTTTATTGGCTACGCCAATATTTTTCTCCTTAATTAGCTTCCTTACATTTCTTCGTTTTTTTAGCGTTTTAAAAATGCCAAAATAAAAATGAAAATGCGCCCGCAGTATCGCCCAAATATGTCGAAATTTCCCCTCCGTCAAAAAACGCGCTGCCGCTACTCCATCCAGTAATAACCTCGCGGGAATGAGCCAAAGCAAACGCCCCGCACTTTCGTTTTTCACCAGTGTAAATAGGCTATTTCGGAAATTAAGAAAGGCTTTACGTGGATTTTCGATGTCGAGCGTGCCACCGCCTACGTGATATACAATGGATTCGGGTTGTGCTATTACGCTGTAACCCAGTCGTTTGAGTCGCCAACACAAATCAATCTCTTCCATGTGCGCGAAAAAATCGCCGTCCAAACCACCTGCTTCGTGATACAAATTCGCTCGTACAAACATCGCCGCACCACTCGCCCAAAAAACCTCTTGTGCTTCATCGTATTGTCCCTCATCTGCTTCCCTTTGAAATAAAATTCGTCCTCGACAAAAGGGATAGCCCAAATTGTCCATCCAGCCACCTGCCGCCCCTGCATGTTCAAATAAATGTTTGTCAGAATGCGCTAAAATTTTGGGTTGTGCTGCTGCGATTTTCGGGTCATTTTCCATCAAATTAATAATCGGGCGAATCCAATTTGGTGTGACCTCTACATCCGAATTGAGCAAGACGTAATAATCAACTTCTATTTGCTTCAGAGCTTGATTATATCCTTCTGCAAAACCATAATTCTCAGGGAGTTGAATTAATTTTATGTTTGGATAATTTTCTTGTAGAAATGAAATGGAATCGTCCGTAGAAGCGTTGTCTGCCACCCAAATCTCTACGCCCTCATACACACTCGCGCATACAGACGGCAGGAAATTTTCCAAGTGGTGTTTCCCATTAAAATTAAGAATGACAACAGCTACCATAGGTTAAATTCCAAATTCCAAAAAACAACCTCCAAGCCACCAAAAAGCTATCTGTCATTCCAAACTCGATTTGGAATCTTTTGGGTGCAAGAGAGTAATTTTAAGCTAAATCTACTCAACATCTTGCCAAGACTCGGCAGATTCCAAATCAAGTTTGGAATGACGGTTGATTTTTGTTTTTTTATTTTCGTAGAAAATGTGTTTGTGTTATTACGATTTAAAAAGTTGCAAAACGTTTTTCTTGTCCTCAGCGAGTTGCAATTTTAAGCCTTCTACCCCATCGAAGCGAATATCACCGCGCACTCGTGCCACAAACTCAACTGTCAGGTATTTGTCGTAAATATTTTCATTAAAATCAAAAATATTTACTTCGAGTGTTTTATACTCATTATCCAGCGAATGACCAATGTAAAGCATTGAAGTGTAGGCTTTATTTTCGTAAAAAATACGCGCTGCATACACGCCATCTGCGGGAATAATTTTATGTGGATTTTCGACAGCTACATTCGCAGTAGGAAAGCCGATAGTATTGCCGAGTTGTTTGCCGCGTACCACTTGCCCACCTACCGTAAACGGATGATTCAACAATGCTGTTGCCTTTTGAATATCACCTAACAAAATACTGTTTCGGATTTTGGTAGAACTGACTACAATATCGTCAACCGCTTGTTTTTCAATCTCTTGTACTTCGTAATTGAATTGTTGTTCAAACTTGCGTAAGTAGTCAATATTCCCTTCCCGGCGATTGCCAAAGCGATGGTCGTAACCAATAACGATTTTTTTCGGGTGAATCTTATCTACTAAAAAATGTTGAATGTATTCGTCAGGTGTTTGCTGAGAGAATTCTTTTGTGAAAGGCGCGACGACAAGGTGATTGACTCCATATTTTTCCAGCAAATCTATCTTTTCATCTATCGTCGTAATTAATTTTAGAGAAGTATCGTTGGGATTAACCACGAGTCGCGGATGTGGGTGAAACGTCACCAAAACACTCTCTCCACCAATACTTTGCGCCAATTCATTGACCTGCGCCAATATCGTTTGATGACCACTGTGTACACCATCGTATGAGCCTATTGTGACAACTGTATTTCGGAAATTCGGCAAAGCAGTGAGGTCGCGGTAAACGTTCATTATATAAGTTCAAGTACAAGCTCAAGTACAAGTTCAAAGGCAACCTGCTCGAACACTTTTGACTGTGAGGCTGCAAAAATAGGGGTTTTAGCGGTAGATTGCAACCTCAACCTCAACTGCAACTTCAAATTCAATTTTTATACTTGATATTTCGAGTTGCTTTATACTTGAGATTGAGGTTGCACTTGAAGTTGAGGTTGAAAATTTATTCTACTTTAAATTCATCATCACTGAGACCTGTATTGATTTTGTATTCAGTAGTTTTGAATGTCATACTTTGTGGTCCGGTTTGTTTGACGATGTAAGGGATCAAAATACCGCCATCAACCTTCCGATAATCTTCAAACGTAAAGGTGCCGTCCGAGGATGTTTCACGAACTTTCAAACCGGACTCTTCGTCGTAAAATTCGGTTTTACTCGAACCGTCAGGTAGCGTTACTTTGATTTTGTATGTATTGCTACCATCGATAACTTCTATGCCTTTCAATTCGAGTTTGGCACCCATTTTTTCATATTGTGCTTCAGGATTTATCATGGCATCATACTTCATTTTCTCCAACTCTGCCCCTTCCATCATTTTAGCAC
>JAHDEO010000481.1 GCA_020628725.1 Saprospiraceae bacterium
ATTTTTGACCAGTTATTTAGTTCGATTTGCCTAACTCGGCTTGTCCGTTTTTCATCATTGGTATGGCATAGACAAGAATGTCCACGTTACAATTAAAACTCCTCATAACGAATAGGCTTCCAACTCAAATTTTCAATCAAAGATTCGATATAATTTTCAAATTTAAACAGCGCAGGTGGACTATCGTGGCGATTGGTGATACGATGTTCTCTATCATCAATTTTAACGAAAGTAGTCGTTTGTGGCATATCGTAAATTTGCGGTTTCCCTGATGGCGGATATTGACTGTTTAATCCAAAATAACCAATCGTTTCTGCTCTCGTTTGAATATCTACGATGGTTTCTTTTCCGGCATGAGCTATAAAATAGCCTATGTTTTCGACATTCGCCTTGCCGTAATATTTTATCGTACCATCATTGTATAATTTCAATTCAAACGTGGGACATTTTCCGTAACAAGCCTCACGCTTCAAACCCACTACAACCATAGGCGCAGCAGGCACTACATTCTTCTCAAATTCTCCTTGCTTGACAGGCTCTTCTTCGGGTACATCTTCAATTTCTTCTTCGACGGTTTCAGTGGGTGTTGTTACCTCCCATTGAGGTTGGCGGTCACTGAGTTTGGTCGATGTTTTGGGCGAACATGCGGCAAAAAATAACAAGGCAAGAATAGGTGCAATCCAATTTTTCATGAAACAAATATAGTATCTACGCTTTCAACTTTTGTATCTTTTTGGTAAAAGTTGGGGTTTCAGGCTGAAAGTTGTCATTGTTTCATTGTTCAATTGTTTCATGGTTCGATTGTTATTATGTTTTTTGCTTCGCAAAAAAACTCATTTCAACCATGAAACCATAAAACAATGAAACAATTGAGCCATGAAACCATCGGACAATAAAAAAGCCCGCCATAAAGACGGGCTCATGTTCCCACTACGAGGGAAACATTTGGAGGACTCTATAAAGACAGAGTTCTTTAATGAAATTTGATTAACAAATAGAATGAATTGCTTACACAAAGAATGTAAGCCTCTTGATTGGCAAAGGTAAAATGGATGGTGGATGTCGAAGTAGAGTTGGGATTAAGTGCACAGTTAATGCTGGGTACAAAAGTATAAGTTTTTATATCATAAATGCAAGCAGTTTATGAAAAAAGATGAGCACTTAATAAGAAAAAAATATTTTGTTTAATTTTTTTGTCAAATTGTTAAACAAAAAAGGGTGCTTATTGTTTTTTTACCATTCTTAATACTGAATTTTGAATGAATTAATTTCAAATATCACTGATAATCAACAAAATAAAATATTTAGAAATTATTGTTATTTCTAATTTAAAAGTAATTAACTTTACATATTCAAAATCAATTTGATTAAAATTAATACAGATAAATGTCAAAGAAAGTCATCGTTATAGGAGCAGGATTTGCGGGTTTGTCGGCAGCATCTTTTCTGGCGAGAGATGGTTATGATGTGACCATTCTGGAAAAAAATACTGTGCCGGGCGGACGTGCGCGAAAGTTTGAAACAGAGGGCTTCACCTTTGATATGGGACCGAGCTGGTATTGGATGCCTGATGTATTTGAAAAGTATTTTTCGGAATTTGGCAAAAAAGTATCTGATTATTATGACTTGGTGCGACTTGACCCGGGTTACTGTATTTTCTTCGGGAAAGACGATGTGATGGATGTCCCTGCCGGTCGCGATGACCTTTATCAACTCTTTGAACAATACGAACCGGGCAGCAGCAAAAATCTTGATAAATTTCTCCGTGAAGCGGAATATAAATATCAAGTAGGCATCAATGAATTTGTCTACAAACCGGGGCGTTCCGTTATGGAATTTGCGGACATTCGTGTGTTGAAATCGCTCTTTCGCCTCCAGATGTTTAGTTCGATGTCGGCACACGTCCGCAAGTTGTTCAAACACCCAAAACTTATCGAATTGCTCGAATTTCCGGTGTTGTTTTTAGGAGCAACGCCGGAAAAAACCCCTGCCATGTACAGCTTGATGAACTATGCCGATCTTGCACTGGGCACTTGGTATCCAATGGGTGGTATGCACAAAATCATCGAGGGAATGGTAAGTCTTGCCGAAGAATTGGGCGTAAAAATCCGTTTGGGCGAAGAAGTCAAGCAAATAGTAGTGCCTAATGGTTCTGCGAAAAAAGTCTTAACAGAAAAAGGCGAATATGATGCTGAAATCATCATTGCCGGAGGGGATTATCACCACATGGAACAAGACCTACTCGAACCACATGCACGTAGGTATAGTGAGCAGTATTGGGACAAGCGGGTAATGGCACCTTCATCCTTATTATTTTATTTGGGCGTTAATAAAAAATTGGACAATCTGCTCCATCATAATTTGTTTTTCGACGAAGATTTCAAACAACACGCGATTGATATCTACGAAAAACCTGCTTACCCCGAAAAGCCGCTTTTCTATGCTTGTTGTACCACAAAAACCGACCCTTCAGGGGCGCCTGAAGGTTGCGAAAATCTATTCTTACTCGTACCGCTTGCACCTGACTTGGAAGATACGGATGAGATGCGCGAACATTATTATGATTTGATAATGAATCGCTTAGAGGATTTGACAGGACAAAGTGTACGAGATGCAGTAGTGTACAAGCGCAGCTATGCGCACCGCGACTTTGAAGCAGATTATCATGCTTATAAAGGAAATGCCTATGGCTTGGCAAATACTCTTCGACAAACTGCTATTTTGAAACCAAGAATGAAAAGCAGCAAGGTCAAAAACCTCTATTTTACTGGACAATTGACTACTCCCGGTCCGGGTGTACCGCCTTCATTAATCTCCGGTCAAGTAGTGGCGGGAGAAGTTAAAAAAGAATTTGCAATATAGTCGGCGGTCAATCAGTTTGTAGTCTGCCATTAAGATATTGAAATAGAACAATTTTACATTTAACCGGATGATTTGGAAGATATTCATTCATTCAAAATTCATTCATTCAAAATTCATCTATGCTTCACATGAAATTGTATGACGACACTTGCAACGAGTGTAGTGAGTTGATAACCAAACGATATAGTACGTCGTTTTCGTTGGGAATCCGTGTTTTTGCGAAAGAACTTCGTGCGCCAATTTATGCGGTGTACGGCTTCGTGCGATTTGCGGATGAGATAGTAGATACGTTTCACAATTATCCGAAAGAAGAGTTATTGAATAAATTTCGTGCAGATACGTATCAAGCTATGGAAGAAGGGATTAGTTTGAATCCTGTGCTTCATGCTTTTCAGCGGGTTTGCCGCGAGTATGGTATCGGGCGAGATTTGATTGACCCGTTTTTGGATAGTATGGCGATGGATTTGGATTACAGTTTGTACAATGATAGTTTGTATAAAACGTATATTTACGGCTCGGCAGAAGTGGTTGGTCTGATGTGCCTCAAGGTTTTCTGTAAAGGCGATGATAAGGAATACGAACGATTGAAGCCTTATGCTTGCAGTTTAGGCTCTGCATTTCAGAAAATCAACTTCCTGCGAGATATGAAAAGTGATTTTCAAGAACGTGGTCGGGTGTATTTTCCGGGCGTTGATTACAAGTCATTTGACAACATGACGAAGGCAGAAATTGAGGCAGATATTAAGGCGGATTTCGACCATGCATATATAGGTATCACCCAACTGCCGAAAAGTGCGCGACTTGGGGTTTATTTAGCGTATGTTTATTACACGAAGTTATTTGCAAAAATTAAAAATGCCTCCGCTTCACTTGTCGTAGAGGAGCGCATACGTGTGAACGACGGGCGCAAAATTTACCTTTTATGCAGCTCGGCAGTGCGCCATCAAATGAATTGGTATTAAGCAGTTCATGGTTCATAGTTGATAGTTCATAGTTGAAGTTGATAGTTGTCTTGTTAAAACCAATAAAAAAATATCTAATGAAACTACAATTTGAGGAATTAAAAGTTTGGCAACGTGCTGTAAAATATACTCGCTCTATCCATGAATTGACAAAGAATTTTCCGAAAGAAGAAAAATTTATACTGACTTCACAGATAAAAAGAGCAGCAGACTCAGTTGCGTTGAATATAGCCGAAGGAGCACTCGGACAAACTCGCCCTGAATTTTCACGGTTTTTAAGTTATTCCATTCGCTCTGCCGCAGAGGTCGTGACTTGTTTATATATTGCAAAAGAAAGAGAACTTATAGAAGATGAACATTTTCAAACATTATACGAAGAAGCAAAGTCAATCATTAGAATGACTCAGGCACTTAGAAAATCCATCACTCCTCCAAAATGAACTATGAACTATGAACTATGAACTATGAACTATGAACCATGAACCATGAACCATGAACTATGAACCATGAACTATGAACCATGAACTATGAACCATGAACTAAAAACTAACATAGGATTTACACAAATAGCAGCAATAGCTTTTCCGCTTATTGCTGTTCTTTTTTTGTGGTGGATACGCGGTGTGGAAGCGGATAATCTCACGTATAGCGTGGATACGATACGCGGTTATGCAAATTTAGAAACTAACTATTTGTATTTGATAATCAATGGATTGTCTATCTTGTTTCCTTTTCTATTGAGCTTTGACAGGCGGGTGCATTTTTATAAAAAATGGAAATATCTGCTACCTGCTATTGGGCTGACGGCTTTGATATTCGTTCCATGGGATATATATTTTACGGTCTTGGGCGTTTGGGGTTTTAATCCGACTTATTATTATGAGCCACTGAAGTTTTTGACCTTACCGATGGGGGAGTGGTTGTTCTTTTTTGTAATGCCTTATTGCTGTGTTTTTATATATGAATGTCTGAATTATTATTTTCCGAAAGATTATTTGAAAAATATTGAACCCTTCATTACGTATCTGCTAATATTAACTTTGTTGACCGTTTCCATTATCCACTGGGAGAAGATGTATACGGTGACTACTTTTCTACTCACAGCTGCTTTTTTGATGTATTTTGTTTTTACGAATAAAAGGTCGCAATTGAGTCGTTATTATTTGGCGTATTTCGTGAGTTTGATACCTTTTTTGATTGTAAACGGTATTTTGACAGGAGCATTTACAGAGGCACCTGTTGTGGTGTATAATAATGCCGAAAATTTAGGGATTCGCGTGGGAACAATTCCTTTGGATGATTTTGTGTATTGCTTGTTATTATTGCTGATGAATATGAGTTTGTTTGAATATTTTCGGAGGAAAGATGCTGTTTCATAAATGAAAATATGATGAAAGAAAATACACCCACATTACTCGACATCAAAACCATAGCTCAACATGAAATGAGTGGCAGTAAAATCATGCCTCACTTTTATAATTTCATGGAGAATAACGATAAATACATGAACAACCTCAGCGTATGCACCAACGAAAAGATTCCACCCATGATTGGTCAATTGGTGCATAGAGCTTTGCGGCTTAGAAATGAACCTGTACAATTTGACCAAGCCATATTCC
>JAHDEO010000482.1 GCA_020628725.1 Saprospiraceae bacterium
AAACGATGATTGATACGCTCTACATTTGTTTTCCATTCTTGTTGAGTATTCGTTTGTTCTTCTTCTGTCAAGTCATCAAAATGCTTTGAAAAGTCAGCCCAAAAAGCCGCTTTTTCTTCATCGGATTTCAATTGTGAAAATTGGTCGATTTGTCTGGAAAGAAAACTATTCGTTGTCATCATTATCTATTTTATTGAGTTGTTCACGAATTTCGTTATAACGGTCAAGCATATCGTCCATGTACTTTTCTAATTCCGGTTCCTTACCTTTCCACACAGTTGCTCGTGATTTGTTGTGAAATTCAATGAGTATGGTTAAATACATCAACTCCTCTTGAAGTTTCTGCTTTTCGTTTTCGGACATTTCATGATTTTAATTGGTCAAATGCAAAAGTTGTTTAGTAAAGTTACATATTTCTCAGTAGAAAATCAGTATTTAATTTCTGATACTCAATTGGTGGTGATGACGGCTTTGGCTTATTTGAGGGCTTTGGGGGCTTATCAGATTTTGGGGTGATGACTTTTGAGGAAGGTTATGATTTATTAATTATTGTTTCAGCGTGGTTATTTTTTCTCAACCAGTAGATATAGTAAACTAGAGCAATGACCCATGCCACATATGTGAATTTGTGGTCTTTTTTTCGATATTCATTATAATCATTAAGGGAGATGTAAGATTCTTCGTCAGTCCATAACTCCACTATTTCTATATTTTTTGATAGTGTTCTATTTATCTTATCTACCCATGAAGCAGATTCATATGTTGTGATGCTCAGATAAACTTTATCTCCTTTTTTTACTTGGGATTTCAGTTTGTTTTTTTTCAAAGCGTAATATGAAAAACCCTCTGCTTTAAACCGATTTTCAAATTGGTTAAGATAAAGGTTCAAATATGGTTGACTCTTCCATGTATCAAACTCTGGGTCTTCTGCCAATGTTCCTTTGACGGTTTTAAGGTCACTTTTTTGAAACTCTAAGTCAAAACTCATCAAGTATAATGCAGGAAGTGCTATCGCTAATAGAATTCCGTATAATATCCTTTTTGTTTTATAGCTCATTTAATTAGAACACTGTGTTGGGAAAATTATTTTATTGGCAATAATTTAGTAGGAATTCAAATTCCGAAAAGCCAATCTCTCTGAAGTTACACATCACATCTGCGAATATATCTGTTTTTCCGTGTTTTACAAAAATCAATCACAAAAATGAGTGTATTTACTATCTTTGAGAAACGCAAAAGCAATCAATATGAAAAACCAGCCTTCTATACCGAACAACTTACTCAACGACTTACAACGCATCATTGATGCAGGTAAACAGCAAGCGGTAATACAAGTCAATAGTACTTTGACTTTGGTCTATTGGCAAGTAGGTAAGCGCATCAATGAGGACGTTCTACAAAGCGAACGAGCAGCATACGGCAAGCAAATAGTAGCCGATATAGCAGCACAATTGACGAAGCAATATGGGCAAAGTTTTGAAGTCAAAAATCTGCGTCGAATGATGCAATTTGCGGAAGTTTTCCCCAATTTTGAAATTGTCGTTCCGGCGGCACGACAATTGAGTTGGTCGCATTTTATCATTCTTATTCCCATAAAAGATGCTGCAAAAAGAGCTTTTTATTTACAAAAAGCAAGTGAGGGATTATGGAGTAAAAGAGAGCTTCGACGCCAAATACAACGAAAGGTATTTGAGCGAAATGAAATTGCTGAGATTCAAGTAAATGATACAGAATTATCTACTCAACATGCGTTCAAAGACCCTTATTTGCTTGACTTTCTTGACTTGCAAGACGGTTATTCCGAAAACGATTTAGAAACTGCCATTTTAAGAGATTTAGAACAGTTTATATTGGAATTAGGCACGGGTTTTACATTTGTCGAAAGACAAAAAAGAATCATATTGGATGGTGTAGATTTTTATCTGGATTTGTTGTTTTATCATCGCAAACTCAAACGACTTATTGTTATTGAATTGAAGTTGGATAAATTCAAACCTGCCTACAAAGGACAAATGGAACTCTATCTCAAATGGCTGGACAGATACGACAGACAGGAGGACGAAAATCAACCTATCGGGCTAATACTTTGTGCCGAAGCCAGTCGAGAACAAGTTGAATTGCTGCAAATGCACAAGGATGGTATCATGGTAGCTGAATATTGGACAGAGTTGCCACCAAAGGAAGAACTTGAACGTCGCTTACATGAAGCATTAATAGCTGCCCGTGAACGACTTAACCGCAAGAGATTGGATGAATGAACAGTCTTTCTGCGAATATATCCGTTTTTCTGTATTTTCCCTTTTTATATGAAACAAAAAGTTAAAATGAGAAATGTCATATTAGACATACCAGTATTTTCCTATTTTTGGAAAAAGAATATAAAATATGAAACACACACGATTCCTATTCCTTGCTTTATTATTTTTCCAATTAAACCTATTTGGTCAAACGGATTATGAACCCGAAAAGACATTTTCCTCTGAAGCCCTGAAAGAAGACCTTTCCATTTTAAAATACAACTTCGAAACCGTTCATCCGGGCTTATATAATTATACACCAAAGGAACAGTTTGATGCCTTCTACACGCAAGTCGAAAGTCAGTTGAATAAACCGATGACTGAGATTGAGTTTTATCGGGTCATCAACCCTGTCATTACCCTCATCCGAAATGGTCATACTAAAATGGTGCCTTCCGATGCTTATGTCAAATGGATGCGGGGAGATGTGCTTTTATTTCCTTTTGATGTTTATTGGTCTGAAGGTCAGCTATATGTATATCGGGATTTGTCGGCGGATGAGGACATTCCTGTTGGCTCTGTTATAGAATCTGTTGATGGCAGAGCAGCAAACGAGCTTTTTCAAAGTATGGCGGATGGAATTACCCGCGATGGTTTTAATACGAGTGCACCCGAACATGAAGCAGCTACAGGCTTTAAATCATATTACCTCATCAACGAAGGCGCAGAGGGCGAATTCAGCATAGCTATTACCACACCCGAAGGGGAATCCAAAACCATAAAAATTAAAGGAATCTCCTATGAGGAAGTCAAAAAAAACAGAAAAGAACGTTACGGACCGCTTCCAAAATCCCTCTGGTCTTCTGACCTTCCCGCACTTGAGTTGAAGATAGACGGAGACATCGCAACGATGACGATACGGACTTTTGATAAAGCTTTTGTGAAGAAAAAGAAAAAGCAAAATTTTAAGCAATTTTACAAAGATGCATTCGAGCAGATGGAGGCTAAGGGCGTAAAGCACCTCATCCTTGACCTTCGTGGCAATGGCGGCGGTGACCCCATGCCTACGATAGAACTTTTTGCACATTTACATCCTGAACCTTTCACCTTTTATAAAGAAGTCACCGCAACGACTCAAAAAATTCCGAATAAGGAACTGTACACGAACTTTAGCTTTCCGGAAAAACAAGCCTACCCAATGATTCTAAAAAAGAAAAACGGCATGTATCATATCAATTGGTTCGGGCGATTAGTCGGTGTCAAAGGGCTGCGTACCTCCAAACCCAATACGCCTTATTATGCCGGAAAAGTATATGTACTCACCGACTCCGAATCATTCTCCGCAACGGGAGAAACCACCGGCATCATTAAAAACTTCGACAGAGCCACTTTCATCGGAGAGGAACCCGGCGGAAATCCGGTACAAAACACCAGCGGCATCCAACTCATACTCGAATTGCCCAATACCAAAGTACGTGTGGTCATGCCCCTGTGGGAGTGGGTGATGAATGTGGATTTTAAAAACGAAGGTCGTGGAGTGATTCCCGACCATCTTGTAAGACCTTCGATTCAGGATAAAATTGATGGAGTTGATAGAGTGATGGAGTACACGTTGGATTTGATAAAAAACAGGTAGTATTTGTTATTATGCAAAAAAAACACCCCACATGTCAAGGGTTTTCTTGTAAAAAAATAATTTGCTGATAATCAATTAAATAGAAAATCATAAAATCTACTGTTTTCCTCCCCCCCAGCCCCCTCCAAAGGGGGAGAGTCGGTTGATTTTCAAAGTAATATGTCCCCCCTTGAAGGGGGTGCAGGGGGAGGAAAACACGTTTTATAAGAAAACCCTTCCACATGTCCAACATGCAAGGTGTCTAAGATTTTCGTCCGACGGCAATTTTACTTTAAAAATATCTTTTCTGTATAAAGCCCACCATTAAGCGTTTTGATATGTATAAAATAAATGCCTGTCCATTGAGTCGGCACTTGTATGGTGTGCATTAAATCATTGATGGTTATATTCAATAATTGTCGTCCCATCAGGTCAACTAAAGAGAAGTCGGCTTGGTTAATTTGCGGATTATGAATTTGTATCGTACCGTAGCCGGGCTGATAGTTAATTTCCATTTCTACCGAAGCTTCATTTTCTATAGACGTGAGGAAAGTACATACCAAAGGATTTTCGCCAAACTCAATTGTTTCACCGGCAGTCAGGTCTAAACCTGCAAAACCGGGGAAATCAGGTGCGTATTTATAGGCTCGAAAAGTAGCGTTGTTACTGATGTTTTGCCCTTGTGTGCCGGGGAAATCTCCGTACAAAGGGATGATATATTCCCAGACTTTATTTTTATTTGGGTCAATTTCAAAGATGATTCCCGGAGAACCTGCATTGAGTAGCGTATTGCCATTGGGCAGGCGTTGAGCATTGGACAAATAAGGAGAATAAAAATTTTCACCCGGCTGGTCGCCGTATTCCCATTCGCTATCATCAGGTCCGTAAGGCTCGACATCTGGAACGATATATCCTCCATTGGCATCTTGTGGAGGGATGATGATTTCGCCTGTTGAATAATCAGTGCCGGGACGACCATTTCCATTATTGAAAATTAAAATTTTACCTGCATCCGTAAAGCCATCTTGTATCCAATGAGCACCATGCTGACCGAATAGTTTTTGGTCACTTACAGGACCTCTTTCGTAGGCAGAAGCATTTCCCCAACGATATAAAATATCACCGCCTTTGCCATAAAGACCGCCACTATGGGTCGCTGCCTCGGCAGTGCTTGTACTATGGTCTAAAATCCAAATTTCATCCGAATTGCGCGCACTAATCAATATTTGGTCTAATGCAGGATGATAATCAATGGAATTAAAATGATTCCAATCTCTACTGGAGTTGGAGTTGGAACTACTCAACTCCGGTAAGTTGATATTGAATAATTCAGGATGTTCTGAAACCACGCCGTAATTGAGTTTATCGGCATCAAAATCTTGGATGTAATGGTCTTTAATTCGCCATTCCCAGACGATATTAGCGTCATTATTACCGACCGGTTTCAGCTCCAAAATGCGCTCTGACCACATATAGCCTACCTGCGGAATTTCATTGGGGTCGCGTCCCAATTCTATGAGTTCGGCTTCATAAACCAATTCCCAAGTTAAGACCAAAATATTTCCATTGGGCATATAGA
>JAHDEO010000020.1 GCA_020628725.1 Saprospiraceae bacterium
GTGATAAATTTTTTGTTGCTGAACAGTTTTTTTACATTTTCGGTACTAAGACTATTTTTGCTTTTTTCTTTTCTTATTCTTAAATGCTGATATAGTGAATACAAATATTTTGGTTCTGAACGGAATAAAAGCGTCTTCACATATATACTTCTATTAAACTCTTCTAATTGATATTCCAATAATCTATTAGAGACAACATGTTCTAACTCCGCTCCAAACTCTTTGACAAGTTTATTAATTGGAGATTTGAGTATCTCGATTATAGTTGACTTTTTAATTTCATTCATTATTTTGAGCATTTATCTTTTTAGCTGATTAACAACATCAACATCTAAACCTTATTTAACAAGAAAGTAAACCCAAACAAAACTCAAATGTTGAGCCTCACATTAATTTTCGGATAAAGCGACATTACCTAAAAGTGGTGCTAATAACGGGTGGTTTGGTGTTTACAGAAAGAGCTTGAAGCAAGCGTTTTTTCCATAAAAAATAAAAAAATGCGTATGTAACACGTTTGTTCTGTAATACAACTTATCCCATGCCGCAGGCAGCGCAACTCCAAGTACGTTTACTCTTAGTTTTTTTGCTGTGGTTAACAGTATCTTTATTGTCAAAGTCAATTTTTAAGACTTCGATAGTGTCACCTCGTATTGGTATTTCCATTACAGATGGCAACCTTGGAATTACCTCACTGTGGGTTTCGTCTGGTTTGTTCGTATCGCAGGACGTGGTCGTTGTCATGACGACACCCGTTGCAATGGCAGATAATAGCGACTTTGAAATCTTCATTGTTTTTAATTTTGGACTAATTAGTACCGGCTGTCTTTAGCTGCCGACGCACATAAGCGCGAAAAATGTTTGGCAAATCAACCGCAATTTAAAGGTTCTATCGAACCTTTACGGCAGCTAAAGCAGCCGATACGAGTGGTTTTAAATCTTCCCCATTTCCTTCAATTTCTTCCAGATTTTATACGGCGTAATCGGAATATCCATGTGCGTCACGCCATAGACGGAGAGGGCATCCACGATAGCATTGGCAATCGCCGGTGGTGCGCCGACTGTGGGAGATTCGCCTACGCCTTTCGCGCCAATCGGGTGATGCGGCGAGGGCGTAATCGTGTGTCCGGTTTCCCAATTGGGCGACTCTACGGCAGTCGGTACGAGGTAGTCCATGAACGTACCGTTGAGGATATTGCCTTGCTCGTCGTAAATCAATTCTTCGTACATAGCGGGGGCGATGCCTTGTGTCAATCCACCATGTACCTGACCTTGTACTATCATCGGGTTGATGATGTTGCCGCAGTCATCTATGGCGACAAAGCGACGGACTTTTATCTCGAAAGTTTCGTTGTCGATGTCCACCACGCAGATGTATGCGCCCGACGGGAAGGTGAGATTCGGCGGGTCGTAATAATGAGTAGCTTCAAAGCCCGCTTCCATACCCGGCGGATGGTTGGTGTATGCCGCAAAGACGATTTCTTGTATAGTCTTGGCGCGGTCGGGCGCACCTTTGACGAAGAATTTACCGGGTTCCCATTCGAGGTCTTCTTCGCTGACTTCGAGTAGGTAAGCGGCGATTTTCTTGGCTTTATCACGGAGTTTGCGAGCTGCCACGGCTGCCGCCGCACCTGCCGTCGGCGTACTTCGACTGGCGTAAGTGCCTAAGCCATAAGGTGCTGTGTCGGTGTCGCCTTCTTCGATTTGGACATGCTCGTAGGGGATGCCGAGTTCTTCCGCTACGATTTGTGCGTAAGTGGTTTCGTGTCCCTGACCTTGCGATTTTGTACCGAATCGCGCAATGGCTTTGCCCGTAGGATGCACCCGAATCTCGGCACTGTCAAACATTTTAATCCCTAATATATCAAAATCTTTGGACGGTCCTGCACCCACGACTTCCGTAAAGGTGGAAATACCGATGCCCATAAGTTTGCCTTCCTTGCGTTTTTCGGCTTGCTCGGCGCGGAGTTTTTCGTACTCAACGGCATCCATTGCCTTGCGGAGTCCGGCTTCGTAGTCGCCGCTATCGTATTCCCAACCTGTGGGTGATTTCCACGGAAAATCCTCTTTTTTAATGAAATTTTCAAAGCGTAATTGCGCCGGGTCTTTACCGATTTCCTTTGCAAATATATCCGTGATGCGCTCAATGGCATGTACCGCTTCCGTCACGCGGAAGCTGCAACGATACGCCACGCCTCCCGGTGGTTTGTTGGTATAAACCGCATCGGCTTCCATAAATGCAGTGCCATAATCGTAAGACCCCGTTCCGATAGAAAACAAACCAGTCGGGAATTTGGAAGGATTGGCAGAAGCATCGGTGTAGCCGTGGTCGGCAAGGACTTTGAAGCGGGTCGCTTGGATTTTTCCGTCTTTTGTACCCGCCATTTCCACGTCGATATGGTAGTCCCGCGCAAAAGAATCCGCTTGGAGATTTTCGCTGCGGTCTTCAATCCATTTGATAGGCGCACCCGTCAGGAAGGACACCGCAATCGCAATGACATAGCCCGGATATACAGGTACTTTTCCGCCAAATCCACCACCAATATCGGGCGAAATCACACGGATTTTTTCCTCTGTCAGCCCGACATGTCCGGCTACGAGCGCAATGACCGTGCGTATGGCATGTGGTGCCTGCGTGGTCATGTACATCGTGAGGTGATTTTCGACCTTATTATAGGACGCGACACAGCCGCAAGTCTCAATCGAGGCGACATGTATGCGCGGAATATACATGTGTTGTTTGACCACGACCTCCGCATTGTCGAATGCTTTGTCGGTCGCTTCCTTGTCGCCCACGTCCCAGTGCCAGATGTGGTTGTTGGTTTGGTCTTTTTTGTCAGGGCGTAGCAAAGGCGCATCTGCATCTAAGGATTTGTGCGGATCCATGAGAGGTGTCATGGGTTCGTAATCGACTATGACGGCTTCTTTGCCGTCTCGGGCTATATATCTACTCGTTGCAATGACCGCCGCGACTTCTTGTGCTTGGTACATTACCGTATCTGTCGGCAGTACCATTTGCGTGTCAGACATCAAAGTCGGCATCCAGTGCAAGTTGTATTTCTCCAAATCCTTACCCGTCACCACAGCGACTACGCCGGGAATTTCCAATGCCTTCGATGCGTCTATGCTTTTGATTTTTGCATAAGCATAAGGACTACGCACTATGTCCATGTACAACATACCGGGGAGTTTGACATCATCGACATAGTTGCCCTTGCCTTGTATGAATCGTGCGTCTTCTTTGCGCTTTACGGAATGTCCCATTCCGCCGATTGCCTTCGATGTTTTGCATTTAATCATGACTAATGTATTTTGACGTAACGCGAGCTTCCAGCTCGTCGTGTACGTTTTTTTTATATTTTGAAATAAAAATCCCTAATAATGCTGCGAGCTGGAAGCTCGCGTTACGTGGCATCAAATTTTCCATTTGTGCGAATGTAGATAATACAATCCTCGCCCGCCTTACACGAAATCTGATGCACCGATTTTCCTTCCGAACTAAAATAGCTGCCCGGTGCTAAGGTTTTGATATTGGCATCGTTTGGCATTTGATAGTCTAATTGACCTTGTATCAATACCGCATAAAAAATAGAGCCTTTGCTGTTTATTTTTCCTTTGTAGCCGCTTGGTAGCTTGGCGAGGTTTCCGCGTAGGTCATTGCCTTGCGGATTGCCCCACAGATAGGCGACTTTTGGTACTTTTTTGGAAGTCGATTTTTTAGATTGATTGACCCAAACGATGTTCGATGCGTCCACGTTGACAGGTCTTTCTCCTTTGTCAAATGCCTCTTCTGTGGGCATAACGAGGTACGGACCGCTATCAATTTCTATGTACGCCACGTTATTGTCGCCTTTGGCGGAGGTAATGTGCGCCTCGCCTGCGGGTTGTGTCCAAAACGAACCTTTTGGCATCCACATGTTCTCTGCTTTGGGGTCGTCGTTGTGGATAAGTCCGTTGATGACCATGCCGCGATAGGTGACATTATGAATGTGTGGCGGCGATGAAAAACCGTCCACGAATTTGACCAGAAAACCCGTAGCGACTTCGCCTTTGCGGTCGCCCCAGAGTGTTCCCGCTTGTGGGCTTTTGTCGCCACGCGCGGGATTGAGTTGTTCCCATTCGACTTCGAATACGGACATGACTTTATTGGTCGGATTCGCAATTGATTCCTGTGTATCTTTAACTTGCGAATTGTCGCAAGCAAACAAGCCGCAGACGAATGTGAGTAGTAATATGTTTCTGATTTTATTCATCTTTTTATCATGACGATTTACAAAATCGTTTTACGTTAGACAAATTCCGGTTCGGTAGAAGGCACTTCTTCTCCTCTGATTTTCGCTCCGGCGTATTGTATGGCTTTGACGATGTTGTTGTAACCCGTACAGCGACACAGATTGCCGGAGATGCCCCAGCGAATTTCTTCTTCTGTCGGATTCGGATTTTTCTCCAATAACTCTACCGCACGTAGCATCATACCGGGCGTGCAGAAGCCGCATTGCAGAGCGTGGGCTTCTTTGAATCCTTCTTGTATCGGATGCAAACCCTCGGCGGTTGCCAAGCCTTCTACGGTGGTGATGTCTTTGCCATTCGCTTGTACGGCGAGGATGGTGCAGGCTTTGGCAGATTTGCCGTCGATTAATACGGTACATGCGCCACAACTTGACGTGTCGCAACCGATATGCGTTCCCGTCATCGACAAGTTTTCGCGGATGAGGTGGACGAGTAGTAAACGGGATTCTACAGAGGCGATTTGTTCTACGCCGTTGACTTTGAATTTTATTTCGTGCATGGTTATCGTGATTCTTATGATTGAACCACTAAGCGCACTAAGGACACGAAAACCTAATTAACGTGAAAGGAAACTAAGCAAACTAAAAACTCATTTACAGTATTTCATAAAATTTTTAGTGAACTCTGCGTTAGTTTAGTTTTCGTGTTCTTTGTGTCCTTAGTGGTTAAAATTTATGCTCTTGAAATGGCTTTTTTAATCATGCGTTTTGTGATGACTTTTACCATGTCGCGTTTGAATGCTTCGCTGCCTCGGAGGTCGTCGTTTGGACTGCAATCTTCGGCGGCATATTGGGCGGCGCGAAGGATGTCCTCGTCGGTGAGGCGTGTGCCGACTAAGGCTTCCTCTGAACGTTTGGCACGTAGTGGTAGCGGATTGACATTGGTGAGTCCGATGCCTGCGCTTTTACAAGTACCGTCGTCATTCATAGTGATGGCTACGGCGACTCCTGCGGTGGCGTAATCGCCGACTTTTCGTTCGAGTTTGTGGTAAGATGTGCCGCTTTTGCCATTGAGGGCAGGCATACGGAGAGCGGTGAGGATTTCGCCTTGCTGTACGGCGGTGGTGTAGAAGCCGTAGAAAAATTCGTCGATGGACACCCAACGGCTGCCTGTGGAATTGGTGATTTCGACCTCTGCGCCGAGGGCTATCATCACTGCGGGATGGTCGTTGGCTGCATCGCCGTGTGCAATATTGCCGCCAATGGTGCCGAAGTTGCGGACTTGTGGGTCGGCTATTAGCTTAGAGGCATCTGTGAAGATGTGGTATTTGTCGCGTATAATGCGTGATTCTTCTAATTCGACTTCTTTGGTCATCGCGCCGATGTGGAGGTAGCCGCCTTCTTCTTTGATGTAGGATAGACCGGGAATATTGTTGATGTCCACCAAGTGTGTCGGGCTGGCAAATCGCAGTTTCATCATCGGGATAAGGCTGTGTCCTCCGGCGAGTATTTTGGCATCTTCTCCGTATTCGGCGAGCAATGCAAGGGCATCATTCAGCGTAGCCGGTGCCGCATATTCAAAACCTTCTGGTATCATATGAAGATTAAGTTTAAGTTTAAGAATAAGTTTAGGAACGCGAAAAAATAACTTTACCTTCTTGACTGAGAGAGTTTGTTCTCAGTCAAGAAAGCAAATTTATTTATTTCGCGTTCCTTAAAGGAGATTTTGTGTGGTATTTTAAACCAAAGATATTGTTCTTTTTTGGAATGACATAGCGAAATAAAATAATTTATTTTTCACACAGAACGAATAAACATTTTGCATAATGAAATGTTTATGTGCGTTTTGTTTTTTGTAAAATAAAATACTCGGAAACGGTATCGGTTGTTTGGTCGTTATTATTTTATGAAAAAAATATTGATGATATAATGTTGTGCCGAGTAGTGTGTGCATACACAAGCAGATTGGCAGAAAAAGAAGCCGTTTAGTATTGGGTTTAGTGTAACTGCCAAGCAGTGAAATTCCAAATTCCAAGCACCAAATTCCAATTTATATATTACTTGGAATTTGATGCTTGGTACTTGTTTTTTTTACGGTTTAGCGATTGTAATTCTCTTAGAAAAATCACCATTTTCGGTGTGAAGGGTAACAAAATAAAGACCGCTTGGGAGATTACGAGTATTCATTTGAATATTATTTTCGCCTGCAGAGTAAGTCGTATTTTGTAAAGATTGAACACGTTGACCAAGTGCATTATACAAGCTCACACCCACATCGCCTGTTGTATTTAAATCAAAAGCAATATTGAAATTGTCTTGTGCAGGATTGGGAAATACTTTGAGCGTATTTCTATCAATCGGTTCCTGAATATCGACGGTGATTTCGTTTATGATGTTGAGTACGATGCGCTCTTCTGCACCGAAATCACCACCGGAGGCGAGTATTGTTCCGTCTTGATTGGTGATGGTGTATGAACCTTCGCCGTAGTCGCAACACATCCCGTCGCCCCAGTCATCTACGATATGAAAGACATAACACCCCGACTCAATCAATAAGGTATCACTTCCCGGATAACTTGTAATAAAACTCGTATTGTTGGCATATCCCGCTGCCCCGCACTCTCCTGTGTCAGCATCGTATTCTATGGTGCGATTTCCGGCAGTAGCATCTACATTTCCACCCGTGAGAAGGACACCTCCGGCAGCGTTAAAGAAATCCCATTTGGTCTCGCAACCAAAACCGTCTGTTTGTATCGTAACGGTAATACGTTCTGCAAATTGAAGTGGCGCGCTTTCCACATTTTTCGTGAAACTACTACCATCTGCCACACTATTTGCATTGAGTATGGTAGCTGTGATTGATGTTGCCTCAGTAATGGTTGTGTTGAATGTCAATTCAGTGGATTCGCCGGGAGCTAGTGCGCCTGACCAGTCTACCGTATCGACTTGTACATCGGATGTAAATTCGATTTGAGCTGTATTAACAGTGTCCAGACCTGTATTCATCAAGATAAGTTCAGGACTAATGGCACCGCAAAAGGTTTCTGTCGTGATGTCAATGATGGCGAGGTCGTTGGCTATGCTCGCAGGTATACATGCATTGTGTGCAATATACATGCTTTGTGGCGTGGGATAACCTGCTGTGTACAAATCTATTGTGGTCATGTCTGCACATACCGCAATTACCGTTGGTACATCTGTGATGTCGTATTCAGCAGCTACTTCTTGTGCATCGTCGATGATGGGAAAATCCGTATTATTCAACCAATTGCCTGCGGTGTAAAGCCCATCTCCTTCCAGCGCACTTAGTGTTGATGTGCTGTCTATTTCCAAAAATAAAAACACCATTTCATCTGTACCACTTGCGCCGTAGAGTGTGTTGGCGGTATTCATATTTCTTGTTTCATGAAAATTCCAGCATTCGCCACAATCAGTCGTTGAGAAATTGAGCACAACAGTTTTACCTTCATTTAAGTAGGTATATAGGTTATGTGTAGTTCCGTCAATATCAGTCAGCGTGAAATCCGGGGCTTGGGCATTCAAATTTGCAAGTGTCGTAATTAGTAAAACTGTCAGTATATATCTCATGGATTTGTTTGTTAACGGATAACGGATAATGGATAATTTTCAAGGCGTATCATTTTGAATTATCCATTATCTGTTACTCAAAAAAGAGTGCAAAGCAACAAAAATTATTCCGTTTGAACAACCTTAATTTCAACTTCAATCTCAATTGCAATTGCAACCTCAATTATAATAATAACCTTGGTACAACGACGATTTAATGGTATTTGCTGCTTATTTCTTCAATTACGGATATAAAAAAAACCCGCTTCACATTGAAAGCGGGTTTCTTGTACTTTTTAATTCAGAGGAAATGTTTGTTTTATCATTCCTCGAAATAAATATCTCGTGTTACCTTGCCAATACAACTTTCTTAGAAATAGAACCACCGTCAGCATTGAGACGTACTACGTATACGCCGCTTGCCAAGTCGCCCATTTCGATATTTTGAATGTGTGCACCGCTTGCAAGTGTACCTAAATTAACTGTCATTACTTCTGCACCCAACATGTTGTGGATAGAAACTGTTGCATTTGCAGCTTCTTCTATTGCGAAGTCGAGTGTAAGGTTACCTGAGGTCGGGTTAGGACTTACTGTGAAGCCTTCTTCGAAGATGGTTTCTTCTACACCTACGACCATACTATAATCAAATATGCTACGCTCTTCGGCTGTATTGTAGCTGCCGTCATACTCGAATAGCGTTGTACCTAATTCATCAAATAATGTAATATTACCACTAACGCCACAAGTAGACCATTGTTCGCCATTCAAACCGTCGCCATACGCATCAATAAAAACAAACTCATAACAACCATCTGCAGGAAGTGTAAATTCTTCAAAGATAGATGTCTGTGCCTGACCATCGTAAGGACCGCCTGATACTACAAGTCCACCTGCTTCGTCCAAGATTACCCAAGTGTTTTCCTCTGGCCAACAGTCTGTGTTCAATGCCATTGACAGTGTACCGGCTCCCGCAGTAGCAACAGGTAGTACTACACCTGCATACTCATTGCCCGAAGTAAAGGTATCTTCTACACCATTTACCGCAGTTACGTGGAAACTCAAATCAGAGTCACCTTCCAACATAATGTCAGAAAGCTGCACTTCTGCCGTTTGACCGGAAGGAATACTTCCTGTCCATGTTTCATTAGCGATAGCCATACCTGAATTTCTAACTTCAATATCAATAGAAGTAATTTCGTTTACACCAAGGTTTTGAATAGTCAAACTCGGTGCGAATGTAACTTCACCACAGAAAGGATCGGTCAAACCTGAGTATGCTACGATAGAAGCATTATTATTCACCTCTGTACCGCCTTCGAGTGTCATAGGCTGTGATTCGCTTGAAGTAAATTCACCACCTGCTAATAATAGAGCGCCATCACCATCAGATAACGTGTATGAACCTTCGCCGAAGCCACAGCAGATACCGTCACCGAAAGAATCAAAGATTTCAAAGTCATAACAGCCATCGTCTGTCAACAACATCTCAACTACGATAGGGTCAGAGTTGCCATTTTCGTAAGGACCACCACTGAACAATACATCACCCGCTTCGTTACGCAATTCCCAAGTTGTTTCTGCACCGTAGTTGTCAGGAACTAATTCAAGAATGACGATGTTGTTGCTTGTTTGAGCAGCAAGTGGAACATCTGCTTCGAAGGTGTCATCGCTTGAATCCTCGTCCATCATACCATTTGGATTTTGGACTGTGATACTGAGTGTATTTGTAGATGTAGCTGTGAAAGTGTATGCAGGCAACGTGATATCTTCTCTTTCGAGTGTACCCAAAGAACCTGTCCATGCATAAGTTTCAGGAGAACCACCATTGACACTATAAACAACGTCTACAGAAGTCAAAGTCTCGTTACCACCATTTTGGAGTGTGAATACAGGCTCAATAGTCTGCTCACCTGCACAGACACCAACAGGAAGACCACCTACTCTGAAAGCCGTTGCATTATTAGCAGAAGCTACTGTTATTGTTACATCCGCATCTTTGGCTGCCTGAAAAACATCTCCGGTATTATCATCTTGTATAAAAGCGACAACTTCCATTGTAGAGTAGTTGTAGATATTAATACCTGCCAAATCTAATGTTTCATTAATATTATATTCATCACCGGCTTCCCATGAATCTTCTAAATCTGTACCCAATGAACCCGTAATGAATTTTTTAAGTACGTGATGAAATTCAGTTTCGCCATTGGTACCACCGGGTACGTCTGCATACTCAATAGTCCTTTCTGCAAGTGCTATTCTGAGTCTGAAATCCCCACTTACTGCTTCGTTAGCTGTCAGCTTACCGGTAACACTGAGGATACCATTTTCAAATCCCGCGTTGAGATTCAAATCAAAAGCTGCTGCTGAAGTGTATGCAGCATCAATATCTGCTTGAGACAGACAGGCAGGAGCACCGTCGTAAAAGTCGCAGTCATTGGGAATGTAACTACCATTGATAATGCCTGTAGGTACACCTTGAATAGCGTAGTAATCTACTCTATCCTGCACCTCATCCGGGTTGTCAAGATTCATTTGGTCGAAGCCCGGCCAAGAGGTCTGGTATTTCAAAACAATAACCTTGTCCTCATTAGCATCAAGCAATGCGTCAAAATCAGGATTTTGTGTGGCACAAGGACCACAAGAAGCTTGCGTACCTTCCTCTATCATCACCATTTTAGGTGATTGAGCAAAACCTTGAAAGGCAAACAAGGCACATAAAATAACGAGAAGTGTAAATTTTCTCTTCATAGTTAGTGTGATTTTTTTAATTTATAAGTAATGAAAACGGCTGTAGTCAATCTTTAAATTTTACACCGCTAATAGTCAGTAAAATCAGTGAGAATTAGGATGTTGATAGATCGTTCAATTACTCAAAATGTATTGAATGAAAATTATCGGAAAATATGAACATGAGTGCATTTATTCCGACTTGAATACAAAACAACAAAAATTATTTGGCAATACATTCTACTTTAATCAAAAAAAAATCAGGCATTTTTACTTTATGATTTTATTATGACTAAAAGCACAACATATTTTATGAACTGATTGGCGAAAATACTGTTATGATTTGAAATAATATGAACAGACAAGTAGACGAAAAACCAAGCAACTTGTCTTTCAGATGACAATTTGATTAATAATGAAATCTATCTCAATATTTTGGCTCAGAAGAGACATGCGTCTGCATGATAACGCAGGGTTGTATCATGCGCTCAAAGGCAAATATCCTGTGTTGCCGATTTTTATTTTTGATACTGAAATATTAAATGACCTCGAAGACCGAAAAGATGCACGAGTGACATTCATTCATGAGTCAGTATCTACCTTGAAAGATGAACTTGAGGCGATGGGAAGTTCATTAATTATCAAGCATGGCAATCCCATAAATATCTGGCAAGAAATCACTGCTGAATACGATGTTAAAGCCGTTTACACCAATCACGATTATGAGCCTTACGCGCAAGAGCGTGATGAGGCAGTTCGTGTTCTTTTATCACAAAGAAACATCGAATTGCACACCTATAAAGACCATGTTATTTTTGAAAAAAGTGAGGTTACAAAAGATGATGGTCTTCCATATACCGTCTTTACGCCTTATAGCAAAAAGTGGCGCAAAAAAATGGCTTCCCGCATGTCTACCTTTATCAATGAAAATGGTAAAGAAGAGGCAATTTCTTATTATTTGAAATCATATCCCAATGAAAAATACTTTCACAATTTTCACCAAACCTCTCCCCTGCCCCACCTCGAATTAAGCGATATAAATTTTGAAAAAAGCGATATAAATTTTCCGAAAAAAGAAGTAACACAAGGTTTAATAAAGAAATATAGCGAGACTCGTAATTTCCCCGCCATCAATGGCACGTCAAAACTAGGCATTCATTTTAGATTCGGTACAATTTCTATTCGAGAAAAAGCACGTAAAGCCCTCATGCTCAATGATACTTATCTCAATGAATTAATTTGGCGAGACTTTTATGCACAGATTTTATCGCATTTTCCGCATGTAGTTAGCAATGCTTTTCGAGCGAAATACGAAGCCGTAGAATGGCGCAATGATGAGGCAGATTTTGAAAAATGGTGTGCAGGAAAAACAGGCTATCCAATCGTAGATGCAGGTATGCGCGAGCTTAACACGACGGGCTATATGCACAATCGGGTGCGGATGATAGTAGCGAGTTTTCTTACTAAACATCTCTTGATAGATTGGCGATGGGGTGAGGCATATTTTGCAAAAAAATTATTGGATTTTGATTTAGCGAGTAATAGCGGCGGTTGGCAATGGGCAGCCGGTTGTGGTACGGATGCCGCGCCTTATTTTCGTGTATTCAACCCGACCAGTCAACAACAAAAATTTGACAAAGAATTCAAATATATCAAAAAATGGGTACCTGAATTTGGCACACCAAACTACCCCTCTCCAATGGTAGATCACAAATTTGCACGCGAACGTTGTTTGCAAACATATAAAGAAGCATTGTCGAAGGTCAACTGATACGAGGATTAAAAATACACAAAAAACATATATTTTTAATTAAACCTCACAAGCAAAATTTACGTCATATATTTTTTTATCATGTTTTATTTTGTTAATATAAATTAACGTTTTACATTTGAGAGTTATTTTTTCACTATTTCACCCAAGTGTAAACCAAAAATATGAAAAAAAATATCTTCCTTCTATGGCTGTGTCTCTTTTGCTGTAGCAGCCTAACCTTCTCTCAAGAATCAACTTCCTATGCCGAAAAAATGGCAGCGAATGGCATAACAGTCAACACTGACAATGGGGAACGTTGCGGCACTGCCGAACGTCACGAACAGATGATGCAATATCCTGTATTTGCCAAAGCGTATAATGAAGCGCAAGAGCAAATTTCACTGGAGCTGCTCAACAAAAACCTTCCGCCTTGTGCCAATCCTTTAATCGTTCCGGTGGTAGTTCACTTTCAACCTACCAATATTTCCAACCAATGTATGATTGATGCTACAATCGCACAAATTGACCAGATGAATTTGGACTTTGCGGGTTGTAATGCCAATGCAGGCTTGTTCTGCGACTGGATTGCCGGTGGATGTGACACTTACGGTGGTACAGCGGGTGGCGATTCGCAAGCGATTGATGGCAGTTGTATTCAATTTTGTTTGGCAGACCAAAATCTACCTGCTGACGCCAATCTTATTCCCGGCGGACTCGCTATTACAACAAGCTATAGTGTTGATAATCAAAACGCACCTGCGCTTTGGAATGGTTACCTTAATATATATGTAGGTCCAATCGGTGGCGGTAGCATCTTAGGCTTTGTAAACTTCCTCGGTGGTGCAAGTAATACAAATACTTCGCAAGGTGCTTCTGTATTAACGAGTGCATTTGGTTCTCAAAACTTCACGCCTTGTGAAGGTGTTGGTGGTGGTGCACCTTTTGATGGTGGTGCTACGCTGACACATGAGGTCGGTCACTGGTTTGGCTTAGAACATACATGGGATGACAACTTCGCTGACACACCTGCTCAAGGCGGACCAAATTTCGGCTGTACAGCAGTTAATGCTAATACTTGCGGTTGTACAGGAGATTGCGACGGCTATGGTGGTAACTTTATGGATTACGTAGATGATGATTGCATGTTCCGCTTCACTGAAGACCAAATAATGCTCATGCAAGCTACAGGTGCTCCGCAAGCAGACTGGGCTACGAATAGCATATCTTGCATGATTACTTATCCTGACTGTTCACAGCAGGGAGCTTGTGTACTCGCTTGTCCCGCAGTTGTAACTACACCATATAGTGGTACAGAAGAGATTTGTGCTATTTCAACGCCTTCTTATGACCTACCAACCGATTTCAGCAGTGTTGTATTGGACGATGATTCTGATGCAGTTTTCACATGGAGTACAGGTGGATATATCAGTGCAGGTGGTACGCCTATCGCCGGACCTTATGCTGTTACGCCCGCAGGTTGTGAGCCATTAGTTGAGACATTTTACTTAAATGTAGATTGTGGTACTACGCCATTAGCAACACCTCTGGATGCAGGTACGCTCGAACTTACTGCATTTCCCGACCCTACAACTTTTATTGTGGGTGATTTAGTAACATTTACAGATGGGGCTTGTGATGGTCCTACCTTTGTTGTTACTCCGGGTTGTGAAACTTATGTAACCGTTGCTGCGGCTGCGGGTAGTCCTACCTTCCCTGTGGCAGCAGGTGAGGCAGGTACAGTTAATTATGACGTTACATTAAATTATCCTATTGAGTGTTGTTGTCCGGTAACAATGGCGATTCAAACAGAAGCAAATACGACTCCTGCAGCTATCCCTGATAATGGCGGACCGGGCAATCCGGGATGTAGTACAGTGACCATACCAAATGGAGGCACTATTACTGATGTTGTGATAGATGTAGATGTTACACATACTTGGGTCGGTGATTTGATTATAACTGTTACAAGTCCTGCGGGAACGTCTGCTGAGTTAGGAGCTCCTGCCGGTTGTCCCGGTGATGATTTGATGGTTACTTTTGATGATGCAGCTACTTCAACGGCTGCTGATTTTGCAGGTACATGTAATAATTTACCCGCTATCTCAGGTGCTTTTCAACCCACAAATCCATTATCCGTTTTTGATGGAGAAGACGCAGCAGGTGATTGGGTCTTATGTATTTCTGATAATGCGGGAGCAGATACGGGTGATATTACTAATTTTGGAGTAACCGTAACTACCGAAGAGCCTTGTACTGATAATGCCAACTGTGTACTCATGGGTATGGCAAATTACAATTGCATGGCAATGGGAATGCCTTACTGTGATGATATTTGTTTTACAGAATACAATGCAGCTCCCGGACCGGACGACACACCGGATGCAACACTTTGTGTAACACCTGTTGATTGTGGTGGCGATGCATCTTGTTTAGTAGTTGCACCTTGTGATGATGGTGATCCTTGTACTATCAATGATGAAGAAACTACTGCTCCTGATGGCTCTATATGTGTACCATGTGCAGGTACAGTAGACCCGACAAGTTGTGATGCTGCCTGTGCAACTGTCCAAGCTTGTGATGACGGAGATCCATGCACAATTAATGATGAGGAAACCGTTGCAGCCGATGGTTCTATATGCGTACCATGTGCAGGTATAGTAGACCCAACAAGTTGTGACGCCGGGTGTACGACAACTCAGGCTTGTGATGATGGTGATCCATGTACTACAGGTGAAACGGAAACATTGGCTGCTGATGGCAGCATATGTGTACCTTGTGGCAATGGTACAGCAGTAATGCCTGCTTGTGGCGACCCAACTGCATCCAACTACGAGCCGAATGCGACTTGTATCGACAATACGATATGTACATATGGTTCATATTGTGATAATATCTGCTTCGCAGAATATGCAACCAATCCGGGTCCAAATGATACACCTGACGCTACCTTGTGTGTAACACCACTTGGTTGTGCAGACAGTCCTGATGCAAGTTGTCTCACTACCGTTGCGTGTGATGATGGCGATCCTTGTACAGAAAATGAAATGGAAACTACTGTAACAGCAACAGGAGAAGCCTGTGGTGACTGTGGTCTGAATGCTACGCCCGTTACGCCTGCTTGCGGTGACCCAACTGCAACCAACTACGATGCAACCGCAACTTGTATTGACAATACACTTTGTACATATGCACCATGTGAAGATGCTATTGCCGGAACAGTTACTTTGGTAGGTTGTGATTTTACAGGTACTACGGTCAATATTTATGATTCAAATGGTACTCTCGTAGCAACGGCAATGACTGATGCGATGGGAAATTACTCACTTGCAGGTCCATTCCCATGTGGTAGTTATACTGCTGAATTGATGACTGCTCCCGCTTGTTACATTGATGAAGGCGGAGATGTAGGTCCACGACAATTCAATATTAATGGTGATGGAATTGCTGATGGTTTCAACTTCGCACCAATTCCTAATAATATTCCAACTGTAGGCGAATGGGGATTGATCATTCTCGGATTGATGATGTCCATTGTAGCGATTATTGGAATTAGAGAAAGAAAAGCATCTGAAATGTACAGCTAAGAGTAACATAAAATAAGTATAAAGAAAAAGCCGCTTTGTATAAAAAAGGCGGCTTTTTCTTTTGATACACACTACACAACACCACTTTTTCCCGATTATTTTATAATAATTCCCTAATTATTTCCATATTTACGTGTCAAATTGAAACCTGATTCCCCTCACCCGAATCTAAATTAATAACTAAGTCTAATATTAATATTACATCTGTTTGCAATCCAAACAATGCAAACACAAAAAATTATTGGTTATATTTTATAATTATTGACCAAATTAAATCAAAAGCATGAAGAAAATAATTTTATTATTCTTGTGTACTATTTGTTATAGTAGTTTTGCGTTCTCTCAAGGATCGAACTCATTAGCGGATAAAATTGCGGCTAATACGCCTACTTTACCATACACAAGCGACGACCCCAAGTGTACTACTATGGAAGCCATAGAGTATAGGATAGCTACCGACCCTCAGTATGCACAATTTTACAATACCTCAAGAGCCATCCCTCAGGCAGCTGACCAAGCCCGAATTCCTTGTGATGGAACCAATTCAATCGTAGTACCTGTTGCTTTCCACTTTGCACCGGGTGTTGTAACTTGTGGAGATACGGATTGTTTATTGGCAGAAGTACAAGACCAATTGGATGCTATGAATGCTGCCTTTGGTGACAATACTGCTGCATCTGCTACTATGGTGGGTGCTTGCCCTGCCGCTTATGGAAATGGAGCCGATGTTTCTACTGGTACGTGTATCTCTTTTTGTTTGGCTATCCCGCCTGCCGGTGGCGCAGCCGGACTCGACCCTGCTTGCGACCCGCCTATTACTGTAGGTGTTTTCACCGGAGGTTTTGGTGCCGGTGGTAATGGTGCTCCCGGTTGGGATGGTATCCTAAACATGTTCATCACTCCGGATAATACATGTCTTGGTGTAGCTGATGGTATACCGGGTGCAGGTAACGGTGATGGTGTTTCTACTTGTGCTTCTGCTTTTGGTGGAACTGCCGGTTCTGCGGGTTGTGGTCTTGATACTGACGGAACATACAACCTTGGTGCTACTATGATACATGAAATTGGTCACTATCTTGGTTTATACCACACTTTCCAAGGTGGTTGTGGTGATGAGCCCGGTGGTCCCGGACCTTTCAGTGTAACCGATACTCCTCCTGCTTCAAATCCATATTTTGGTTGTAATATGGCAACTTGCGAAGCAAGTGGCTGTGGTGGCGGAGTTCAAGGTGTTGCCAACTTTATGGACTATACAGATGATGCTTGTATGACTATGTTCACAGAAGACCAAGCACAAGTAATGAACTACTGGGCAAACCAATTATTTGGTGGAACTGCTAATCAATGTAGCGCCCCAAGCCCTACTGAGTTGACTACTTTGTGTGCAATGCAACCTTGTGTTCTTGTGTGTCCTGCAAGTGTAATTACACCATATAGCGGTACAGATGAAATCTGCGCGATTTCTACACCTTCTTATGATCTCCCTACTGATTTTAGTAGTGTTGTTTTAGATGATGCCTCTGATGCAGTTTATACATGGAGTACAGGTGGTTACCTGAGTGCAGGTGGTGTAGCCGTTGCAGGTCCTTATGCTGTTTCGCCTGCCGGTTGTGAGCCATTAGTAGAAACATTCTACCTCAATGTTGATTGTGGAACTACTCCATTAACAACAACCTTAGATGCAGGTACACTTGTACTTACTGCTTATCCTGACCCATCTACTTTCATAGCAACAGACTTGGCAACATTTACGGATGGTGATTGTGGTGTTCCTACTTGGGTAATCACTCCGGGTTGCGAGGCTTTCGTAACTATCACCCCGCTTGACGAACCGGCTGCGGTTAATCCGGGCGATATGGGTACTGTGAATTATGACATAACATTAGCTTATCCTGTGGCTTGTTGTTGTCCTGCAACAATGGCTACTTTAACAGAAAGTAATACTACACCTGTGACGATTCCTGACGGTGCGGGTGCAGGTAATCCGGGATGTTCAACTGTGACCATACCTGCCGGTGGGTCAATTGAAGATGTTACCCTAGACGTAGGAATTACACACACTTGGGTAGGTGACTTGACAATTACACTAACAAGTCCTGCAGGAACCACTGTGACTTTGGGAGACCAACCCGGAGTTCCTGCAAGCGGATTTGGATGTGATGGAAATGACATCGCTGTTACTTTCGATGATGCAGCTACTAATACATCAGGCGATTTTGAAAACGCTTGTGGTAATTTGCCTGCTATCTCAGGTAGTTATCAACCTATTGACGCCCTTTCCGCATTCGATGGTGAAGATGCTGCAGGAGTATGGACATTATGTGCATCAGATGCCGTAAATGCAGATGCAGGTATGATTGATAATTTCACCTTAAATGTAGATATTTTTGAGCCTTGTATGGATCCCGCAGGTTGTACTATTGCAGGTATGGCAAATTATACTTGTACAGCTACAGGTGTCCCTTACTGTGACAACATTTGCTTTGCAGAATATAATGCTGCTCCGGGACCGGATGATACACCGGATGCTACACTTTGTATGACACCTGTTGGTTGTGGAGGCGATGCTTCGTGTTTAGTAACTCAAGCATGTGATGACATGGATCCGTGTACTATTAATGATATGGAAACTGTAGCACCTGATGGCTCTGTATGTGTACCTTGTGCGGGTACTGTTGATATGACAAGTTGTGATGCTGCTTGTACAACTACTCAGCCCTGTGATGATGGTGACCCATGTACTATGGATGAAATGGAAACATTAGCTGCTGATGGTAGTGTATGTGTACCTTGTGGTGGTGGCATGGCAGTTACACCTGCTTGTGGTGACCCAACTGCTACCAACTATGATGCAACTGCAACTTGTATTGACAACACACTTTGTACATATGGCGAATACTGTGATGATATTTGTTTTGCAGAATATACAGCAACTCCCGGTCCGAATGATACACCAAATGCTACGCTCTGTGTTACTCCTGTAAGTTGTACAGGTGATGCTTCTTGCTTTACTACACAAGCATGTGATGATGGTGATCCATGTACTACAGGCGAAATGGAAACATTAGCTCCGGATGGTAGCGTATGTGTACCTTGCGGTGGTGGCACTGCTGTTGCTGCTGCTTGTGGCGACCCTACGGCTACTAACTATGATGCCACTGCTACATGTATTGACAACACACTTTGTACATATGCACCTTGCGAAGATGGTATCGCGGGTATGGTTACTTTGGACGGCTGCGATTTCACAGGTGCTATGGTAACAATATATGACGATGCCGGAACCGTTGTAGGAACTGCAATGACTGACGCAACGGGCAGCTACTCCCTTGCAGGTCCGTTTGCTTGTGGTACATATACTGCGGAATTGACAGCAGCACCTCCTTGTTATGTTGATGAAGGTGGTGAATTAGGTCCTGCTGCATTCACCATTAATGGTGATGGCATTGCAGATGGTTACAATTTTGCACCAATTCCTGAAAACATTCCAACTGTAGGCGAATGGGGATTAATTATTCTCGGATTGATGATGTCTATCGTTGCAATTATTGGAATTAGAGAAAGAAAATCAGTAGAAATGTATAGCTGATTTTGAAAAATAGTTGAACAAAAAAGCCGCTTTCTTGTAAAAGAGAGTGGCTTTTTGTTTTAGCCGCGACAAAAAAACAAAAAAGCCATTTTTTTTACCCGTTTTTTATAATATCTCATTAATTATTTTGATATTTGAGGGTGAAAATGAAATCTAAATATCCCTCCCGATTTAAATTATTTTCAAGCACTTACTTTGATATTATTAAACAAACTAAACACAATATCAAAGTCCTTAAACAGAGACCTGACTAACATGAAGAAATTTTTAACTGTATGCTTTATTGTCTGTGCGTTATTTACTGCACAGAATACCCTGTTTGGACAAACTGCGGACACCGTATGTGACCCACCAACAACTGTGGATGCTATCGTAGATCCGGGACAAGCCACTGCTTGCTCCGATGGAAGCGATGCTATCATTTTTCCAGCAGCAAATGGTTCTCTTCCTGATGCAGATTATGTTATAGAAGTAAACGGCATAATCACAGAGATAAATGCTGATGGTTCTGTAGATGCCGCGACTTTGGCGGTTGGCGACCAAGTATGTGCAACTGCATTTGCCTACGACCTAGCCGCTATTGATGGGCTTTTGACTACCGCTAATCAATTATGTCCATTGATTGATTGTGATGCAACATTCGGTATTCCCGGTATTACACAAGCTATCTCAGATCTTGCTAATGGTGTGAATGATGGTGTACCCGGTTTGAACAGCTTACAAGAAGCACTTGACTTCGCAGGCTCATTTGGTACGCCAATTACAGATGTAGCAACTGCTTCTGCAACATTGGATGCCTTGAATGCTCAAATCGGTGCATTGGGTATGATTTGCTATGCCACTTCCGCCCCAGTATGCTATGACATTATCGACTGTACACCTGTTTGTACAGCTATGGCTTCTGCCATCTCTACCACTGACCCAACAAGAATTTGTGTAGATGGTGTTGGTGACCCAATCAATGTAGCTGTTGATACTGACGGTGGTGCGACAGCAGCATGGGTGATTACTGATGCAGCAGGTATTATATTAGCGTTGCCTCCCGGACCTCCATTTGATTTAGATGGTGCAGGTGCAGGACAATGCTTAATTTGGTTGGTTAATTTTGATGATGCGAACTTCGCTCCAATGGTAGGTGATGATGCAGCAGCAGCAGTCGCAGCTTCAAGTTGTGCTTTCCTTTCTAATCCAATTACTGTGGATAGAATTGAAGTAACTGCTCCCACTATCTCTACTACTGACCCAACAAGAATTTGTATAGATGGTGTTGGCGATCCTATTAATGTAACTATTGACGATGCAGGTATCGGCGCCAACGCGACTTGGGTAATCACTGATGCAGCAGCGACTATCCTCGCATTGCCTCCCGGACCTCCATTCGATTTGGATGGCGCAGGTCCAGGTCAATGTTTGATTTGGTTGGTTAATTCTGACGATCCAAACTTCGCTCCTGCTGTGGGTGACGATGCAGCAGCGGCAGTTGCAAATGCAACTTGTGCGGCACTTTCTAATCCTATCACTGTGGATAGAATTGAAGTTACTGCTCCAACAATTTCCACTACCGACCCAACAACTATCTGCGTAGATGGTGTTGGCGATCCTATTAATGTAACTATTGACGATGCAGGTATCGGTGCTAACTCCGCTTGGGTAATCACTGATGCAGCAGCAACTATATTAGCACTTCCGGCCGGACCTCCATTTGATTTGGATGGTGCAGGTGCAGGACAATGTTTGATTTGGTATGTCAATTTTGACGACCCGAACTTTGCCCCTGCCGTTGGTGACGATGCAGCAGCTTTGGTAGCAGCTTCTACTTGTGCAGCACTTTCTAATCCTATCACTGTTGATAGAATTGAAGTAACTGCTCCTGCTATTTCTACCACTGACCCAACGACTATCTGTATAGATGGTGTTGGCGACCCGATTAATGTAAATATTGACGATGCAGGTATTGGTGCTAACTCTGCTTGGGTAATTACCGATGCTAATGCAACTATTCTGGCTTTGCCTCCCGGACCTCCGTTTGATTTAGATGGTGCCGGACCGGGTACTTGTTTGATTTGGTTGGTGAATTTCGAAGATCCGAACTTCGCTCCTGCTGTTGGTGACGATGCTGCTGCGGCTGTTGCGGCTTCTACCTGTGCAGCACTTTCCAATCCGATTACCGTAGATAGAAAAGAAGTCACTGCTCCGGTTATCTCTACCACTGATGTAACGGAAATCTGCGCTGATGATGGCGTTGCAGATATCATTAATGTAAATATTGACGATGCCGGAACAGGTGCTACGGCTACTGCATGGGTCATCACCGACGCCAATGGTATTATACTCGCACTGCCTCCTGCACCACCATTTGATTTGGAAGGCGCAGGTGCAGGCACTTGTTTGATTTGGTTGGCGAATATTGACGACCCGAACTTCGCTCCTGCTGTTGGTGACGATGCTACTGCGGCTGTTGCAGCAGCTACTTGTGTGACACTTTCCAATCCAATAGCCGTCACACGCGCCGACAATTGTGCACCAATGATCAGCATCAGCGACCCGTGCAACTGTACCAATGGTATTGATACGGACGGTGATGGTGTCATTAATTTGGCTGCCGAAACAATAACCATCTCTCCGGGAGCTGCTCCTTATACCATTACCGGTTATTCGGGAGGTTTGGTAGATATGAATAATATGCCCTTAGATCAAGCGGCTATACAAGCCCTTATTGATGCAGCCGTACCTGATGCAGATGGCAATCTCAGTTTTACTGCTTACCTGCCTGCTGATGGTGCTACGGTATTTAGTATTGACATTAGTGATGGTAATGGTGCAACTGCTTCATTCACAAAACCTATGGGTTGTCCATCCTGTGCTGAACCGGCAGCAATTCCTACAGTTGGAGAATGGGGATTAATTATTCTTGGTTTATTGATGACAATTACTGCTGTGATTGGTATTCGCCAAAGAAGAGAAGAAGAAATGTATGCTTAATTTTTAAGCCATTCAAAATATTTGAAGGAGTAATGAAAATTTCATTACTCCTTTTTTTATGCATAATTCACACATAGCAAGCAAAAAATATAACTTTTATACAAATTTTTACATTAAATTTACTAACTTCACATTACAGAAATTTTAAAGCATATCATCACAATTCAATATTACTCACATATATAAATTTCGCAAAAAAAATAAACTACTATATGCTTTACTTAAATAGCTTTTTAGCTAAAGCTCAAGAGTTTGACTCTTGACTTATAAAACTATTTTAAATCATGAAACACAAATTACTCTTCCTACTTGTATTTTGTCTTTTAGGCATACAAACAACCAAAGCCGACATCGTCAATCCTGATGCAAGTGGATCTTACTTCTGTAATGGTGATGGCACTGTAACAGTCACCATCACAACTACTTATGAAACTACTACTATTGAATGGTTTGACTGCGTTCAGTTTACTTTTCCAGCCGGATGGACTTATGTACCGGGTGGCGAAGGAGGAAGTGCTCTCGGATGGGATCAAGGTAGCGCGGGTAATATCGCTAACTTTGGTAATGACCCGAACTGCCCTACTTTCTCTGCTGTGATGTACGGTTCTTGGGGAGGTAGTCCCAACGTATTTACGTTTATCATGCAGCCGCCTGCGGGATTTAATACAGGAGTATGTGAAGATGCCGGAGATGGTGACGCAATACCTTTTACATGGACTTATCTGGGAGATGGATATGGCAACGTTGGTCCTGCTGCTCCGGGTACCAATAGTGGCGACCCTGTTACTCAAACAGATATTGTTGATGCAGGTGTACCACCACCACCTCCACCTTGTAATGCAGGTGAACTTATTGCGTGTCAAGACTCGATTACTTATTGTATAGCCAGCGATACTGCCTTTACTATTGACGCTATTGGTGATACACTCACAATAGGCGGCTTAGGTTTATTTTTTGCTGATACATATTTGGGTAATGGTGTTACCCAAACCGGTAGCGGCGCACTTGCTGGAGGCTTTACACTTACCGGTGTAGGGGCTTATCCCTATACTGCTGACGCAGATTTAAATGGAGTTCTTGCAGCAAATGGACTTCCACCTCTGGGCGGTACATGGTATATTGCCGGAGTTGCTTATGAAGAAGATGGTGTCACTATATGTGATGCAACAAGCTTTGTGGCGGTTAATTTCAACACTGACCCTGCCTGCCTTGCTTGTGAAGCTACTACTTCAACCATCTCTACTACCGACCCAACGACTATTTGCGTAGATGGTGTTCCCGACCCCATAGATGTTAGCATCGACGATTTGGGATGCGGTGATGGTGCTTGGGTAATCACAGATAGTATAGGTACTATACTCGCATTGCCTCCCGGACCTCCGTTTGATTTAGATGGTGCAGGTGTAGGTACTTGTTTGATTTGGTATGTCAATTCGGATGACCCGAATTTTGCACCCGCAGTAGGAGACGACGCCCCCTCGGCAGTAGCTGCTGCTTGTGCAGCACTTTCCAATCCAATCACCGTTGTTCGTCAAACTTGTGGAGGTGGCAATTGCAACGATTTATCATACACTGCGCCTACTCAAGCTTGTTCGGGTGATGACATTATACTCACTGCACCTGTCGGATGTGACTTTACGGGTATTCCGGGTACTTCTCCATTAGATCCGGGAGCGGCTGGTACATATCCGATTTTTGTAACAAATCTTACCACTGACCCGGTAGCCAATACTATTGATTTCTCTGCTTTAGATATTGGCGGGTTCATAGCAGCTAATCCTGTTAATGGCGGATTTTTTGTAAATGCCGGTCCTTGTGAAGATTTTCTGACTTTTGCGACAAATGTAGCTTGCGATCCACTATACTTGCATATAAACGTAGTGATATTAGACGGTGACGCAACTAACGGATTATTTGTGGATGGATGCGTATCTCCTTATACCATCGAAATACTCCCACAACCGGGTGCGCCTTCACTAGAGGCTTCAAATTGTCAGACTGTATTAACGGGATCTTGTCCTTCTGATATTATTACTATTACAGGAGGTAATGGAACAGGTACTTCAGGTGCTACTGCTACCTATGATTTATTGCCTGCTACGGCTCCCGGTGATACACTCACTGTTTCTGTGAGCAATGGAGTCTGCACAACTGACTTCTTCTTTGTACCGGATTCGCCTGTTGGTCCTGCACTGACATGTCCTGCTACAGCTTCGTGTGGAGCGACAGAAACCTTATCGGCTGATTTAGTGCCGGAAGAGTTTGGATTCTTGGAGGTATTGATAACAGAAGTCGATCCGGCAGTTGGTGGAGATACTTATCTTGATGAATTTTCTATGGATGTAAATGGAGTGACTGTCATTCCTATAGGATTCTTTACCGGAGGAGGAGGTGGACCCACAACCCAAAGTGCTACAGTTGGTCCTTTTGCTCCGGGATCTGTGACTGTGGATATCTTTGATTCTTTTGGAGATGGTCTAAGCTATCCGTTTGATGGTATTGTGACTATAACTGACCAAGGTTCCGGTGCTGTAATTTTAACTGCACAAGGTAACTATGGAGCAGGTCCTGTATCTGGCTCGGGAACAATTACACCTTCAACTTCTACTAGCGGAGTTTGGTCCGGCATGGGAGTGACTGACAATGGCGACGGTACTGCCGCATTCACTATGGGTATGAACGGGACTTTCACTGCCACTTATACTTATACCGACCTTATTGGATGCACATTCACTGAGACTTGTGATATTACTATCTCTGATTGTATGATGGGTGCTGACCCAACGATAGGACTTAGCGACCCTTGTAACTGTGCCAATGGTATTGACCTCGACAACGATGGTGTTGTTGACTTGGTTTCCGAAACAATAGTAATCACTCCGGGTACAGCTCCATACACCGTCACTAATTATTCAGGTGGTCTGACCGATATGGCAGGTGTACCTTTGACACTTGCAGATATACAAGCTCTTTTTGATGCTGCAGTACCTGATGCTGATGGCAATGTTAGTATATCAGCATATCTACCTGCTGATGGTGTTACAGTATTTAGTATCGACATTAGTGATAGCAATGGCGCAACTGCATCATTTACAAAACCTACAGGTTGTCCTTCATGTGTTAATCCTGATGAAGTACCTACTGTCGGCGAATGGGGATTGATTATTCTCGGTTTACTGATGACAATTACCGCAGTAATTGGTATTCGTCAAAGACGGAAAGAAGAAGTTTATGTTTAAAATTGATTTTAATTTTATACCGAATAACGTATAGGATTAACTCAATAAATTATCGAAAACTGAGTATCAAAATAATTTGGTACTCAGTTTTTTATTTATAGCAACCTCAATTCCCAATTTTTTAATTTGTCCAAGGCAAATTCTTATTTGAAGTTTAAAAAGCTTTTGTGCGCTTTGTATCTTTTGCGATAAAATCAATCATCGCCATTTAAAACAGTATAAGTTTCTCTGTGTTATTTGAAAGGTTCGCGACTGAGAGGCTGTTTAAAATTATTTATATTGTTAATGTGAACGTCTTTTTCGCCCATATTTCAGCTATTTTTCGTCATGTAGCTCCCCGATAGCTATCGGGGTAATCCTCAAAATGAGCTTCATCTGAACGAAAAATACATTTCGTATTCATCAAAAAAATAATCTTAAACAGCCTCTGATAAAACAAAAAAGAGACAGTGAAAAATATTCACTGTCTCCCATTCATAAAAGATATGTTGATTATTATGCTTTTACTTCAATAGCGTTTCGTTGTCTGATACCTACGATAGCTGTGATTAACATCAACAATCCAAGTATCATTAAACCCCATTCGCCAACAGTAGGTACATCATCAAGCGGTAACATACATTGAGCACATGTACCTGATTCAGTCAAAGAAGTTACCGTACCCTCGACATCGACATCTACACTCAAAGTATACCCTACATCAGGTACGTGATAGAAAGTTGCTACCCACTCATCAAAACCATCTCCATCTGTATCGCCTGTGTTGATAAAAGAAGTCGAAACAGTCGCACCACTGGCATCCACCACTCCCGTATTTGCAGTTTCGACAATCATCACATTAGTTGCAGCTGATGGTACATCAATGGTAACTTCCTCGACGAAATAATCCACCAATTCCATTGCATCTGATGGGTCTGCGCCAATATTATTTGGATTGCCGCAAGCACACGGGTCTGAAATCATAATTGTTGGAGGCGGTAAACACAGCATTGGGTCATCAGTTACCACTACCTCATCTACACATTGCAAACCACTTCCGCAATCTACAATCGCATAATAGGTAGTCGTTGTTGCAGGAGCTACGCTCACAGTTTCTGTCGTCCCCACAGTGGTTCCGGCTATATCGCTCAAATCTGTAACCCAAGCAACAAAGGTGCAGCCAGAAGGGGCGTCAACATCAGGAGTGAAGGTGACGCAATTTTGTGTTCCAACTCCAAAATCGATACCATCAATAAGAGCAGGGTCAAAATACCCCAGTGTGCCGTCAATATTCTCTATACCTTGTGTCGCATCTCCACCATCTGATTGGCAATCAATACAATTGATTGTAATGCTACCATCTGCACAAAGGATAATTTGACCAGTTACAATAGCTCCACCACCAAAATGAGGAACGTCAGTAAAATCAACAACAAAGCAAGACTGTCCATTTACGGTAGAGTTAAAATAAGAAACAACTCCACCTGAAGAAGGATTCAAATCATCCCAATAAAGCGCGATAATATCACTTGGTGTATTTGTACTTGGAATCGGGTCGTTGCCCAAATCCGTAGTACCCGAACCAAAGGTCACATAACCATTTGACCCGATATACAAGTCGTTATAGGTATTATCAAAATAATTAAAAGAAAATGGTAATGGAATAGGACCGGTAAAGTCATCATCAAAAAGCGTAACAGGCGTAGGCGCGCCATCAGTCGTAGCCGTACAACTCCCTGCCGCCGCAGTACTTACTGTATAAGTGCCAAGTGCTCCGCCGGGGAATATATCTCCCAATGTTGCTGTCAAATCAACAGGTGGGTCTTGTGTAGCGCAGTAGCTCACATCTTCTCCTGCATCCACTGCAAGCGGATCGCAAGTGCAATCAAAATCCACATTCCCTTGAATCAAACAATCCGTTGTGATGCCTTCAAAGGTAATAGTAGCTGTGCCATTCGGAAAAGGACCAATTACATAAGACCCAACAGCCGTAATATCAGCAAATGCACCGCCATTGACTGTATATCCGGAAGGATCATCTCCCGCATCAGTTACATCAATCGTCACGTAGAAATTCGCTTCATCGCCCAACTGACAACTTGGTGTAAGCGTGTATGTAGGACCACAACGGCTACAACCTACATGTGTGATAATATTTTCCAGCAATTGCTTCGCTTCGAGCAAAGGATCATGAAATTGAGGAGCAGTAAGTCCTCCAATAACGACATTACCGGCACCGAAAGGCAACTCTGCCAAAATAGTGCTACCCGTAGCTTGGTCAAGCAAAATCGGCGTGATGCCGGGACCTGACACGAAAGCGTGTCCAAAGAAATTACCAAAAATCGGAAAACCGGCTGTAATATCTACATCATCTGTAATCAGGCAGCTCCCTGCAATGCCCGGTGCTATCTCTCCAAAATCCGTAAATGTATTGATACCGTCGTATTCAATAACGATACCGCCAAAACCGATATTGATGTTACCATTCACATTAGGAGCTGCGTTGATATATAGCAGTCCTCCCGCCATCACCCATGCCTCCATAAGTGCTTGATTTGCTAAAACAAAAGTGGCAAAGGCGCCTGCTGTAAAATCACTGCCTTCAAGATAAATAGTTGTGTATGCAGGTGAGAATAAAGTGTTGGGGGCTGCGGTTTCAAAATCTAGATTATCCCATGCACCCACACCAAAGACATTATCCATGCAGGTGGTGTAATCCGATGAATTCCAAGGGAATCCTCCGGAAGAAGTTAGAAAGGCAGCTTGTCCGAAAGACAACTGCGTGCAACAAGCGATGAGTAAAATCGCCAAAATATTTTTTAGTTTCATAGTACGTTGATTTTCATAATAAAAAAAATCACGACATTTATCGCCTATGCGTAGGAAAGAAATTCGACAGCGACAAATTCGCTCAGGGGAGTGTTTGATGGTTTAATGTTTACGAAAATAATGATTAAAACAAACGTTGATAAGCTAAGGAACGGCGTTTTAGGACACCATTAAGGTAGTTTAAATCCACTGTACCGTGGCTGACGGCAATGTCTCTTACCTTCATAACAACCTGTGAATCAGCATAATTCATCTCAAAACTAAGTGCAGGATGTTCCGCGAAAAAGTTAAAGACTTGTTTGGCTTCTTGCTCACTTGAAAAATTGACACTATTGATGTCGATGGTGTAAATGTTATTAGAAGCAGCTTGTGTGACAATGATTCTGTAGTTAGAATCAATAGTGACTTGAGCAGTAGTTTCGGAAATACCAATGAGACCAACTGCCAACAGAAGTAGAAATATTCTCTTCATGGGTAAAATGATTTTTGGATAAGGATAGGATATTGCTTCACTTGGCTTTCAACAATACCTATATGCCTAAAAATGAAAGGTGGTCAGGTAGAGTGTCACTCACCTATCCATACCCCTGTGACATAATTATGACGCTAATGTACACATTTTTTATAAATATGCAAGACAATTTATTTGATATTAACTTTAAATCAGCTTAGTAAACATCAATTACATTTCAAGTTAAACTTAATTTAATACTAACGTAACAATCAATTTTGCTGATTGTAACGTTTTCGTGTTTTCCTCCCCCCTGCCCCCTCCAAAGGGCAGGGCTGTTAAATTCTTTTTTAGTTAAAATAAAAATGAAAATGAAAATGAAAATGAAAAAATACTTTCATCCGACATCAAATATTTGGTTTTTCATTTTTATTTTAATTTTCATTGAATATACAAATTACTTAGAACTTAACAGTCTTGCCGCTGGCGGGGGTGTAGGGGGTGGAAAACACTCAATCTGAAATACAAATTTAATGACCAACGCAATCCGTTACAATTAGCAATTTTGAAATTAAGGGAAGACGAAAAAAATAAAAAACTTTCCATTACATTTGTATTATGAATCGAGTAATTCAAAATAAACGTTTCTACGCCTTCACATCAATAAAAAGTATTATTTTTTACACGCTGATAATACTTTTAAGCTGCCTTACTTCTTGTGAAGCACAACCCTCTCATGGTCAAAAGAAAATATATACACGAGCAGACACACTACGCGGTGCGCTACGCGCCGAACGTACCTGTTACGATGTGACTTATTATGATTTAAATGTAAAAGTGATGCCCCGAAAAAAAGCTATTGAGGGTAGCAATAAAATAGTTTATAAAGTAAAAAATGACTTCAAAACATTACAAATTGACCTATTTAGAAACATGGAAATTGACAAAATTGAATCGGACGGCGTTCCATTGGAATTTCGACGCGAATATGATGCAGTTTTTGTAGAATTTCCTGATAATCAAATAAAAGGCACGAATGGAGAAATAGAAATTTTCTATTATGGAAAACCCATTCAAGCCGAAAATCCCCCCTGGGATGGCGGTTTTGTATGGCGTAAAGATGATAGCGGTAAGGACTGGATTGGCATAGCCTGTGAGGGCATTGGTGCGAGTCTTTGGTGGCCCAATAAAGACCATCTTAGCGATGAGCCGGACAGTATGCGCATTCGTTGTGCTGTTCCGAATAATTTGATTGCAGTGGCGAATGGAAATCTTGAAAGTAGCCAAGATGTAGACGATGGTTTCCGTCGTTTTGACTGGTTGGTTAGCTATCCGATTAATAATTATAATGTTTCGCTCAATATCGGTGACTACATCAATATTCACGACACTTATACGGCGGCTGATGGCGATAAACTCGATTTGGATTACTACGTATTGTCCTATAATCGCGATAGAGCAGCCGAGCATTTTGAGGAAAATGTACCGGATATGCTGGCGTGTTTTGAACAGTATTTTGGTAAATACCCCTTTTGGCGTGATGGCTATGCGCTGGTCGAGACACCTTATCTGGGTATGGAACATCAATCAGGGATAGCTTATGGCAATGATTATCAAAATGGTTACAACGGGCGGACAATGGCAGGGCTGCAATTTGACAATCTGCTGGTACACGAAACGGGACACGAGTATTTTGGCAATAGCATCAGCACGCACGACCATGCGGAATTATGGATACATGAGGGATTTACAGTTTATCTTGATGCCTTATATGTAGAATGTAAATTTGGTTACGAAGCTGCTTTGAAATTTTATAAATCGGGGAAAAATACTATACGCAATGCCGTCCCCTTAGTCGGTCCTTTGCATGTCAACTACCAAGATTGGGGAGATAGCGACATCTATTATAAAGGTGCGTGGGTATTGCATACGCTCCGAAACATGATAGATGATGACGAAAAATGGTTCGCGCTCTTACGTTCTTTTTATGAAAAAAATAAAACCTCGGTTATTGATTCGCAAGTATTTATCAATCATGTAAATCAAGAAACAGGCAAGAATTACACAGCATTTTTTGAGCAATATTTGTATGACAGACGTATTCCTGAATTACAATATCGTTTGAAAAAACGCGGACGCAATCTGCAAGTAGAATATCGCCTTGAATCGAATGTGGAAGGTTTGGACATGCCCATAAAAATTGGAGAAGAGGAAAATTATACCACTGTCAATGCGACCTCTGAATGGCAAACTATCAAAATCAAAAAACTCAAAAAAGGCAA
>JAHDEO010000483.1 GCA_020628725.1 Saprospiraceae bacterium
ACCATCTGCATTCAACACTAATGTACCATTCGCCGGAGGCGTGACAGGTGTGGTATTGACCGTTAATACATCTCCCGGATCTACATCACTGTCGTTTGGCGTGACATCCGAACTTAGCGGCGTGTCTTCCGGCGTCGTTTCTGCATCATCAATGGCAATAGGTGCATCATTCACGGGGTCAACCGTGATCGTCACCGTAGCTATATCGCATAATGCAGGAACTTGATCGTCACAAACCTCATAGGTAAAACTATCTGTACCGCTAAAATCTATTCCGGGAATGTAGGTATATGTACCGTCAGAATTGAGGGTTAATGTACCATTAGTAGGTCCGAGAACAGGTGTTGTATTTACTACAAGATTGTCGCCGTCGGGTTCGGTATCGTTTGGTGTAACATCCGAATTGAGTGCGACTTCTTCTTGTGTTGTTTCTATATCATCTTCGGCGATTGGTGCATCATTCACCGGTGTAACGTCGATAATCACCGTAGCTTGAGCACATAATGAAGGTGTTCCATCATCACAAACCTCATATACAAAGCTATCTGTACCGAAGAAATTCGGATCGGGCGTGTAGGTGTATGTACCATCTGCATTGAGGACGAGTGTACCATTCGCCGGAGGCGTAACTGGTGTTGTATTTACTGTTAAATTATCACCATCTACATCGCTGTCGTTTGGTGTAACATCCGAATTGAGTGGCGTATCTTCCGGTGTTGTTTCCGCATCATCTACAGCTACGGGCGCATCATTTACATTCGTAACTGTAAGATTGATGGTTGCTGTCGTACACGCAGGTGGCTGTGCATTGATAGGTGGATCGCCGGGGTCGGGCGCAGGAATCGGATCGGGATTGGTATCTCCTTGATAAGAAGGAATCTGTACCCCTAAATCACATATTTGATAATCAAAAGCTGTTACTGTGCCCGAAAAATCTACCGCAGGTGTAAATGTAATACAACCTGTCGTGGCATCTAATGTCACCGTTCCTTCGGAAGCAGGTGGCGTACTTAGCAGCGTGACCGATGTAGGGTCCAGTGCATTTTCGGCATCTGTATCATTAGTAGGTAGGCAGACCGTTATGGGTTGCTCTTCAGGCGTGGTGCCTGTGTCGTTGGCAGCTACGGGTGTCGTATTGCTACAAGCACTACTCAAATCTTGGTAATAATCAAGATAAGACCCTTCGGCAGTAGGAACGAGAGAGCCGTTGAGTTTTTGTCCGACAAATGTATTCGGAAAATCCTCGGGAACATCTCTATGCCATCTCAAACATACAGGCGTATTGAAATCTAAAATGTCTAATGACATCCGACCAACATTGAGATAGTCGGTATCTGTTACAAATAATCCATCTCCCCCTTGAAGCTCAAGATTATAGGAAACAATCGTATCCAAAGAGCCTGTAAGGGTATGAGTAGAATAGAAAGAAAACCCTAATGGTCCGGGACCTCCGGGAATATATCCCGAAACCTCTTGCTCCTGAACGAGTTGAGGATTCGCTAATACGTTTCTGTTGAAAGAGAAACGATAGTTTTGGTCACCTAAAAAGTATTCCTGACCGGGTTCGTCCGCACGTACTTGTAAATCAATAAACAACTTGCTATTGGCACAGTCAATTGAGTCGATAAGAAATCGAACATCAAAAGTACCTTGAGCAGAACCAATTGTTGTTAATAGTGTGAAAGTAAGTGCAGAAAAAATCGAGAGTAAATTCTTTTGCATACTAAGCATATTGAGTTGAGTTTTGTAGTTTGGATAGCTTGCCTTAGACAAGTTGAGGTCTATAGTTCGCATAATCTCTGGAAAATTAGTTATTTAGCCCAACACGAGATCATGTGATTATAGCACATTTGTGACTTGATAAAAAGCCGTAATTTATTTTTTCATTTATTTAATAAATATGAAAAATGGACGTCACAAAATGCTGATACAAATTAGATGATTTCATACATCAATTTGTAATCATGTTAAGTGAAAACTTACCGGATTACAGCATCCGAAATTTAAATGATTTGGTGTCTGGTAGTTCTCTATAAGAAGATACCGCATGTTATATTTGCTCACAATGTGTAGAGTGGAATACGAGAGAGTTTCTTGTTTGTTTCTCTATTAGGTAGAAATCACATATTTTAGTTGTAGAATGCAAAAGAAAGGTTGCATATAAAATGACAAAGGCATCAAATTATTGGATAATTTGATGCCTTTTTATTATTCTATGTGATAATTTTTAGCCGTTTTTTTTGTAATTATAAAGGATTTTTGTGCCGGAAAGTTGTGTTTGTAATTGACGAAATTGTTCAAGTGGAATCTTATTATTACGAATATCCAATCGTTTTAATTTATTTAAATTTCCAACTTTATCCTTTATGGAAGTCAGTCGATTATCTCCCAACACGAGGACTTCAAGCTGTGTCATTGCATTCAATTCATCGGGCAAAACTTTGATTTCATTCCTCCCCAAATCCAACTTTGTCAATGCAGGTAGTTCAAATAATATTTTAGGAACTTTTGTAAATAAATTCCCTTTCAAGTATAATGATTCCAATTTTGTCAACTTACTCATGTTCGGCGGTAGGAAGGTAAGGTCGTTATATCCCAACCACAACCACTTCAATTCGGTCAGATTGCCCAACTCGCGAGGCACTTCTTTAAGGTAATTGCCGGAACAACCCAAGTTGGTCAATTGCGTCAATTTTCCTATCTCCGCAGGTAGTGTTTTTAGCAGATTACTACTTAAGAATAGTTCCTTTAAATTGGTCAGTTTACCAATTCCCGCAGGTAGTTTTTTGATACGTAATTGTGACAAATCTAATTCTTCCAAATTCACCAGATTAAACAACTCATCCGGGAGCTTTTCAATTTTGTTTCCTGTGAATTTTATCTTTTCATCACTTGATGCATTCCCCAATCCGAGGAAACGCAAATTGGTCAATTGACCAATTTCGGGCGGTAATTCTGTGATATTATTATTCGTAAAATCGAGATATACCAGATTTTTCAATTGACCGATTTCGGGCGGTATACTATCGATTTTATTATCCTTAAAACTGATAAATTTCAAATTTTTGAGGGCAAATACTTCCGCCGGTATCTCTTCTAAATGCTGCCCGATAAGGCTGAGTTTAACGACTTGGTCTTCGTTGCCGCGTGTTTCTTCTATGGATTTGTAGGTTTTTGTTTGAGCAAAAACGCCGCCCACACAAAACATCATTAACAGGGTAAGTACGAATATACGATTCATTATTTAGTCTAAGATTAGGGACAGGTCGCGACCTGTCCTTACGTTTGATATCAAGAAGTTGTAATTATAATTTCAAAATTTCTGGCTAAACAACCAGAATTGCCAAATACCAACAATAATAGCCATCAAAAAGTAAGCTAAAAAGTAGACACCAAATTGAGGACTCATTACTAATTTACGCTGCCCGTTGATTTCTACACTTTCCAAGCTTCCCCATTTTTTTATCAAAAAATATCCCAACAGAATGGCAACAATAGCTGCGACGAACTCCCAAATACAAATTCGTCCAATGGTGTATCCGGGAAGGTCTTTGTAAAAGAATTTATTGACCACCAATAAGGCGAATCCCGCCCACAACGAAAATAATGTCATTGATACTACTCCGTGGAATATCAGTTTCATAGCTTTGCTTGACATCTCTTTTTATTTCGTTGCGTATAAAAAAGTACGGAATTGACCATTAATTGGGCAAAACTTTAGTGACCACGTTGGAGGTCGAATATTGGTAAAATTTTCAATAAAAATATATCAAACGAGCCTTTAGGTTCGTAATATTGAGTACCTAACAGCACTCAGAACGGATTTTTCCATAAAAAAGACTACCGATATTTAGCACTTAACAGCTCTGTCGAATTAATGGTCAACTCTGAAAAGGTATGTTTCAGATTTATGATGAATACAAATCTGAAACATACACTAAAAAGTCTTATTCCTGTTTCTTTCTCAATAAATAATACTGCACATTTTGGACTTGTTGCTGTTGAAATTGATTCGCATTTTGATTCGGTACCAGCATGACATAAGAGTCAACATATTCGTAACCATTAGCACTCATAAAATTCAGTGCATCAACCATTGAATTAAATTTAGCCAGTTTGCCTTTCTCGTCCCGGATTTGCGTGTCCTTTGCCTTGAAAGCCTTATTTCTCTGACCGAAATCAATGTCAACACTTATTTTATTGTTCAAAAACGCGCCTCTACCGACAATTTGAACATATTCGGCGTCAATCTCCTGAATCGGGATTCCATTTACAGTTTGAGCATCAGCATAAAAAATAGCTGCAAACATAAAGGCAGCCAAGACGATTAGTTTCCTTTTCATTTTAAAATTTGTTTGTGTGTGTGAATGAATTATTTTACACCATCAGTTTTGCAATTATAATTCCAAAAACGCCGTTCTTAACATTCATCGTACAACCTCAAGCTGATTTTTTTGTTAAATAAATTGTAAATTTGTAATTGTAAAGTCAACATTGACGACTTATAGAATTTACCCACACGCAGCCCCCAACCCCTAAAGGCAGGGCTGTTAAGTTCTAAGTAATTTGTATATTCAATTAAAATTTAAATGAAAATAAAAATGAAAAACCAAATATTTGATGTCGGATGAAAGTATTTTTTAATTTTTATTTTAATTTTCATTTTAATTAAAAAAGAACTTAACAGCCCTGCCCCTAAAGGGGAGTCTGCCCACATTTATCGTAAAAATAAAAAGAAGGTCAGAGAACGTCTTGCAAACTCGCAACTCGTAACTCGCAACCCGCAACTCGTATGATAGGCTGGCGTTTTTCAGAATTTGTACCCGGCGAACATTCCGCCAACACCTTTGAGGATTTGCTCAAAATCTTTCAGGATTTGCTCGTGTATACATCGGGCAATGTGAGCGAAGCCCTCTCGTGGATGACCGAACTCGACAAAGAATATGGCTTGACCAATGAAGAGTATGGTATGGCGGATTTTATTCAAGACCTCATCGACAAGGGATATATCCAGCCGCAAAACCCTCAAAATCCGAATTTTGTGCCTTCAAAGAAAATGGAAATTGCCATGCGGCAAAAGGCACTCGAAGATATTTTCGGACAATTGAAAAAAGCCAAACGCGGCAATCACAACACCAACTTCAGCGGTACAGGCGATGAGCATACTTCCGAAAAACGTCCATATAGATTTGGTGATAAACTCGACCAGATTGCCATTTCCGATTCGCTGAAAAATGCTTATATTAATAACGGTCTCGACGATTTCATGCTCACGCAAGATGACCTTGAAGTGCATCAGACTTATTATCAAAGTCAGATGAGTACTGTTTTGATGATTGATATTTCGCACTCTATGATTTTGTATGGCGAAGACCGCATTACGCCTGCCAAAAAGGTGGCAATGGCAC
>JAHDEO010000484.1 GCA_020628725.1 Saprospiraceae bacterium
ATACCACCTTTAACATGAAATCATATCTTGAAAATATTAAACCGAGAATAGCTGAAAAATGAGCGTCTACTTGCTTCCGAATTTTCATTCCTAATTCTTTATTAGAATCTTTTATTTCTGTGAATACTTTGTCTTTATTTTTGAATATCCAGTAAAACAATTTGTCTTGGCTGACTGAAATATATTCCCGCGAATCATCCAATATTCGATAAGTAAAAGTCGCATTTTCGTGATTCAACCTGACTTCTTCGTAGCCGTTTTCTGTGGTCTGATTGCCGTTTTTGACAATATATTTTTTGAAATTATTAAAGAAAACTATCTTATCACTTTCACTTGTACAATCTAAAGGAGTGTTCGTGCATTTATTGGAAATAAATACACACGAAACAATTATTATAAATAAGTATTTTTTCACATTTTAAATTTTAGAATCACTTAATATCTCATAAGACCATTCATTATTTCTCCATGTAAATCGTTTTACAATAGCACGGGTTTCATCATTTAATGTGTAAACCTCATTAATCTGAACAGCTCTTCGAGACAATGTTTTACCGGAAATATCAAGTTTAATCTTATCCTTCGTGAGGCATTTATGCAAGGGCATATCACCACATAACTCAACAGTTTTTTCCTGATTTCTCAGGTCATAATGAATGACAGTTCCTGAGAATCTTTCATTCAAAACTTCCAAATGACGTTCTGTATTTAGCTGAGGATTATATCGGCGCATGAGTGCCCTTTTCGGCTCCACACCACAATAACCATTTATAGAATTATACACCAATGTATCCGCATCTGAAAACGGTACAGAAATACTTTTAGCGATTTCCATTTTTAGTTCATCTTGATGTTGCAGAGACTCCGTTGATACGGCACAATTGGCAAGAAATAGGGTAAGGGGAATAAGTAACAGGAATAGACGGCGCATTTCGTTTTGTAAAAATTGGTTTCGGAAAATATTATACAATAAACTCAACGCATAAAACCCGGCTTTTAGTATGCCCTTCTTATTGTAACTTATTGACAATAAATTAATTATTACATTAATACATCTTTGAGATGAATCGTGCCTATGGCACTCCAATTAAGGTGATTTTTTCTACCCCAATTTGAAAATTGGGGCTACTAAATCGGTCACGCCTATCGGCGTTATTCCAAATTGAGAATTGCTGGTTATAAAGAAAAACGCGATTTTTCAACCAAAATCAGTCAAAAAATCGCGTTGTATATGTATAAAGAAGAAAAATCTTAGGTAATTCGAAATAAATAATTGGTTAAAAATGCAAAGTTATTTTTTGCTCAATCAAGGCGTAAAAATGTGAGCTTATCGGGATAAATGACCATTTTTGCAACGCAGAGTGAGTGAAAAAGAACAAGTAGTTTTGACCAATTATTTGTTGCGAGTTGCCTTATTGCGGAACACCGGAAAATGTACCGGCATTCACCTCCCAGGGGATTTTATCACCGCCATTGGTATCGCCATTGAGATTGAGGTCGCCGGAACGATATTGTCCGAAAACACCATTTTCATCTGCCCAAATAATTTTATCGGCACCATTGATGTCATAATCAGCATCCATATCTCCTGCGAGCATGACCCAATCACTGTTTGAGACTTGTTTTTGTCCGGTGGTCGTAGCTGTACTATAACTGTCTTGTTGACGGAAATCGTAGACAAGTTCAGCAACACTTCCGCCTGCGGGAGTCATGGGAACGGCTTTATCGCTCATCACCACCATATGATTTCGATGGTCGATGACTGTATAAAGGTCTACCCCTAACAGGGCAGCAGGCAACGGACATTGTTCCGTAAATAGTATTCTGCCATTCGTTTGTAATAATGCTGCCGTTTCAAATACTTCAGTACCGGCAGCAGGACCTGTACGGAAAGAAACCATTACCCAGTCTACTGCGGTAGAGGCGTAGTTACCATTTATGTTATTCATTTCTGTAGTGCCTGCATAATTCCAAGGAGCTTGATTGTATGGAAAAGCACCGTTTGGGTTATTACTTTGTTGGGGTAAGACAAAATTATCGTTAAGTCCCGTGGTCATCTTGTCATTGGCAACATCGTATGTACCTTCCAACCATACATTAAGGACCGGTTCGATGCAAGGTCCACTCCCCTGCCCTATCGTATAGCTGACACAAAGTTCCGCCGCCAATGAAGGTACACCTTCATAGGATTCGGCTACCCGTTTGTTCGTTCCTGAACCGGATAAGATGAATACCATAGAACTATTTTCATCAAAGCCATTTTTATTGACAATTTCTTGTACGATATTGGTCAAATCGGGCGTTTTTTGGGCTGCACCGCGCTGTGCTATCGAATTCCAATTTGGTGGTGACCATACTACCGATGCATTGGTAGTTGGTCTTGTGCTTAAATAATTATTTGTTGTAGAGAAAGGTGCTGCATTGCTGGAGTTTTCTCCGCGAATGGTCAAATTGACCGTCCCGGAAGATGTTTCATCCGCTGTAAATTGGATGTACGCGCTTTCGATAATTGCACTATTGGGAATGTCTACATTATTGAATCGCAAACCGATTTTTTGCTCACCTCTTCCATTATTTCCATCATAAATCAACTCAATATCAGTGCTTCCTTGATACATATTACCATTGGCAATTTCTTCTACGTCATCATTGGCAGATTGAATAGATGTACACACCATAATCGGTCCTTCAGTTGTAAAAGATGAGACTGCTGAAGTATTCCCATTATTTGTCACTTGCCAACAGTATTCCGTGCTTTCATTCAATACATTTGCAGGAACAGTGTAGCTGCTACCGGATACCGTTGCACTATGAACGACGTTTGTAGTTGATGGGTTTGGGTTACTGTAAATGTAAAACTTATTTGGCTCTCGTACCAAATAGATATTACCGTTATTGTCCATTGTTACACCTTCAAAATCACCACCGGGTAATGTCAGGGTACTGATAATATTACAATTAGCATCCGTTTCCAGAAGCATTCCCATTTCTTCACTTAGAATGAGCATATTATCAGTAATATTTGGGTCAGTAAAACCTGATGTCAAGCCTACATAATGAATCGCAGCAACATCTGAAACGATGTTAAAAGGCGCAGCGTTCAAATCACAAGGACTTGCTACAGTAGCCGGATTGTGTGGAAAACTTGTCGGCATTGGAATTTCGTAGAATGCTTTTGGCGTTTTCTCTTTAACGACATAAAGCGTGTTTGTAGCGGGGTTGTAGGTAATACCTTCGAGTCCGTCATTCGCGCCCCAAATATTGCCGGGTAATTGTATGATTCTCGCTGTATTATATGTAATGGTAGATGATGTTGGAGGAATGTCGATAATCGCAATACGTCCCTTGCGCTCTTCTACGACCGCATAGGTATTTCCATAAAGGTGAACGATGTCTTCTGTATCGTAAAATGCATTCGAATTACCCGCTTCTACTTGGTCCCACAGGTTCGTCATTTTTAGGATATTACCATTGAGGTCAGTTTCATAAATGGCTTCATTCGTACCATTTGTAATCATTTGAAGCGTATTCGTCTGTTGATTGTAAGTAATACCGGACAAATCATCGGCAATAGCTCCCATTGTTATAGGACCTTGTGCAAGTTGATAATCATTGAGGTTAACGCTCGCAGCAGGTTCGGGGCATTCGATAATCTGTACTGTGGAAGTGCCTGCTGTACCCGTCCATTGAAGTGTGGGGTTAGTGGAAATATCGGTCGCGCCGGATGCGGGACTAACTAAAATTTGAGCTGATACGGATGCAGTGATAAATAATAACACTGCCATTAAAACAGGTATAGCTTGAATCTTTAATTTTTGCATATAATTTTGCGTCTCGGAGATTAACAATTGAGTTATCGAGCGGCAAAATGCTATTTCCAAGAGCAGTCAACATTTGATTATTTTAACATACGTGACAATGATAAATCGTTGTTTATACCAACATTCAGTATAAAATGTCCTGTCACACAATTACTTTTTCCAATAAAAAACACCCTTTACAATTCATTTTTATTTTTGAAAAAAGGGTAATTTGTGACATGAAATGAATGAAATAAAATCATCATTTATAAAAAATAGATAAGCAGGCAACTATCAATTTAAACGTATTAAAATATAAAAACAAAAGCTCCATAGATTTTAAAAACCTATGGAGCTTATTTATATTATTTAATTTATAGAATTACGGAATTGCCCGTTTATTGGGCAAAATGTAATATCAGGGTGGACGGCAACTCCGTAATGACTGCTTTAGCTGTCACGCAAGTTATTGTTTTTATTTTTAATTAATTTAAAAACAATTATTTACAAAGATATTTTTTAACCACTTGACAGCTAAAGCAGTCATTACGGTATTCGCGGTCAGCCTGATATGACCTCGTTAGAGGTCGAATATTGGTAGAATTTTCCAATAAAAACGCATCAAAACGAATTTTCACCTTAAAAAGCTACCGATATTTTGCTCCTAATTATTCTATTAAAAATCGTATTCAACATAAAGCAGGGGGGCAGTTTCCGGGTTCAATTCATATGCTTTGGCAATATGTTTCCCTTCCCCTTCGATGATAAATGTCATCGCAAAACCCATCCCATCAAAATCAGATTTATTGACTATTTCCTGAACAATTTCACTAATATCCTCCGTGCGTTGCAAAGCTGTAGTTTCGTCTGCCAACCAGCCCGTAGGCGTCCATTCCACAGACGCATAGGTGCGCGGACGTGCAGACACATCATACGGTTGCGCTTGAAATGGCTCAGAATCAGCCGAATCTTCCCCGGATATCGTCAGCGTACCGGGAATATTCACCGACTCATCAGCCGTAAACTGAATATAGGCTTTCGTAATCTCCGCACCCGGAGGTAGCCATATAGTCGTAAAACGCAATCCAATCGCCTGATTCCCCGTACTTCCTCTATCGTGACAAAGTTCTAAGTCGGTACTATTAAAGTAGATGTCTCCGGTCAATCCATTTTCTTCGACATCATTATCACCTTCCGCAATACGTGTTTCAAGTCTCAAATAACTCGTATCAGGTGCCATTTCAGGAGCGTGAATCACATAATCACGTGATGCTTCCCAAGTAAAACCGGAACATACGATAAAAGTAAAAAGTAGTAAGAAGTTCGTAATTTTCAACATTCTAAATACAATGAGTAAATGAATAAATGAGCAGATAAGCAAATATGTAAATCAATAGATGTTTTATTATTCGGAGTTAAGGAACGATAAAACATTTACTCATTTACCAATCTACTCATTTACTCATTCTATAAGTAAGCGTATTATTTTGGATTGAAATAACGAAATGAAAGGTAGGCGGGAAAGTGCTTTTTTTCTATGAGAAAAATAACATAATGTGACGGGGTAAAATGGGTTGCGGGTTGCGGGTTGCGGGTTGCGGGTATTT
>JAHDEO010000485.1 GCA_020628725.1 Saprospiraceae bacterium
AATTTACATACTTTCTTTTTACAAACATAAATACGGGTTTCATCTTCGATAAGTTTGTTTTCGAGCAATTCGAGTGAGCCTTCTGTTTTGCCGCCGAGTAGGAGAGCATTGGGCAAGTAATGTTGGTCCATTTCTTTTCTTTTCTCGGCAAAATCATCGCCAACGATAGCAATTTCATAAGGCTCGTAAGTCAGACGAAATAAGAGCGAACACCAATTGGAATAAAAACTCGGTTGTTCGCTATCTTCAAATTGGATAATCATTGTATTCATCATATCGCGAGCTTGTTTGAGGTAATCGTCATTATAAAGGTAAGTGCCGAGATGGAAAAGATTTTTCGCCATGACAGAGTTGGAAGCAGGAATTACATTGTCACTCAATTCCTTTTTACGGGCTACAAGTGGCGCATCCTTCGAAGATGTATAGAAAAACATGCGCGATTTTTCATCATAAAAATTCCCCATGACATACTGCGTGAGTTCGTTGGCTTTATTGAGCCATTGCTCGTCGAAAGTGGCTTGATACAGGGCAACAAAAGCATCAATCAACAAAGCATAATCATCCAAAAAGGCATTGATGACCGATTTACCGTCTTTATAATTTCGATTGAGGCGATTGCCTTCTTTGAGTTGATTATAGAGCAAAAAATCAGCATTTTTAATGGCTGCATCCAAGAATTTCTGTTCGCCAAATACGCGATAGGCATCAGCGTAGCCCTTGAGCATCAGCGCATTCCATGAAGTCAGGATTTTATCATCCAAGCCGGGACGAATGCGTTTATCCCGAACTTCAAGCAATTGCAATCTGCAATCTTTCATCAACTTATTGAGTCCATCAGAACTTAGATTGTGTTCTTTGGCAATATCTCTATGTCTTTCGGTAATGTGCAGAATGTTTTTATCGTGTTCCCAATTTCCATTGGGTTTTACGGTGTAATAATCGTTGAATATCTTGGCATTTTTCTCACCAAGCACTTCGTCTATTTCAGATTTCTCCCAAATATAAAACTTACCTTCTTCCCCTTCGCTATCTGCATCCAATGAAGAATAAAAACCGCCTTCGGGTGCAGTCATTTCGCGCTCTACCCATTCGAGTGTCTCATATACACGCTGTTTGTAGAGGTCTTTTTTTGTTTTTTGATAAGCAAATGAATATAAACTAACAAGCTGCCCGTTATCATACATCATCTTCTCGAAGTGGGGCACTTTCCAATTTGGGTCGGTAGAATATCGAGCGAATCCGCCGCCGAGATGGTCGTAGATACCGCCATTTGCCATATTATCAAGCGTCGCTTTGATGGCTTGTAGGGTGCTTTTACTGCCACTAAGGTGTTGATATTCAAGTAGAAATTGATAATTATTGGGCATTGGAAATTTATTGGGATTGCGTGGATTGGCTTTGCGTCCGCCTTTGTCGAGGTCAATGGTTTTGACAAAATTTCGGGCGATTCTTCGGAGACGACTTTCGCTGTATTTTTCATCTGCATCTACAAAAACGAGGTCGTCGGTACGACTGATATTTTTGGTAATATCTTCGGCAGCAGCGGTGATTTTTTCGGGTTCGGTGGTATAGGTTGTTTGTATATTATCCAAAATTTGTAACCAATTATTTTTCGGAAAATACGTACCCGCCCAAAACGGACGACCATCGGGCAAAGCAAAAGCATTGAGGGGCCAACCACATGAACCACGCCCTGTAAGATGGCAGGCGGTCATATATACATCGTCGATGTCGGGACGTTCTTCTCTATCGACTTTGATGTTGATAAAATTTTCATTCATCACACTCGCCACCAAACTGTCTTCAAATGATTCATGCTCCATCACATGACACCAATGACATGCCGAGTAGCCGACACTGATGATGATCAATTTATTTTCCTCCTCAGCTTTTTTCAATGCTTCTTCACCCCAAGGATACCAATCTACAGGATTGTAAACATGTTGTAAGAGATAAGGACTGCTCTGTCCGGCGAGGTGATTCTTTTTTCTGTCATCAGCAGTGTGTTCGTCGTCTTTGACATTTTTAGGAGAGGGATTATTGCAACTAAAAGCAAACAGAACGATAAGAGCAAGTGCGAGATATTTCATAGTCTTTTATTTGATGGGTAAAAATAGCATTTAATCGCTTAATTTTTTTTCAATTTTTGCGAACTTTTATATCTTTGCAGTCGTTTTATAAGAAGTTACGTTTGAATTAATGAAAAGTGCGTTTTATAACATTCAAAATTCACTGATTCATTCATTCAAAATTAGTAAAAATGGTAGTTGTAGCTCAGTTGGTTAGAGCGCTGGATTGTGGTTCCAGAGGTCGCCGGTTCAAATCCGGTCTTCTACCCTAAAGTAAAAAAGCTCATCCTTTGGATGGGCTTTTTTTGACGAGTTGTCGAATTTTCATCAACAACTCGTTAATTCATCAACTCCACAACTCATCACCATCACCTTCCAATCATTTCGCTGTAATAATCAGTACGTTTGATTTTTGCAGAAATCCAGATATTGTAGTTAATCCCCTCATTGGCAGCGGGTTCGAAGTCGGGGTAGGTTTCGAGAAAGTGGTTGATTTTATTGACGACTTTTTCGCTTTTTAATGGTTGCGGAATTTGGATAAAGTCGCGTAGGATGTCGAGAAACATCCCTTCTCGCTTATAACCTTCTTCTTTTAGAATATCGCGATGGCTGCGACGGATATTATCGTAGATGTTTTTGGCGTAATCATAATTTTTATCTTCGATATGATAAATGAGTTGCATTGTTTTGAGACTGATTTTCCAAACGGGAGCGAGGTTGTTGAAAGATGCGTCGGAGATGATGAGCGCGAGATATTCGAGTGCTTTGTTGAGGTTTTTATCATTAAAATAAACGGTTGAAAGGTTAATGAAATAAGCCATCGCGTGCGGATGTGCGAGCGTTAATGAATGCTCTTTCAGGGCTTTCTGTGCGATTGTTGTGGCTTTTTTATTATCACCGGCATAAGATGTGATGACAAATTCAGAAGTTTTGTGCAGCCAAAAATACTGCTGATAATAAAGGCGATTATGTTCATTGAGAGCTTCTGCGAGAATATTGACATAAGTGAGGGCTTTTTCGTATAGCTTTTCTTTTACAGTGGTATTGATTAGCCAGATAAGCATGACGATTTTGTTGCGATGGTATTGTTTGGTAAACAAACCTTCGCTACTAAAAGTCTCAAATGTTTGTTCGAGATAATCAGCAAGAAGTGCAAATTCACGGCGTTGGAGTAGAGATTGGCGTACACATTGGTCAATCTCAAATCGCATCGTGACGGAGTCCTTCAACTCGTCCATGATTTGCAATTGTTCGATCAAATTATCCAGTGTATCGCTTACATTTTCGTTTTTCCCGGCAAAGTTTGTCACACGCATTTCATAATTCACACTGGCAATCAGGAATTTATTTTCCTCTATTTTTTGATGAATTTTGTTGTATTTTCTCTTTCTTTGTATGTAATCGACAGGATTGATACTCGATAAATTACTAATTAGTGCAGCATATTGTTTGTAAATAAGATGTATCGAGGCGTAATCTTCTAGTTTGAGCGCGATTTTTTCGGCTTCATCCAAATATTGTTTAGATTTTTCGTAATCGGATTTAAAAGAAAATATTTTCGCTAATCGGAGCAATCTGAACACCTCAAAAGATTCATCTTTCTTACGATACAGGTCTGCCAGACTATCTTCTATTTCTTGTATTAGTCGATTTTTTAACCTGTAATAATTATTTTTTGTCCCATTCGGCAAGACCATATTGACGATTTTGTCGTCATATTCATCCATTTTTCCTTTGCGTACAATGTCGAATAGGGATACCAAAGCTTTTGTACCCTTGCTTTTGTATTTAGAAGTGAATAACTTAAAGTTTCTCACTTCCTCTTTGCTGAGTGAATTAACTAATTCTGTAAGTTGGTATTTCATAAATATCGAAGTATAAGTGCGATTTGTCTGAACAAATCATAGGCACTATACGTAAGGAACAGAATATAAATAAATGTACATTTTTCTCCCGATAGCTATCGAGATTATTTTTCCTTTAGACGAATCAAATTCGACACGTCCCAAATGCTTTCGGGATAAGGAGGATTTGGTGAAGTATAAATGAAAAAAGAACAAACTGAAAATTTACATTTATTTGTATTCTGTTCATACTCTCAGAAGAATTTAGATTTATTTGATGCCCGTTCAAGAATAGCTTCTATGTAATAAGTGTTCTAAAATTGAGGATTTGTGACTTGGTATTTTTTACATTTTAGAAACTAATACAGCTCATTCTTTCAAAAAAAATGATGTTTTTTTGTGCTTCAAAATTATGATGATTTTGTAAGAAATAAAAACAAAAAAAGATAAAAATCTCCATTTTAACAGTCTATTTCATTTTTGATTATTTATAAAATAAGTTCTTGTTTTTCAATGATTTGTGATTATTTTGTTTTAATTAATTTTGCGAAGTGTAGGCGAAAGCCGGAGGTTTTGGAAAGTGAAGATTAAAATGGATTTGTAAGAAATGACAATGCTTTGTCTTTCTATATAGCAATTTACTCACGATGTTTGCATCAGCTAAGAACGAAAAGAGTAGTAATTATGTTCCCTGACGTGAAGACACTAAAGGTGTTATTTGTTTTGCTTTGCGTTTTGTTCGCAAAACAAGTGACGTATGCACAAGATTTTGAGGTGGCATTAAGCTCTTTGGCACCTGAGCAGGACACGACTTGCTTGGGCGATTCTTTGGAATTGAATATTGAAGTAAGGTATAGTGGCACAAATACACTAACTGCGGGTACGGGGTATTTCGTATTTACTGTGGGAGATGGTATTCACACACCCACTTTTATAAAAGAAAGTGCATTCAACTGGGTAGATACTCAAGTTACGGAAAATGGAGTGCTTCTGGGCATACACATGGATACGATTCCATTGAGTAGCCAATTTTTCCAAGAAGATGCTGACAACATCATGAATGTCAGTTTCTCGACAGGCATTAGTGAGCAAGATGTGGACAATAATGCTTTTAGTGATACGACCTACATTGGTTGTATACTGGTTGATTTTGAAACGGAGTTAGACACACTAATACAAGATACGCTTTGTACAGGTAATTTGACAATAGAAAGTGGTATTCGCTACAACGGTAGCGAAGCGATTACAGTAGATACGCTGTATTTGAATTATTATGTGGGACAAGAAAGCGATGATGACAATGACAATAATGGTAACGGCAACAACGACTCAGGTAGTTTGGAGCCTGTATACATAGATACATTATTGAACCGCACTTTCCAGCCAAATGAATTTGTCCCACGTAGCTTGAACTATCCACTAAATGGCGGCGGCGGACTACCAACAGGCAACACAGGTTTCGTATTAATCTGGCCCACCACGACTCGCGATT
>JAHDEO010000486.1:0-3386 GCA_020628725.1 Saprospiraceae bacterium
AAGCGCAGGGTTTAAACCCTGCGCTTTTGCGATGTCAATACTAAAATTTCTGCAATACGCTCCGCCGCATGACCATCCCAGAGTGGCGGCACGACACCTTTTCGCGCTTTACCATTGAGTATTTCGACCATTCTATCATGTACGGTTTGCGGGTTTAGGTCTTTTAATAATTGATTGGTACCGAGTGTCGTGGTGATAGGTCTTTCTGTCGTATCGCGGAAAGTCAGACAAGGTACTTGAAGGTAGGTCGTCTCCTCTTGAATTCCTCCCGAATCAGTGATAATCAACGCAGCATTTTCCATCAATTTGAGGAATTGAAGATAGCCTTGCGGACCCATTAATACAAAATTTTGGATAGCATTTAATCTATCCTCTAAGCCAAATTTCTTGATATTGTTGGAGGTACGCGGATGCATCGGGAAGATGACTTTTTTGTATTTCGTGGCGTCTTCTATGATTTGCAAGATACTTTTTAGTCCTGCCTCATTATCTACATTCGCAGGGCGGTGCATGGTCATCAAAATATATTCTTTCTCAGCGGTTTGTGCTTGTTGAAGAATGTCGCTTCCTGCCGCTTTTTGACGAAAATATGCCAACGAATCTATCATTACATTGCCCACAAAAAACACCTTTTCGTCCGGCACGCCTTCTTTCGCAAGATGGATCATGCCACTTTGTTCGGTCACGAAAAGATAGTCGGCTACAGCATCAGTCATCAAGCGGTTGAGTTCTTCGGGCATCGTGCGGTCACCGCTACGCAACCCCGCTTCTACATGCGCGAGGGGTACGCCCATCTTAACCGCCACGAGTGTACATGCTACCGTAGAATTGACATCACCAACCACAAGCACAAGGTCTGGCTGCTCATCATTCATCACTTGCTCAAATTCCATCATTATCTTGGCAGTCTGCTGGGTATGCGTGCCGCCGCCAATGCCGAGAAAGTAATCAGGTTTGGGCAATTCGAGTTGATTGAAAAAGATGTCACTCATCTTTTCATCGTAATGCTGACCGGTATGTACAATTTTGGATTCGACTTGTGGGTATCGTTGGAAAGCACGATGCAAAGGAGCGATTTTCATGAAATTGGGTCGTGCGCCTACGATGTTGAGTATCTTCATTGGATAATGCGATGATGTTGTAAATGTGATAAATCCATTAACGCATTGCCGCATTAAGTCATTATCACATTAATTAGAGCGCAAAAGTAAGAGAATGTCACCAATTTCAATAATGATTAAAGGTTATCTTTTCGCGTACTTCCGCTGATAATTCATCTCCACCACCGCCTCCCCAATTCCATGTGGCGTCAATGGATACATAGGAATAATGCTACCCAATGCAGGCACCGTATCCGAGCCATACCAATACTTTTGTGGCATTGGATTCATCCATGCGATACGCTTGAATTTGTCGCGGAGGGCTTGCCATGTTTCGAGGCTTTGTCTACCGAGTTCGTAAGGAGCCATGTCCGCGTCGCCAATGATAAATACGCTATAATTTTTGTCGAGCGAAGTAATTTTATCTATTGGAACAAACTGCCGACGGCGTACATCTGAGTAAGCGCCACCGTAAATCGTGTTGTGATAATAATAGGTCTTGAGGTCGTGTGCAAAGCGAGTTTTCATCTTAGAAAATAGCTTTTGCACATGGCGAATGTAGGGCGTCATGGAGTAACCGCCATTATCAATCATCAGGATGACCTGTACTTTTTGATTGATTTTTTCTTTTTCGTATGGTAGGAAAATACCGCCTTGTTTCAGTCCTTCGGTAATCGTGGTTGGTATGTCGAGGATGACTTCTGCCGACTCATCTTCTATACCTTTGAGGGCAGCAAGGGCAGCGTCGATGTTGTCATCTTTGAGGAGGCTGCGGGTATCGACGGGGAAAAATTTGGCATCGTTGAGAATGGCGCGTGCCATTTTGCCGCCGCCTGTACCGCCTGTACGCACACCGCCGGGGGCTGCACCGTTGTTGCCATAAGGCGAAGTGCCGCCGCTGCCAATCCAATGACTGCCACCAAAATGCTTCTCGCGTTGCTGCTCTGCAACACGTTTCATGCGTTCCAAAATTTCTTCAAGCGGAATATTGCTATAGTCAACTGCTTTGTCGAGTTCGGTAGGTTGTTCAGGATTTTCGTCGGTTTGAGTGTCGGGTGCATCGGGATTGTCTTGGTTGAGAATATCTGCGCCGTCAATGACTTTTTTGATGTCGAGCGTGGTGAGATGTACTTCGTCTAAGAATCTATCAATCAGTTCTTTGATATCAGGAATAATATCGTCGTCGATACGTTCTTTTTTCCATTCTTGGAAGGCTTCAGAACGTAGAAGAGCCGTTTCAAGGCTTTCGCCTTTACCAATTTCTACATCCAAAAAATACTCATAAAATGCCGTCGTGTAAGGTCCGAAATCCTTCGGGTCGTTGGTCAGCAATCCTTTCAATACAACGTATAAATCGCCCGTTGTATTAACCAATCCCTTTTCCATTGCTCGACGCAATTGCAACAGCACCCGCACATCTGCTTGGATGTGATGCTTGCGAAATGTATGTGGTAGGCTTTGAAACATATTTTATGAGTTGTGGAGTTGTTGCTATTTATGTTTTTAAAATTCCCCCCAACGCCTTCAAATTCTCCTCTGTATCAAACATCGCCCGAATGGGAATTTCAAATCCTTCTACGACTTCACATTTAATGCGCCCTTCGCCGGATTTGAGGATGAGTTCGTAAGTGCCTGTTTCGTCTAATCGGTATTGTTCTACGGTTTCTTTTATAGGGTCAATTATCCAGTATTCTATGATATTATTTTCTGCATAATCTTCAAATTTGATACCTCTGTCGTTCTTAGCAGTACCTTTGGAGAGAATTTCTATAACCAAATCCGCAGGAGGGAAAATACTTTGTCCTTTTTTGAAATGCTTTGATTTTTCATTCAAGAAGAAGCAAATATCCGGTTCGTAGCTGTTACGAGTACATTCAATCATTAATTTGTCGAATCCTACATAACCACATTTATTTTTTTTGGTAAAAACTGAAAGTAGGTCATGTAGGTTGGTGCCGGCATCATTGTGTTCCAATTTCACAGGCGAATGAATGACCACCTCTCCATTGATAAATTCTGCCTTTACATCATCGTCAATATCATTATAAAATTGAAGGCGACGTTGGTGTTCTGCTTCCAACGTTTCATTGACTTTCTTTACAATTGCTTGCGGATTAGGTAATTGTAAAATATCTTGGATTATATTTTTGTGTGCTGCGGTCATATTTCGAGCAATTTTTCTTTTTCAAAAATACAAAAAAACAACCTCTAATTCAACTTCACCCGTTGCACCATTTGTAAGTCCGTTTCCGTTTTCAACAAAATACCCATGCCATCCATACGAAT
>JAHDEO010000486.1:3400-5398 GCA_020628725.1 Saprospiraceae bacterium
AGAAGGCGCGCGTTCGAGACGCAATTGACGCAATTGATAGAAGATATTGATACAACGGTCAACGATTTCTTCATTCGTTTTTGGGAAATGCTTTTGGACGATTTCATGCATCATTTCCGGTGGTGGGAAGGCGATGTAATGATACACGCAACGTCCTTTGAATGCCGTTGGCAATTCTTGTTCGCGATTACTCGTGATGACGATAGCGGGCATATCCGCTTCATTTGCTTCAATAACTCGCCCTGACTCCGGCAAAACAAATTTGCGGTGACTCAATGCATACAGCAAGTCATTCGGAAACTCGCGTGGTGCTTTGTCAATTTCGTCAATCAACAATACGGAATTGGGTGTAGAGTAAGCTTTCGCAGCAGGACCAAGCAATACATAATCATCCAAACGCTCGGTGCTACGTCCACCTGTAGAAAGTTTTTTGTCGAGTCCTTTTTCGTCGCGTTGGGCATTGAGGACTTCGATTTGGGAGTCGCGCAGGTATTTTACGTGATCGAATTTTGCTACAAATTGCTCCACCGTACTTTTTGACCCGACGGGATAGACAAACATTTCTAAGCCCAAATCTTTTGCAAATTGTAAGGGTAATTCTGTTTTTCCGGTTCCCGGTTCACCCTCAATCAGTAGCGGCATTCCCAGTACACGCGACATGTGGAATGCCTGCGCCAGCTCGCCATCGCATAAATATTTATCTGAACCTGTCCAAAGCGTAGTATTCGCCATATTTCTTATATTTTAGAAGTCAGACCATTTCATTGTCAGATGTCAGAAGTCAGATTTTTTAGTGTTTTATCTGACATCTGACAATGAAATGGTCTGTCTTCTGACCTCTTAAAATTTATCAAAGATACCGAATTATTCGCCCAAAAACGCGCTTATTCCTAACTTCGCGTCGGCAATGAGCAAAAAAATTTTACTCATAGAACACACCGCAGCCGAGTTTGTTATCTCACGCTTGCGATTAGGGCTTTTTTTGATGGAAAAAGGGCATGAGGTGTATGCACTTTTACCTGAAAATGAGGCTGCCCATCACTATGACGAAATTGCTCGAAATGGTTTGAAAATTCTTACTTATCCATACGATAGGAATACAGGGAGTTTGTGGTCGAATGTAAAGAGTGCTTTGTTATTTCGCCGCCTATTTAAAAAGCACAAATTTGACCTTGTTCATTCTTTTAAACTTCAACCCAATTTCTATGCGACGCTTGGGAAATTATTTTTGAGGAAAACAAAATTAGTCTTGCATATTACAGGGCTTGGTATAGCATTTACGGATAAAAACACGCTTAAAATGCGTTTTTTTCGCTTCATGAGTCGTTGCTTTTTTTTGTTGAATTTCTTGATTGCCGATAAGATTATTTTTCAAAATCCTGATGACGAAAAAGACCTTTGGTTGACACGTTTTTTTCATAAAAAACATAGTGTCATAGAAGGTAGTGGAGTAGATATTGAGCGTTTTGATAAACGAAATTTTGATGTTGAAAAAATTAAACGTGAATTGGGTGTGGAGGGTAAAACGGTCTTGACTTTTATCAGTCGTTTAGTATGGCAAAAGGGTGTACGGGAAGTTATTGAGGCAAGTGAACGGCTTTTTACTGATTTTCCATCAATCCATCTTTTAATAGTTGGCAAAATAGATTACAGCAATCCTGAATCTGTCTCGGAAAAGTTTATCAAAAAATACGAGTCGCACCCGCAAATCACCTTTTTGGGTCTGCGTAGTGACATACCGGAAATTTTGGCAGCTACAGATGTGTATGTTTATCCGAGCTATTACCGTGAGGGCGTGCCGCGTACTGCATTGGAAGCATTGGCTACGGGTGTTCCCATCATTACAACAGATATGCCCGGTTGTCGCCTGACGGTTGAAGAGGGTAAAAACGGTTACCTCATCCCACCAAAGTCGGTAGATGCTACCGAAGATGCTATCCGTAAAATATTAACTCAAAAGGATAAAACTATAATGGGGCAGCACAGTCGTCATTTAGC
>JAHDEO010000487.1 GCA_020628725.1 Saprospiraceae bacterium
CAGCTAACGATACCATACAAGCAGACTGTTCTTGTCAAGGAGATATAGTTGATGGTGATGTAGTCCCGACAGTAGGCGAGTGGGGCTTGATTATTTTAGCCCTTATATTGCTGAATCTTGGTGTGCTTTACATCCGTCAAACGGAAATACGTATCGAAGAAGCATAAAAGAAAAGATTTTTTGAAGATTTACGAAAGGCTGTCTGCGAAATCAGGCAACCTTTTCCTGTGTAGATATCTCGTCAGCCCTTGCGACGCTGCTCATCGCTTGATGCGTAGTGGTAGCACTTGCGAGGTTCAAGCCGTCTGCACCTTTTGCACAAAATGCTTGGCGATTTCCTCAAAAAGTTCGCGCAGTTCGGGAAGCAATTTTATTCTTCTTCTGACTTGCTATCAAATTCGAGTGCAAGTTCCATTTTTTCGACTTCTTCTTGTATTTCCTTGAGCAAGTCGGTAAGATGACCTTCGCCGATATTTTCACTTTCGGATTTATCGTAAATGGAGAGGATATAGACATCGGTTTCGTGTGGTTCGTGTGCTACAAAAACATCTACGTAGGTGATTACTCGCATACCGGCACTTTTGCCTTTTCCTTTGCTTTTGACAGCTAATCTGATTTTATAAACATTCTCACGGATATGTGTGCCCTTGCGCGGGTCGGATTTGAGTTCAGCGGTTAATTCGGCTAATTCGCCTTTCAGGGAGCGATATTTTTTGATGAGTTTCTTGGCTTTTCGCTCAAAATTTGATGTGGGTACAACATTAACATTCATCCAAAAAGGTTTGCATGTCTTTTTTAGGGAGTTTACCTTGTTGCATCAATTTAACTTCGATTAATGCTGATTTTAGCTCTGCTTTTTGGGCTTCGTATGCCTCCCATTTCTTGAATCCTGCTTCAATGCGCTGCCAGTCTTCATACGAAATCAGGACTTTGGATTTATTGCCCGCTTCGTCGGTGACGTATTCTATGCCAATGCTATCTGTCATATTTTGTGCTGATTTTTTTCAAAAATACAAAATTAATCAGAGAAATGAAAGCCCTCCGTATAGGCGACTTCAGTCGCACTGTCACATGGCGACTCAAGTCACCTGTACATTTTCCGTATCTTCATACAACTCACTCAAAGGAATAGACAAATCAAAAGACTTCACAAGCAATTCACCTTCTATCCCCTCTACCCGCGAAATTTCCCACAACCCCTGTTCACTTCTGTAAAATGTTTCAACAACAAATCGGTATTGGTCAATCAAAATATACTCCCGAAAACTCTCCAACTGCATGTATTTGTGGAATTTATCACCTCTGTCATAACCTACCGTAGATTTGGAAAGCACCTCAACGATGACTTTAGGATTCGTGACGGATTCAGGGTCTTTATCTGAGCGTTCGATACCGCCACAGACCACCATAGCATCAGGATAAACGAATTTATTGATAGCTTCTATTCTGATTTTGATATTGTCAGAATAGGTCTTGCAATCCGAACCGTTTTTGCGTATGCGTTGCCTAAAAGCATTATACGCATTATCACAAATAACGCCATGATTGATAGTCCCGCCCGACATTTCGAGGATAAGTCCGTCGTGGTATTCGTGTCGGAGTTCGCTCTTTGCCTCAAATTCGAGATATTCTTCGATAGAGTATAATTTGGATTGTGTTTGTACACCCATGTTTCAAAAATACAAAATTAATCAGAGAAATGAAAGTCCTCCGTACAGGCGACTTCAGTCGCACTGTCACATGGCTATTGAAGTCGCCTGTACGTGTTAGCGTGACGATTTACAAAATCGTTTTACGGTCATTTTGTAAAACAAATAAACTTGTTTAGTTTTACCATTATTTGTTTTAAAAAAATGACCATGAAAGAAGACCAAAACAAGCTCATCATTTTCCAAGAAAAAGAAATCCGCCGTGTATGGCATAATGAAGAATGGTGGTTTTCAGTATCAGATATAGTCGGTGTACTGTCCGAAAGTAAAGATTACAAAGCCTATTGGCGAAAGCTGAAGCAGCGGGAACCCCAACTCGTGACAATTTGTCACGGGTTGAAGCTCAAAGCCAAAGACGGTAAAATGCGTAAAGAAGATTGTGCCAACACCGAAGGCATCTTCCGCATCATCCAATCCATTCCCTCCCCCAAAGCCGAACCCTTCAAACAATGGTTGGCAAAAGTTGGTTACGAGCGCGTACAAGAGATTGAAAATCCGGAATTGGCAGCAGAACGGGCGCGACAATACTACCGCGAATTAGGTTACGACGAAGACTGGATTGCCAAGCGACTCCAATCCATAGACATACGCGGCAAACTCACCGACGAGTGGAAACAACGCGACGTAAAAGAAGGCAAAGAATACGCAATATTAACCGCAGAAATCTCTCGCGCTACCTTCGGACTCACGCCTTCCGAATACAAACAACACAAAGACCTCCAGCGCGAAAACCTCTGTGACCACATGACGGATTTGGAACTGATATTCACCATGTTGGGCGAAACAGCCACCCGCAATGAAGCCCAAAAATCAGACGCACAAGGCTTCGACGAAAACAAAGATGCTGCCATAGAAGGCGGCACTGCCGCAGGCGACGCCCTCGAAGCCTACGAAAACCGCACAGGCGAGCGCGTTGTTACTGACAAGAATTTCAAACATCAAATTTCAGAAGCGAAACGGAAAAAGCAGTTGGATAAATCGTGAAGGTATGAAGGCTGTCTGCAAAAGTGGACAGCCTTTTTTGTAAAGGCGGCTTAGTCACCAAACGACTTTTAGATATTACACATATTTTTCGGAACAAATATTTTAATTCTGCAAAATTATATTATATTTGGTGTATAATTTTTTGATACTCCGAAAGGTAGTCTAAGAAAAACGATACTTACCTTTCCATTTTCTAACAAAATAAAAACAAATAATCATGATGAAATCCAATTTACGCTTGTACAGTGTGCTGGTATTATGTTGGACAGTATTTTTACAAACAACTTGGGGACAGATATGTCAACCTGACCCAATTTACATTGATTCCGAATTTATCGTCAATCCTCCACCTGATGGTATAGGCGAACAATGCTCACTCAATCAAGGCATTTTAAATGAACCTTATGAGCAAACGCTTACAGTTGTATTCCCGGATTCATTTTCTATTGAATTCAATGGTGCTCCAATAGAATTTGAAGCGATTTCATTTACGATTGATGCGATAGCAGGGCTTCCAAGTGGAGTGACTTATACCTGTGAACCGCCTGATTGTGTTTTTACTTCCAATACAATCGGATGCATATTGCTAAGTGGTACACCCGATCAAGTTGGCGTTTACAGTTTGATTATAGAAGCAACAATGGAAGTAAATATTGGGGCTCTTTTGGTACTTCCTATTGAAATTCCAAATCAGCCGGATTCTGTTATAGAATTTCCACCATTGGGAGTCAGAGAATATATCATCACAATATATCCTGATGATACTACACCACAAAATTGTGTAGTTGGAGGGGGAGTCGCAGGCTGTACCAACGCCTGTGCGACCAATTACGACCCTGCTGCCACAGTTGATGACGGCTCTTGTATGCTTCCATCTGCCGATGATGGTTGCGACCTCACAACAGATAGTATCGATTCGATAACATGTGAAATCATCAATACGCCCAATTGCCCTCCGGGAGAAGATTTTGATGTGCTTATTTGTGAATGTATCAATTTAAATACCCAATGCAACGATCTATTTATTTCCGAGTATGTTGAAGGGGCAAACAACAATAAAGCACTCGAAATTTACAATCCTACTCCTAACCCTGTCAACCTCAGTGGATATGCTATTGGGCGATTCAGTAACGGTGCGACGGTTCCTTCTACGGGAGGTCCGGTTATCTTGCCTAATGTCATGCTTCAGCCTTACGATACTTACGTTATTGTACTTGACAGGCGAGACACAAATGGTGTGGGCTTCGACCTTGCCGTTTGGAATGGTTATAATGTACTTGAAACTCAAATTGACCCGCTGACCAATGAATTGATTATAGACTCATGCAGAGAAGAGCCACAGCTTTTTGCTCAATACATTGATGATGATACCAGTAATGCTTTCGAGTATGATAATACTACCTACAATCCTGAATACGACCTTCAAATTAAAGCAGATACATTTGCTTGCCCTAATTTTAATATTAACAGCAGTATGAGTTTTAATGGGAATGATGCAGTGTTTCTCATTTCCGGTAGCACCATTGCTCCCGATGGTAGTAATCTCATAGATGTTGTGGGAGTAATTGGTGAGGATCCACAAAATACCATTGGACAACCTGCGTGGATAGATAATCTTGGCAGATGGGTGACTCGTGATGCCACTATCGTACGTCGTGCCGATATACAGGAAGGTACAGGCATTGTTGCGACTATTTTCGGCGATACATTGGCATACAGTGATTGGATTTACTACTGTAATAATGATTTTACGAATCTAGGCTTCCATGCGTGTAGTTGCGACCCAAATTTTTTGATGGGCTGTACCGACCCTTGCGCCACCAACTACGACCCCACCGCCACCGAAGACGACGGTTCCTGTGTACTACCTTCTGTGGATGATGGTTGCGACCTTACCACAGATAGTATCGATCCAACTACCTGCGCTGTGGTCAATACACCACCTGATGTAGATGATGGCTGTCCGAATACCGACGACAGTTTTGATGCTGTAAATTGTGAAATTTTGAATGTCTCCAATTGTCCTTCGGGAACAGTACTGGAAGCAGATGTATGTACATGTATGCCCGTAGATGTGGTTGGTTGTACTGATATGGATGCTTGCAACTTCGACCCGGCGGCTACTATGGACAATGGCTCATGTATTTATACAGGGGCATCTTGTGATGATGGCAATTCATTTACAGATGATGATACTATACAGGCGGATTGTTCATGTGCAGGTATCCCCAACGGTGAGGAAGTTCCGACAGTAGGTGAGTGGGGCTTGATTATCTTAGCCTTACTACTGCTAAATATTGCAGTGCTTGGTATTCGTCAAAGAGAAATACGCACTGAGCGAGTTTAATAGAAAGTATTTTTTGATGATTTACGAAAGGCTGTCTGCGAAAGTGGGCAGCCCTTTTTTATAGTTATTTAACTGCCATCCATTCCTGGCGTGTCGTCTCTTTGCAGAAAATTTAAATAATTTGAATTTAAGTTATTTGGAGTGCTTTGAGTTTTGATTTGTAAAAACACCTCAAACTGTTCCTATGTTTTATAAAATAAAGTGTGCTACTTGCGACTGTAAAGAGTAACCGCACAAAAGACTAAAACAGATACTAAATCATTATCCCAAAACAAAAAGTCAATTTTATGAAAACATTAAAGAACTCAATAACACTTCTTACAAACATAATGAA
>JAHDEO010000021.1:0-14891 GCA_020628725.1 Saprospiraceae bacterium
GAAAAAGAAGTAGTTTCGGAGGATGGCATATATTATCTCATGCGAGCCACACCCTACGATATAGATGAAGAATTCAAAAAAGGAATCGTACTGAGTTTTATCAATATCCAACAACTCATAGAGGCAGAAAAAGCGCTTGCAGAGAGTGAATTATTGTATCGTTTGGTGTTCAATTCCGCTAATGATGGGATTGTACTCTTCAATGAAAATGAACAAAAAGTAAGTAATGTCAACCAACGGCATCTTGATATTCTAGGCTATACGAAGGAAGAATATTTAAAAACAACATTTCGGAGTGTATTCAATGAAATACAATCTAATGGACAGCCGATAGAAGCAAAAGTCAAGCGTTATAAAAAAGCAAAAGGCAAACACGAGGCAATAGAATGGACGCTCAAAAAAAAGGATAACACCCTTATCGAAACCGAAATCAGCACAGTGAACATGCCCACCCCTTACGAGGGATATACACTAAATATTATCCGCGATGTTACCCAGAAAAAACAAGCACAATTAGAAACTCTCGCCAGTCAAAAACGCTTTCAAGCGGTCTTTGACAATTGCCCGATAGGTGTTGGTATTTCTAATATGAAATTCAATATTATTCGCGTAAACAAGACTTTTGGGCGAATGACAGGCTATACACCCAAGCAATTGAGCCGGATGTCTTTTGTGGATATTACCTACCACGAAGATAGAAAACCGGACATGGAACGACTCCAGCAACTTATGTCCGGTAAAAAGAAAATCATCACATTCGACAAACGCTATGTCAAGAAAAATGGTAATATCTTCTGGGCAAGGCTGTGGGTCAGTATTATGGATGATGGTAGCGGAGAGCAGTTCTTCGTATCCAGTATGCGCGATATTAGCAAAGAAAAAGAAGCAGAGCAAAAACTGCAAGACAGCGAACTACGTTATCGTTCATTATTTGAAAAAAATATAGATGCCGTAATTATTTATAATGCAAAAAACAATAAAATACTATCCGCCAATAAGAGTGCCTGCAAATTATTTGAATGTTCAAAAAAATACCTGCTCGAACATACTCCTATGGATTTCTTCCCCGAATTTCAGGAGAATGGCGAACCTTCCCTTGAATTTTTCGGCAAACAAATACGGAACTATGCACAAAAGGGCGAAATCCGCCATTTTATGCAATTAGTCACCAAAAAAGGCAAACCCATTGAAGTAGAAATAACTGCTTTCCAACTTTACGATTCGCCGGATAGTGAGATGGTCGTTCAGTTTAAAAATATTACCGAACAAAAAAATGCACAAAAAGCCCTCCTATCAAGTGAGGAACGCTTCCGCAGCCTCTTTGAAAATGCTGCCGACGGCATCGTTATCATCGACATGGCAGCTATGAAAATGCTCACCTGCAATCGAAGAATGTCCGAAATGTACGGCTTCACTACCAAAGAAATCGTCGATGCCAGTCCATTAATAGTTACCCCCGAATATCAACCCGATGGCAGACCTTCTACAGAACATCTTATCGAATTTGTCCAAACCATTAATAAGAAAGGCTATCATTCTACAGAAAATCTACTGGCAAAACGAAAAGACGGCAGCACATTTTACGTAGATATTTCATTTTCCAGAGTTTATGAAGACAATAACAACATCGTAGTCATCCAAGCGCGAGATGTCAGCCAACGAGAAGCCGACAGAAAAGCTCGCCAAGTCAGTGAACAACGCTTCCGAAATATCTATGAAAATTCGGGAGACGCTATCGTGCTGAAAGACCTCTCCCAACAGAACAGCACTCTATTCAACGCCAGATTCACCGAAATGACGGGTTATACCGAGGAAGATTTTGAGCAATTAAGTGGCGCAGAAATAACAATGGAACCGCAGGCAGATGGTCGTTCTGCTTATGAACACCATGAAGATCACATGAAAATGCTCAACGAAACGGGCTATTGTTTTGTGGAAAATTGGCTGCTGATACACAAAGATGGTCATATCATTCGTACCGATATGTCTATCTCCAAATTATACGAAGACCGCGACGACGCGCTCGTTTTGCAGTTCCGTGATGTGACCGAAAAATATGAAGCTCAACAAGTCATCAAAGAGAGCGAAGAACGATTCCGAAGTCTATTCGAAAATTCCGGTAAGGCTATCCTTTTGGAGGATTTTGCCAATCAAAAAGTCGTTGACTACAATCCCAAAGTGCTTGATATATTGGGCTATACCAGAGAAGAATTTGAACAGTTACCCGCAGATCAGATGATGCCCGAATTACAGGCAGACGGTCGCCCTACTTATCTACATTATGAAGAACAAATACAAATCGTTGATGAGAAAGGGTCTTATTTTGTCGAAGATTGGCTCGTCGTACACAAAGACGGTCACTTGGTTTGGACAGATGTAACCCTTTCAAGACTGTATGCAGATCGAGATATTATGATTATCGAGTTTCATGATGTCTCTCAAAGACATCAGGCTCAACAAACCCTCAAAGAAAGCGAAGAACGATTCCGTAGTTTATTCAATCATTCTGCCGATGCCATTTCGATATTGGATACCAATACGATGACCATCATAGATTGTAATGAACAATCATTTGAAGTATTCAGAGCAAAGAAAGAGGACATCGTAGGACAAATGCCATTTAAATTCTCTAAGGAAATTCAAGCCGATGGCAGAACTACGCTCGAACATATACAAGAATACACCAAAACTGTCAACGAAAAAGGTTACTATTTTGCCAAAAATTGGTTGAGCCTGCGTGCAGATGATACCGAGTTTTATTCTGAATTTTCACTAACAAAACTTCCTGCGCCCAATGAGCATATTCATATTGTACAAGTAAAAGATATTACTGAAAGATACCAAGCCCGACAAGCCGTTGAGGAGAGTGAAGAACGCTTCCGCAACCTCTTTGAAAATTCGGCTATTGGAATTGGAGTTTTTGACATTGAAAAAATGACAGTTGTAGATTGCAATCAGCAATACGCACAATTACACGGGTTTACCATAGAAGAATTTAAAAAAACAAAACCACAAGATGCTACACCACCTGTACAAGTCGATGGCAGAGATACCATGACACATATGCAGGAGCAAATTGAAGCAACTATCAAAAACGGTAGCTACACTGCCAGTAATTGGCTGTGCAAACGTAAAGACGGTACTATATTTAACGCTGAAATCACTATCAATATACTCAATGAAAATACGCCCAATATCGTCTTTGTACACATGTACGATATTACAGAAAAATTAACTACCCAACGAGAACTTCAACAACAAAAGGACTATCTCAATACCATTATTAATACCATTCCCTCAATGGTCACGGTTAAGGATGCGGAAGGCAATTTCGTATTAGCTAACCAAGCAGCATCTCTTGTCTATCGTACACCAATAGAAGAACTCATTGGTAAAAATCGCAGAGAAATTGAATTTGGTTACAGTTCGCAAACAGCACTTACAGGCGATAGGAAAGTGATAGAAACAGGCAAAACACTCCAAATCAATCACATCACTTTAACATTGGCAAATGGCGAACAACGGGACGCACAAATCACCAAAGTACCACTGACCAATGACGACGGTGAGATACTTCAAGTATTAACAGTTGCTAATGATATTACCGAACTTAAAAAGGCTGAAAAACTACTACAAGAACAAAAAGACTACCTCAATACTATCATCAATCTCGTCCCTTCGATGATTACAGCCAAAGATAAAGAGGGCAATTTCGTACTTGCCAACCAAGCTGCAACTGCCATTTATGGTGTTTCAAGAGAAAAATTAATCGGTAAAAATCGTAAAGAATTTGATTTTGGTTTTGGTTCGGATAAATCTCTTGCAGGGGATAAAAGAGTCATTAAAACAGGTGAAATACAACGATATGATGATGCTATTTTAAATATGGCTAATGGAGAAGAACGTATTTTTCAAATCATTAAAGTTCCCCTTAAAAATGATCCGGGAGAAATCATACAAGTATTAGCAGTTGCCAATGACATCACCGAACTCAAAATGGCTGAAAAACTACTCAAAGAACAAAAAGACTATCTGCGAACAATTATCGACCTCACTCCCAATTATGTTTTTTCAAAAAATATAGATGGTGAATTTATTCTGGCAAATAAAGCAGTAGCTGCCGTTTACGGGGCAACGCCTGAAGATTTAGAGGGAAAAACTGATGCCGATTTCAATCCAAATAAAGAAGAAGTAGAATTTTTCTTACAAAAAGACAGAGAAGCCATGAAAAATGGCAAAATCATTTACATTCCCGAGGAAACACTAACCAACGCCGCAGGCGAAACAAAAATTTTACGGACTACAAAAGTTCCTATTTTCGACGAAAATGAAAATTGCGAGCAAATGCTTGGCATTTCAGTAGACATCACTGAATCCAAGCAGATTGAAGATGATTTACGTGAAAATGAAACCAAATTTAGAGCAGTGTTTGAAAATTCCCATGCCATACTCACTATCCTTGATATAGATGGTAATATTGTCAAACAAAACAGATTACTCTTGAAAGACAGTCAATTGAATGTAGGTAAACCTGCTTGGGAATCAAGGTGGTTTGCTCATGACAAAAATTTAATCGCACAGGTAAAAAAAGACCTCAAGAAAATTGCAAAGGGAAAGACCGTCACCCGACAATTTACCTATCAAAAAACGCCGGACAGCATAGGACACATCGTTTCTACAACAAAACCCATATATGCTGAGAATGGAAAAGACATCCTGTTTTTACTCGCTGAAAGCAGGGAAATCTCCGACCTCATGCAGTCACAACAAGAACTTGCTCACAAAGTAGACGAACTGAACAACAAAAACGAAGAACTCAAAAAATACATCGACTCCAATATGCAACTCGAAAACTTCGCCTACATCACTTCGCACGACCTACGCGAGCCACTTCGCACCATATCCGGCTTTGCCAACTTATTAGAGAAAAAGTATCTCGGCAAACTCGACGAAACCGCCGATGAGTATTTAGGTTATATCATCACTTCCACCAAAAATATGAATGCACTCATAGAAGATTTACTCGTCTTCTCAAGAGTACATACCGGCGAGCATCGAACAGAAAAACTTGATTTTGAGATATTACTACGACAAATCATTAAATCACTTGATGGTACCATTAAAGACACAGGAGCTATCGTAAGCTATGAAAACATCCCTGAGACCATCATCGCCAATGAAACCAAAATGAAGCAACTCTTCCAAAACCTCATCGCTAATGCCATCAAATTCCGTAAAAAGGATGTAATTCCCGAAGTGAAAATTACCGCCAAATCAAAAGGGAAATTCTGGGAGTTCAGCGTAGAAGATAACGGGATAGGTATTCGTGAAGAATATTTCGATAAGATATTTATGATATTCAAACGCCTCCATACCAAAGAAGAATATGAGGGCACAGGTATCGGTCTATCGCTCTGTAAAAAAATCATAGAGCAGCACGGAGGCAAAATTCACCTCGAATCAAAGGTAGGAAAAGGAACAACGTTTTATTTTACAATAGAAAAGTAAAACGAGTTACGGGTTGCGAGTTAAAAGAACTCGTAACCCGTAACCCGCTATCCTCCCGCTTTCTTCGCTTTATAGCCTTCGGCGAGCAGGATGCCCATTACTTTTTCGCGTTGGTTGCCTTGTATGATGATTTCGCCGTCTTTGGTAGAGCCTCCTACACCGCATTTGCTTTTCAGCAATTTGCCCAAAGCCTTGAGGTCATCCTGCGACCCGACAAATCCTGTTACCAACGTCACCTCTTTACCACGACGCTTCTTACGGTCAATCCACACCTTAAGCGATTGCTTTTCGGGCGGAGCTGTCTTCATTTCATCACCCTGCCCATCATCGTAATAATAATCCGGGTCAGTAGAATAGAAATTTATTTTTTTTCGTTTTGCCATAGTTATGTGCTGATGTGCTGATGTGCTCATGTGTTCACGTCAGTACGTCAGCACATCAACACATCAGTACGTATGCTACTGAAAAAGTCCTCCCGAACCATTTTCCGGAGCGAGGCGATATTCAAGATTGTTACCGTTATCTGTGTTTTCAATCCACCACAAGTGGCGATGTTGCAGGCGTGTCAGATTCCAAAGTTCTGTCTCACCCGTAGGTGGTGCAGGATCGTCGTAGGTCAGTAATATCTGTTCTTTATCCGATTGAAATTCCCAAGAACCATCATATTGAATCAAATTATCCCCTGTCAATGAGTCAGGTTCATTAAAATGAATCCAAGTCGCAAAACGCCCTTGGTCATCAAAACCAATGCTGCTCTTGCTATAATCAATCGTAATTTCATTCTCACTATCCGTTACGATGCCGGTTGTTACATCCAATCCATTTCGTAATACAAGTTCGTATTTCCAACTATTCACTACCCGCGCTTCTTTCGTTCGCATAGGAAATATATAAGGATTGTCTTCGTATTTTTTACAAGCAGAAAAGGTGGATAATCCAATAATTAGGACAAGAAAATATCGTAGGTTGTTATTCATTTTTTATAAAATTTTCGCAAAAGTAACAAAAACTATGCTATTTAGCGATTTGGAAATTTTTGATTCGGTGATTTTTGATTGGAGTTCGTCATACGAAATCTCTAAATTTTATGAAATAAAATTTTTCTTCAATCAAAAATCAAAAATCACCCAATCAAAAATCTCCAAATTGCTCAATCCAAAATCACCATTTTACGCTGCATCCATACACCATCAGCCTCAATAGCCAACCAATACAAACCCGCACTAAGTGATTGTGTTTGAATTTCCTGTACAAAATTGCCGTTAGCTTGTCCTCTAAATATCGTATTCACTTGTCGTCCGCTTACATCCAGCAAATGAATCTGCATATCTACGGGTGCATCCAAACTTACTTCGAGCCGTGCCGTTTGTCCCGCCGATAAAATATTGGGATACAATACCAAATCATTAAGAACTTCTACATTTTGCATATCCGTAAAAATCCCCTCCCCTGTCATAAACGATGAGCCTATAAATTCCCCTTCGCATGGATAGGTCGTATTAAATGGTCGTACCCGCCAGTGATAATTTTTATTTTCATCCAAATTATAAATCACTACAGATGTATCCGATACAATCCCCTCTTGAATACGCAATGATGTCGGGAAACTCGCTAAACGATTCACTTCATAATAATAACGATTAGCATTTTCCACACCTTCCCACCTTAATGTTGGAGGCTCACTTACCATCTCGCCCTGAGCAGGTCCGACCACCGTAGTTGTGGCAGTCACAGGTACATCAATGACATCTTGATTCGTCAGCAAATCTTGTCTATCATTGATAATATTCGCCCTCATAGCATCTTGTTGTTCTTGCGAAAAATACGAATTGCATATGCCATCTGCATAACTCATATAATTCCCTCCATCTGAATAGAAAAATATACTATCCGGGTCTTTTTGAAGTTGTATGCTAAATCCCATTGCATCACAATTAAATGTAGAACTCAAATAATCCGGCGGCGTATCACAAAAACCATCGGCAGCCTCCGTACAATTCGAGCCATCTACACGCTCCACCGGGCGCGGTCCAAACCAACCACTCACAAACTCCGGCGTAGGTTCATTGAAATTATAATCAATGCTCTCCCATCCCAAAAAAGTATGCATCAGCGTAAAATAATGTCCCGCCTCATGTGTCCACGTATGCCATTCCTGCAAATCCAAATTCCCAATACTTAGTGCCACAGCATCAGATACCGGATTATAATAGCCGCCTGCCCCGGCAGATTCTTCAACGATATAACAGTTAAAGGTGCCGGGAACTCTATTCGCCTCCATCATCAGCGTACCATCTGTAAAACTGGCGTGTGAGTACCAAGCCGAATTATTGATATAATTCAAATCACCTTCCATATAAAAACGAATATTTATAGGTTCAAAATCCACATTCATCTGACAAAATGTCCTAAAAATATCGTCTATCGGATAATAGCCCGTACCCACATCCGTACCCACAACATGCACAGTGACAGGTATATACAAAATAGAATCACCACCTTTCGCATAAGCATCAGGATTTGCTTGATAATTTTTCAGCCATTCAGATTTGACGGGAGGTGTCGCACAACGTTCAGTATGTTGCGCCTTCAAATTTAAGGTAAGTAACAGGGCAATACAGCATAAAACATAGTTTTGCATAATGATTGAGTTTAATGTTTATTTTAATGTTTATTTTAATGGATAATTGAGAATGGATAATTAAGAACTACCTGCATTATACTTGCCAAATAAGAGATTATTGTCTTAAAATTCATCATTCATCGTTTATCGTTCATCATTTTTCATAGAACTATTTAAATAAAATCCTATATTTGTAATTATAAAACAATGTAAATTTACATTAATATTCATTAACAATAAAAACGTTTCATATGACCAAAGAACAACAAGTCGATAAAATTATCCAAAATCATGTTTTATATTCCATGGGATTGGGCATCGTACCTATCCCGATAGTAGATATTGTTGGAGTCACAGCTACCCAACTGGATATGCTCAGTCAAATCGGCAGGATCTATGGCAAGCCATTTTCCGATATTGCCGGAAAATCTTTTATTGCATCCGTTACAGGTACATCTGTGGCGCGAATTGGGGCATCATTTATCAAGGCAATTCCCGGTATTGGCAGCCTCATTGGCGGGGTCTCCATGTCGCTGATGTCAGGTGCATCTACTTATGCTTTGGGGCAAGTTTGCAAACGCTTTTTTGAGGATGGTATTGATTTGGAAGATATTGATGAAAATCTCGCCAAAAACATCTACGAAGAAGAACTCGAAAAAGGTAAACAAGTCGCTTCCGACCTCAAACAACAAGCCGAAAAAGAGAAAAATGCTCCTCCTGCTGCGGCACCTGCCCCTGCAAAAGAGGAAGAAGATATTTACACACAATTGCTAAAACTTGGCGAGTTGAAAGAGAAAGGTGTCATCACAGACGAGGAGTTTCAAAAGATGAAAAAAGCATTAGTTGACAAGTTTTAGAGATTTTTGATTTGGTGATTTTTGATTTTTGATTGAACAATTTCTCGTTTCATTACATGATATTAGTAGTTTTACGGAGTGATTAGAAAATAATGTAAAATCTAATCAAAAATCACCCAGTCAAAAATCAAAATCGTCAAGTTATGAGCGCGTTCAGCAGTTTACAATTCCAAAGCAAAATCGCCCTATCTACCCTTGAGACAATTGCCAATCATCAACTTGGTAACAAACCTCTGCCTATAGAGCAGTTTGAAATAATACCCAGTGATATACGCATTAGTGGCGAAAGTGGGAAACTTATTGTTAAGGCGGATTTGCAGGGAGCATTCTCCGGTAATGTGATGATTAAAGCCCTTCCAAAATACAATGCGAAGTCTAAAGACATTGATTTCCAAGACATGGAACTTGACCTCGACGGCGACGACCTCAAAAGCAAAGGCATCGCCACCTTCGCCTCCGGCAAAATCCTTGAACAACTCCAAAAATTCGTCAAAATTCCTGTTAAAATGATGGTCGATAATCTCAACACCAACATCCAATCCAACGAAGTGCAGCCCGGACTCCTACTCCAAGCCTCCATCATTGACTATCGCGCCCAAGACATCAAAGTGACTCCCGAATCCCTTGCTTTTCAATTAGATGCCGACCTCATCACCACCGTAAAGACAAAAGACGCGAGACCAGAGACATGAGACAATAGATTCCCATAAAAACTCGTCAATTCATCAATTCGACAACTCGTCAGCACATGAACCAGTTTACACATATCAATGCACAAGGTAATCCTTCAATGGTCGATGTCGGCAAAAAAACGCCTACACATCGCACTGCACGAGCGCAGAGCATCGTAGAGGTAGACGACGAGATTATGAATTTGTTGGAGAATGACGAAATACACACCAAAAAAGGTCCGGTATTTCAGACAGCTATCATCGCAGGCGTCATGGCAGCCAAAAAAACGGGTGAACTCATCCCTCTCTGTCATCCCATTGGTATGGACAATTGTGCGATTGACATCCATATCAACGACAAAAAACAAATTGTCATCAACTGCACAGCAAGTGTTTTCGCCAAAACGGGCATCGAAATGGAAGCCCTAACAGGCGCAAGCCTCGCTGCACTCACGATATACGATATGTGCAAAGCATTTTCGCACAATATCACCATCAAAGAAACCAAACTCATGGAAAAAACAGGCGGTAAAAAAGATTTTAAACGCACGTAACGCGGGCATTCCTGTCCGCTTTCGATACACATTTTTCGGACAGGAATGTCCGAGTTACGATTATGGCACATCAAAAGCACACAGCACTCAAACGCCCAAAACTCGGCAATTTCGGCAGAAATGAATGGGCAATAATCGGCACAACCTGTGGTAATATTCAGCAGTTGGCAAATGAAATTATCACGCAATTATCGTCAAAATATCAACTCGCCTATGTAGATGCCGACCACAAAAGTCACGACGATAATGGCGCGGACGATTTGCCAAAAGCCATGATTTACACAGATAAAATCGGCTATCATCGCTTTGATTTTCAGGCGAATATGGAGCAGTATCATTTTAGGATGCATTTCAATGAGGCTGATTTAATTTTGGTAAATGGCAATCATTTCAAAGCCCGTAAGCAGTTGGTCTTTATCGACCCGAAAAAAGCGGAATCATTGAGTCGTAAATTGGACCGCTTGACTGACGTACAAGCATTTATATTGACCGGTGAAACGACTGATATTTATGATTTTTTGAAAAATCATTTACCCGAATACCAACAAATCCCAACATTTCGCGCTAGCGAAACCCAAAAAATCATTCATTTCCTACAACAAGAAATCACTCAAAATATACCGCCAATAAAAGGCTTAGTACTCGCAGGCGGACGCAGTACGCGCATGGGACAGGACAAGGGGGCAATCGAGTATTTCGGCAAACCTCATCGCGAATATATGTACGACCTCATCGCGCCATTTTGCAACGAAACTTACCTCTCCTGTCGCGCTGAACAAGCTGCTGAATTAGGTAATTTTCCATTGATTCAAGATACATTTTTGGGGCTTGGTCCGCATGGTGCGATACTGTCGGCTTTTCGGGAAGACCCTGAGGCAGCATGGTTGGTCATTGCCTGTGATTACCCTTTGATGAATGAAGCGACTATCGGACAATTGGTCGAAAATAGAGACGCTTCTTATGTAGCAACAGCATTTAATAGTCCGCATAGTGAGTTTCCTGAACCATTGATTACGATTTGGGAACCAAAGAGTTATCCGATATTATTTCAGTTTTTGGCACAAGGATATTCGTGTCCGCGTAAGGTGCTGATTAATTCGCGGGTCAATTTAATTGAACCGGCACAGCCGGAGGTTTTTCAGAATATTAACCATAAAACGGAATACGAAGAAATCATAAAGACATTATAATGAATCCAACGTAGAGACGCGATTAATCGCGTCTCTACTGCGTATTATGAGCGAGAAAATCAACATATTATTGAGCGATAAGCCCCTGAATACCAACGAGTGCATCGACTTCGTAAGCCTACCAAATTGCGGTGGTATCAATGTATTCATCGGCACAGTACGCAACCACACACACGGGCGCGAGGTCACTCGCCTCGAATTTGAAGCCTACGCACCAATGGCGATTTCTGAAATGCGAAAATTAGCCGAAATTGCTTGCGAACGCTGGAATGTACAGCGCATCGCTATACACCACCGCACAGGCGTATTGGATATTGGCGAAATTCCAGTGGTGATTGCAGTCGCCTGTCCGCACCGAAAAGCAGCATTCGAAGCTTGCCAGTTTGTAATTGATACCCTCAAACAGACCGTTCCTATCTGGAAGAAAGAAGTATATGCCGATGGAGAAATTTGGGTAGCGGCACATCCGTGATTCGACGAGTTGATGAGTTGTTAAGTTGACGAGCTGACGTTAAGATTTTTGCGAAGCAAAAATAAAATTCAACAACTCGTCAATTCAACAACTCGTCAACTCGTTATCGAAATTTATTCATCACAAAAACGAACTAAATATATTCTTTTTCGTATCTTTATTATATAGGAATAAATAGATGAATAATTGATTGAAAGAGAAAATAATACGACTTTTTTCATTTTATACTAAAATTCAAAATCAACCCTAAATACATTTACTCATTTTATCATTTACTCATCTACTCATTTCAAATATTCACACTAATGTTTAATCACAAACGAAACGAGTGAGAAATGGTAGCATTGGCAACATATCAAGAGACGGAAAAAAAAGAAATTCAGAAAGCGTATAAGCGACTTTTACGTCATGTCAAAATTAAGACTGATGAAGAGCGCAAGTTGATTCGTAAGGCATTTGAATTATCTACACAAGCACACTGCAAGCAACGCCGCAAATCGGGCGAGGTGTACATCCTGCATCCTATCGAAGTGGCGCGAATTACGGCGGCAGAAATGGGTTTGGGACCAACGGCAGTCATTGGTGCGCTGCTACATGATGTGGTGGAAGATACTCCTGTGACGATAGAAGATATTCGGGCAGAATTTGGCGATAAAATCGCGATGATAGTGGAGGCATTGACGAAATTTGACAAAATGTATGATGTCGAAAGTCCTCAAGCTGAAACATTCAAGAAGATTCTTGTCTCGCTTGCACAAGATGTCCGTGTGGTCATGATAAAAATGGCTGACCGCTTGCACAATATGCGGACGCTCGGCTCTATGCCTCCGCATAAGCAAATGAAAATTGCCTCCGAAACTGCCTTCATCTATGCACCACTCGCACACCGTCTGGGTTTATACAAGGTCAAAACCGAGTTTGAGGATTTGTGTATGAAAATCACCGAGGCGGAACGCTATCAGGAGATTGAAATTAAACTAAAGGAAACCGAAAAACAACGCGCTCGATTTGTCAGTGAATTTACAAAACCGCTTCGCAAAGAAATCGAAGCACTTGGCATAAAATTTCGTATTTCAGGACGCGCAAAATCCGTTTTTTCTGTTTCTAATAAAATGAAAAAGAAACAAATACCCTTTGAAGAAATTTATGATTTGTTTGCTGTGCGTATCATCGTGGATGTGCCAAAGGCGAATGAAAAATCTATTTGTTGGCAGATTTATTCCATCATTACGGATGCGTATAATCCCATTCCCGAACGCCTCAAAGATTGGGTTTCTACCCCCAAATCAAATGGTTATGAATCGCTGCATACGACGGTGGTGGGTCCGAAAGGACGCTTTGTAGAGGTACAAATTCGGAGTGAGCGTATGGACGAAGTTGCGGAGAAAGGTCTGGCGGCACACTGGAAATATAAAGGCGTTTCATCATCCAATAGCATATTTGACCGTTGGCTCAATCATGTACGCGAAATGCTCGCTTCACCGGAAGAAGATGCGGTGAATTTCTTGAATGATTTCCGCACGAATCTTTTTGCTAAAGAAGTCTATGTATTCACGCCGAAGGGCGATATGCGAATCTTGCCGAAAGGCTCTACGGCATTGGATTTTGCCTTTGATATTCATAGCGAAGTTGGTTATAATTGTGCTGGCGTACAAGTCAATGGTTCACAAGTGCCGATTAGTCATATACTGAAAAATGGCGACCGTGTTTCAGTCAGAACTTCCAAGTCGCAGAAGCCGAGTGAGAGTTGGCTGCAAATCGTACAGACGGGTAAAGCCAAGTCGCGTATCCGTCAGGCACTCAAAGAAGAACGCAAGCAACAAGGCGAAATAGGCAAAGAATATTTACAGCGTAAGTTGAAGAATATCAAGGTAGAACTCAATTATGATAACCTTGAAGTACTGCTAAAGTTTTACGGTGTTCAGTCCGGTATAGATTTGTATTATGGAATTGCAATGGAGGAATTGAGCCTGAATCGACTCAAAGAATTGGAGGTCGAACACGGCAAATTATCCATTAAAAAAGAAGAAAAACCTACTGCTCCGCGTCCTGCGCCACAACGCAAAACAGATACGAATATAAAGCCCAAACTAATGATTAACGGGGAGGATGCCTCGCAATTTTCCTACTCGCTCGCTACCTGTTGCAAGCCCGTACAAGGTGATGAAATATTTGCTTACACTACCACACACGATGGTGTAAAAATTCATCGTAATGCCTGTCCGAATGCTAAAAATATGCTTTCGAAGTATGGCTATCGTGTGATGAAAGCAGCTTGGGTGACGTCATTTAACACCTCATTTGTAGCCGATTTAGAATTGACGGGTATCGACGACATCGGCATCATCCAACGCCTCACCAATGTATTGACCAATCAACTTCGCGTAGATATGCGCTCATTTTCGATGGATGGCGATGAAGGATATTTTAAAGGTAAAATTAGCGTAGTCGTGAATAATACAGACCAGTTGAATTTTATTATCAAGAGTTTACGCGACCAAGAGTACGTGTCGAATGTGATAAGAATAGAATGATGATTTCAATGAATGAATTTTGAATGAGTGAATATTTTGAGGGTTTGAACTTTTGGGTGAAATATTGTAAATTACACAAAAGAAAAATTATGTCAGTTATTTCCATAGAAATTAAAGATGAGTTGAGAACACAACTTGAAACAGAGGCAAAAGCGCAAGATATTGATTCGCAGGAATTGATTATCAAGGCTTTAAATAATTATTTTCGACAAAAGAGAATACGTAGTATCCAAAATGAATTGAGTTCGCACTTTAAGGAAAGGGGGTATTTCAGCGAGGATGATATACTAAATGAAGTTTCCTAAATCAATCTCCAAAATTCTATGCGAATTATCCTTGATACAAATGTGCTTATTTCTACTTTCGTGTTCAGTGGAATATGCGAAAGGATATATTTGTATTGTGTTGAATACGAAGAAGCTGTAATATCAGATAAAATACTTGAGGAATTACTGGATAAATTGACGGGAAAGTTTGAGTTG
>JAHDEO010000021.1:14901-30955 GCA_020628725.1 Saprospiraceae bacterium
GGAAGACAAACTTTTGAGCGTCAAAAACTCCATTCAAGAAGACTTCATATTCATCCATCCCGATAATCCACTTCCCGACATCTGTAGAGACCCCGACGACAACTACATCCTACAACTCGCCCAACATGTTGAAGCGGACTACATCGTCACAGGAGACAAAGACCTACTCGTACTCGAACAATTTGAAGGAACACTTATCATCTCTCCGCGAGATTTCAATGATTTAATTCCTAAATCATAATCACAACAACCTTTCCACCCAAAATCCGTTATTTAGATACATTCTAATTCAAGTAAAAATCCTCTTAAATAACGTTGAACTTGAACTTGATACTTGAACTTGAACTTATTATCGGTATCTTTGCACTTGAAATGAATCACTTTAGAAATTTTTGCATCATAGCCCACATCGACCACGGCAAGAGCACCTTGGCTGATAGGCTATTAGAACATACACAAACCATTTCCGAGCGCGATATGCAATCGCAAGCATTGGACAACATGGATTTGGAACGCGAGCGCGGTATCACGATTAAAAGTCACGCCATTCAGATGAACTATCATCATACAGATGGTGAGGACTATACATTCAATCTCATTGATACGCCCGGTCACGTTGATTTTTCTTACGAAGTATCGCGCTCCATCGCTGCATGTGAAGGTGCGCTCTTGATAGTTGATGCCACACAAGGTATTCAAGCACAGACAATTAGTAACCTTTATCTCGCCATCGAACACGATCTCGAAATCATTCCCGTCATCAACAAAATTGATATGGAAAGTGCGATGATAGAGGAAGTGAAAGACCAAATCATAGACCTCATTGGTGGTGCAAGAGAAGAGATTGTATTGGCAAGTGGCAAGACGGGACAAGGCATTGAAGATATTATGGAAGCCATCGTAACGCGTATTCCAGCGCCCGAAGGCGACCCGAAAGCACCGCTTCAAGCCTTGATTTTTGATTCTACTTTCAATGCGTATCGTGGTGTGATTGCCTATTTTCGTATCCTCAATGGTACGATGCGTAAAGGCGACCAAGTAAGATTTGTCAATACCGGAAATGAATATTTTGCCGATGAAATTGGTATCCTGAAAATGGATAATGTACCTCAGAAGGTATTGGGTGCAGGAAATGTGGGTTACATTATTACAGGAATCAAAGAATCCAAGGAAATTAAGGTCGGCGACACCGTTACACTTGCCAAAAATCCATGTGAAGAAGCCATTCAAGGTTTTGAGGACGTCAAGCCGATGGTTTTTGCAGGTATTTTCCCAATTGATAATGACGATTATGAAGATTTGAGAGATAGTTTGGAAAAACTGCAACTCAATGATGCTTCATTAGTGTATGAACCAGAGACGTCTATCGCACTTGGTTTCGGTTTCCGTTGTGGATTTTTGGGAATGTTGCACTTGGAGATTATTCAGGAACGTTTGTGGCGAGAGTTCAATATGAATGTCATTACGACCGTTCCCAACGTATCATACCGTGCTTATCTCAAGAAAAATCCTAACGATGCTATCGTGGTCAACAACCCGCAGGACCTTCCCGAGCCAACGATTCTTGACCGTGTAGAAGAGCCTTATATTAGTTCACAAATCATTTGCAAGCCCGAATATGTGGGTTCGATTATGAGTTTGTGTATTGATAAACGTGGGGAAATAAAAAATCAAGTCTATCTCACAGAGACTCGTGTAGAACTGACGTTTGATTTGCCATTAGCAGAGATTGTTTTTGATTTTTATGACAAATTGAAATCCATTTCGAGGGGTTACGCTTCATTTGATTATGAGATTGTGGGTTATCGCCCTTCTACCCTTGTAAAAATGGAAATCAAGCTTAATGGTGATACGGTAGATGCATTCTCCTCGCTCATTCATAAAGATAAGGCACAACAATTTGGGCGACGTATCTGTGTGAAATTAAAAGATTTACTTCCTCGTCAGCAGTTTAAAATTGCTATTCAGGCGGCAGTCGGCGCGAAAGTCATCGCACGCGAAACCATCTCTGCACTCCGCAAAGATGTAACCGCGAAATGCTACGGTGGTGACATCACTCGTAAGCGTAAATTATTGGAAAAACAAAAAGCCGGAAAGAAGAAAATGCGTCAAATTGGCTCAGTAGAAGTGCCGCAAAAAGCGTTTTTGGAGGTCTTAAAATTAGATTAATCATGGGAAAAATAATCAACATAGATAGAGAAATATTAGGTGGAACACCTGTTTTCAGCGGTACACGCGTACCGATAAAAAATTTATTTGATTATCTGGAAACAGGGGAAACTATTGATGACTTTTTGGATGATTTTGGAGGAGTAAAACGCGAACAAGTCATTAAGTTGTTAGAATTATCCAATAAAATGATTAACTCGTCAGCCGATATATTACATGAAAATTTTGCTTGATGAATGTGTAACCAAACACTTAAAACCATATCTTTCTGATTATGAAGTCAGTACAGTTAATCAAGAAAAATGGAATGGTCTCAAAAATGGTGAACTTTTGACTACTGCCCAAGAAGCAGGCTTCCAAGTTCTCCTCTCTATTGACAAAAATTTGCAGCATCAACAAAACATGGAAAACTATATAATTTCTATTGTCATTCTAAATTCTCGTTCAAGTAAAATAGAGGATTTAGTCGAATTTGTTCCAAATTTGAAACTTCAATTGCAAGAAATAAAACAAGGGCAGATATATATTATTGAAAAATAAAACACATTATGAAATACGCCATCGTCATGGGCAGTCACCGCGAAAATTCTCAATCCCTAAAAGTTGGAAAATATATCGAAAACCGCATCAAAACACTCCAACCCGACGCAGAGACTTACCTACTCAATCTCCAAACTGCCAACCTACCAATGTGGGATGAAGGGCTTTGGAAAGGCGATGAAAAGTGGAAAACTATCTGGTCGCCTATCGCTGCTGAATTGCAGACTTGCGATGCTATTATCCCAATCACACCGGAATGGAGCGGTATGGCTACGCCAATGCTCAAAAACTTCTTTCTACTCGCCTCAACGAATGAATTGGGCCACAAGCCCGGGATGATAGTCAGTGTATCTTCAGGACGCGGTGGATCATATCCTGTGAATGAACTTCGTACGAGTAGTTATAAGAACAATCACATTTGCTACATCCCCGAACATCTAATCATTCGCTTCGTCACCGAAAGACTCAATGAGCCGGAAGCAGTAGATGAAAGTGATACCATTACACGCGAACGTATTGATTATGCAATTGGGGTGTTGGAATTATATGCCGAAAATTTCAGAAATATACGCGCAAAATCAGAGGTGTGGAAGAGCGATACATTTAAGTTTGGAATGTAGATATTAATCTGAAAGGAAAATATTAGGAAATTATTTTGAAGGGTTTTGCGAGAGCAAAGCCCTTTTTTTGTTTTCATGGCTAAAAACAGAGGGGGGCTGAAATAAAAAAGAGTTTAGTGACTCAAAAGGCTAAAAAGAATCACCAAACTCTGGAGGAAACATCATCTTTATACAAGTAAGAAACTCAGCAGAGAAAAACATTGTATGACTCAAAATTGCAGGTTTTGAGGGTCGTAATCAACTCAAAACAGAGATGTGTTTTAAGCAAAAAAATAATTCAAAAAACCACTATAAATTGACAATCAACAATTTACATTTAATTAAATCAAAATAAATTGACACAGAATTTAAGTTGTTATTTAATATCTCAGTAAGAATTATTTGGAAACTGTAAGAAAGCGTAGGGACATAAAAAAAGAGCTTAGTGACTCTAAAAGGCTAAAAAAGAATCACCAAACTCTGGAGGAAACATCATCTTTATACAAGTAGAAACTCAGCAGAGAAAAACATTGTATACTGCAAATATCATGGTTTGGAGATAAAATAACAAAGCATTGTCAAGTCTCTTTTTTTCACTTTTTTCTCAACACACAAAAACAACTGATTGACAAACAGCTATTTAGTCCAAAATTATGAATAAATTTTTGACACAGAAATGAAAATCATTTATCGAATTTGTAGTATTTTTGGGTTATATACACATGCAGAAGCCCCTTCATAATAATTAATGAAGAGGAATGTTGTTGGATTTTATGTGGACGTGGGAGAGTCAATTGCTCTGGGACGAGCGGACTACAATTTCTTAGTCAAATCAAGTAATGGACACTCAGAGTGTTTTTTGTTTGTTAATCTGGGATGCTGAAACAAAGGTTTTGTATTTCTCACTGTGTTGTTTTTAATGAGGGCAGATACTTACCATTTGCCGTGGGGTGCTTTCCCTTTGTATCCGCTACTTTTTCATTTGGTATGATGATTTCGTATTTTGAGCAGAAAAGGAATAATAAAAAAGTATTCTCATCCTTCATTTGGATCCCAAATTTCTTGCTCTTCTTTATCATCTATAATACCTAATAATCTTAAAATCCAATCCAACATAACTAAAAATTTTTGGTTAAAAAATCAATTACAATTACAATACACAATTACATTAATGTGGGGTAGAATCACAATTACTATTTCAAAAATGATGTTTTATTTTTAATAAAACAAAGAATTGTTTTTTAAAAATAGAATGGTATATTTGCATCACATCATGCATCAATCGCCTGATTATTAGCTGTTTGATGCAAATGCAAACCTTAAAAATTGATACAGAAGGGGGGCATTTTAGCTAAAATTTTGTAGCTATTTTTTCTATAAAAAAAATGTCACCATGGGTCGAAGCAAACGAAATTATTCTTCCACAAAAAGGCTTTCGGGAAAATAAATATTTTTTTTTACGCTCAAAACAAACATTTATTTTTAAACACAACAAAAAGACAACTCAATAGAGATGATTACTCTGTCATAATTTATACCAAAATAATTTTGTATGAAAAGTTTGTTGCCAATCATCAATTCATTGAATGTAAAAGAAAAACGATTAGTCAGAAAAACACTCAATATCCAGCTTAATGGTATGGAAAAAAAGAAACTTCAATTATTTGATTTGATATTAAATAATAAAGTGAAGAATGATAAAGAAGCATGTCTAGTGATATATGGTTCCCCTCCTAATTCTGCATTTTCTCACTTAAAAAAACGTTTGAAGCAGGATATTCTCAATTTTATTTTGCTGCAAAATTCGAATAATAAGAGTGGTTCAAAACGAGTTCAGGCTGAAATTGATTGTAGACGTATGTTATTGCAGGGACAATTGTTGCTACAACGTGGAATATATGGTGAAGGGGAGAAATTGCTCAATGCTGCACTAAATCTCGCAGAACGCTATGAAATGTTTTCAGAAGTACTCAGTATCAGAAATTTGCTTCGGGCAACCTTTGGCTTTCGAAAAGGCTTGGAAGTATACGAAAAGTATAGTGAAAATATGGTTTACCACCTCACTGAGTTGGAAAAGTGGCTACGAGTTCAGCAATTTTATAATCAAATCGCCTTACCTCATGAATTTCAAACCAACAGGCTTTCTGAAATAGATGATAAACCAAAGGATATTTTAACTGATTTGGAAAAATACGACGATAAAACTTCAAGTGAACGTTTCATATTCTGGTTTTACGTTTCTAAAGTACATCATTGTAATATTAATAGAAATTTCGAGGAAGCTCACGAATTTGCGGATAAGTTATTAGAGTTGCTTTCGGAAGATTCAATTATGTGGTCAAGATCTAACTATGGAGGAATTTTGAAAGATGTTGTTTTTATTAATCTTAATTTAGGAAATTATGACGATGCTGTAGAATACGCGAAAGAAGCTGTGAACACCTTCAATAAGGGGATGACTAATGAACTCCGTGCAATGGACTACTTATTCTTCAGCCACCTAAGGAATCAAGATTATGACAGCGCAGAAAAAACTATCGAAAAAGCCCTCCAACACAAACAAATCAACGCTGGTAATAAACTTATTAAAGCCCGTTGGCTATTTTTCTATGCCAATCTTGAATACCTCAACGGTAATCACAAAAAAGCTGCTCAATCATTGCGTACCAATGAACATATTACATCCGACAAATCAGGTTGGAATCTAGGCTGTCGTTTATTAGAGATGATGATAGATATGGAGGAAAATGACTTATTTTTAGTCGACTATAAACTCAAAAACTTCAACCGCCTACTCAGCCCTAAAAATACAGAAACAGAAAACATCGAACGTGCTCGACTGATAGCCAAAGTCATCCGCCTATTTATAAAACATCGCGGAGATTTTAATGAAACATTTGAAGTAGCCAAAGATGAAATTCAGGCGTTAGAGGATGGAGAGGGACAATTATTTTGGGATCCTATGGGATACGAAGTAATTAGATTCGATGAGTGGTTTCGGGATAAAAGGGATGAGAAGAATAATCGTCGAAAATCACGGAAATTTAGTGCCTCACGCCCTTCATAACTGTAGGAAAACATATTTACAGACTATGAGCTGAATATAGTCTTGTGCCTGATTGCAAATTCTGCAAATGTTGTCGGACCTTTACCCGTTAGGTTTTTTAAATCCATTGAGTAGGCTTCCATAAGTCCCTCTTTACAAGCGCGTTGTAAGCCCAACATAGCTTCAATCATCCAATCACCAATGTTGCATTGCTTCATTTTGGTACGTGCAGTTTCTTCACTGATGTCTTCGTATTCTATCTTTTTTCCGGTAATATTGGAAATCAAATCTACGATTTCCATATTGGTGTAAGAGTAACCTGTAAGATTGTAAATTCGGTCTTTGTGTCCAAAATTTGTCAATACATTTGCCGCAGCTTGAGCAATATCATTGGCATCTACTTGGTTGATTTTAGCATCACCCTGCGGTAGTGTCAACTTACCGTTGCCACACATTTTACTGTAGCAGCCCTTAATATAATTTTGCATGAAATTCCCGGGACGAAGAATGGTGTAAGAAATACCGGATTTACGAACAACTTTTTCCTTTTCGCCATGCCAACGCAGTATATCAGAAGTGCTCTTAATATCCGCTCCCAAACCCGAAAGCAGCACTATCTTTTTAACGCCTTTCTCTTTTGCTGCTTTGGTAAAAGCATCGGTAATTTCTACTTGGTTGGGAATAACGGGAAGAATTAATAATACCTTTTCCACGCCTTCTAAAGCAGCTAAGTATGTGGCAGGTTTTTCAAAATCAAGCTCAACGACATCAATATTATCACCAGACATATTCCTCGCTCCGGCTCGGTTTCTCACGCCTGCTTTTACGTGAACGTGGGCATTTCTTAGATTGTTGACCACGCGATTGCCTATCGTGCTGGTCGCGCAAGTCACAAGTATAGTGTTCATCTCTCAATGTAGGTTTGGTTAGATTTAGATTTGCCTAAAAACATTTTTTTAGCAACACTAAATATATTACAATTGAAGTGCCAACCCTTGATTATTTTTCATTATTTCTCATTATATCTATGAACACAGTTTGAAAAACTACGAACATTCATTTATTTCGGATAAACGACCTTTAAAAAGAAGAAAAAAGTTGTCATAACAACTAAATTGAACGTAGAAGAACTCTAAAATTCGTCAAACTAACAACTATTCACCTCCGTTTTGGAATCCAAGCCCAAAGCATTTCACACTCAATTGGCGATTCTCCACTCTCGTCCGTCACTTTTACATTGACCAAAACATCTCCTTTCTCCTCCGTCAAAATACGCTGTTTTTGTGTCTCATCCAACCACGCCTCTGCACGCATAGCTCCTTTTGAACGACGCACAAAATTCGTTTTCAATGACTTTATCAACGGAATTTTATCATCAGGAAGATTCATACCCACGACCATTCCGGTTGCTGTCTCTGCCAATAATACCATCGCGGCGGCATGTATTTGACCGATATGATTACGTACTTTTTTCTTATTCTTCAAAGTTACAATTACCCTATCCGTCGTCATTTCTTCAAATTGTACTCCTGATGTTCCCACAAACTTAACAGTACGACCAATGGCATACGATAATGCGAATTTTGGGTATTTTTCCAGTTTCTGCACAGTTTTTGCTAAACGATTCATAGCGTGAATTTAATATATTTTCAACCGTAAACAGAAATCATTTCTAAAATAGCTGAATTTTTTATGACATAAAAACAAGAAGCCCACCCCAATTCTGTATCATTTTTTCACAAAAAAAACAAACATAAAACATTGATAATCAAAAACAAAATAAAGTTTAATTTTCAAAAAAACACAAAAACACTCGCCAGATCGCTTTGCTCTCCACGACAAAAAGCTGCACCTTTGAGATATACAATGTTTTTCTCTGCTGAGTTTCTTACTTGTATAAAGATGATGTTTCCTCCAGAGTTTGGTGATTCTTTTTTAGCCTTTTAGAGTCACTAAACTCTATTTTTTTGCCTCATTGCCTCCTTGTTCAATTATTTCACTGCTTTTTATGACCGATTAATGATTTTCGCTACGCGAAAAAAGCAACAACCATGAAACAATCCACCTCTCATTTTACAATTCATTACTTTTTCCCTACTTTGAGGTCTTAACTATGCTTTATTAGGTTAAGTGCTGAACTTGCACTTGAACTTGAACTTGAACTTTATAAATGAGCAGCATACTTAATCAAAAAATTATAGAAAACCGCCTCCGTATCGGCGAAATTATCAAAGACCTTCACCAAATGACCATTGACATCGGTAACGACGAACTTGCCGATACCGTCAGTGACTTACGCAATCGCATCCACGAACCATTTATGTTCGTAATAGCAGGTGAAGTCAAGGCTGGAAAAAGTAGCTTTATTAATGCTTTGCTGGAGAAAGAAGTCTGTAAGGTCGGTCCCGATCCGACCACGGATACCATTCAGCAGATACTTTATGGTGAAGAAGAAAGTACGATTGTAGTGAATGAACATCTCAAAAAAATCCTCCTTCCGGTTGAGATTCTCAAAGAAATTGCCATCGTAGATACGCCCGGTACCAATACTATTTCTGACCATCACCAAGAAATTACCGAGCGATTTATTCCCGGTAGTGATTTGATTGTATTTGTATTTGAGGCAAAAAACCCTTATAGGCAATCAGCTTGGGATTTCTTTGATTACATACATGGTGATTGGCGTAAAAAAATCATTTTTGTACTCCAACAAAAAGATTTAATGAATGACGACGACCTTAAAATTAATATAGAAGGTGTCCGAAAATATGCTGTCAAAAAAGGCATTGAACAACCAAATGTGTTTGCCCTTTCTGCCAAGATGGAATTGGAAAATACACCGGATAGTGGTTTCTTACCCGTTCGAGACTATATCACCCAAAATATTACAGGTGGTAAAGCTCCCATCCTCAAATTGTCCAATAACATACAAACTTCGCGTAATGTAGGCGAGCGCATACACAAGGGTTTACAGATGCGTTCTGCTCAACTCGAAGCTGACCAAAGATTCCGCAATGACATTCACCAAACCCTTAATGAACAGGAACTTAGGTCAAATAATCAGATTGACATTCTTGTAGAAAATCTCATTGCGGCATACGACCGAATTACCTCCGAAACCCGCGAAGAACTCAAAAACGGACTTGGTTTTTTCAGCCTTGTACGACGTACTTTTTCGTCAATTTTCGGCAAAAAAACTTCGCTCGAACAATGGCTTGCAGACCTCTCCACTCGCATGGAAACCGACCTCAATGATGCCATGCACGAAAAATTACAATCAGGCGTTTCTGACATTGCGGACAGCATTCAGCAAATGGCAAAAATGATTGACCTCAAAATCAGAAATAGCGAAACCATCCTAAAAAACAACCATGAAATCTTCGGAGATATTGCAGACAGGCGCAGCAATGTAATGCGTGATTTGCAAGAGCAATTCTCCAAATTCATGAACAAAACCGAAAATTTTATCGGCTCAGAAGTCTTTAAAAGTGAAAATAGTACTACGCCTAATCTCGCTGCAGGTGGCGGGCTCGCAGTAGTCGGTGTGATACTCGCTACAGTGGCACAAGGAATGGTTTTCGACATCACAGGAGGTATTCTGACAACGGTGGGCTTTCTTTTTGCAGGCGCAACGGCACGTATGCGTCGCAATAAAGTCATCGAAGAGTACAACTCTGAGGTGAACGGCGGCAGACTCAAACTCGAAAGCGAAGTTTCTGACAAGCTCAAAGCTTATGTTGGTGATATTAAGGAGAAAATCGACGCAAATTTTGACGATTTTGATGTGATGTTGAATATGGAAAATAAACAAATCTCCACGCTCACAGAAAAATATGAGTCGATAGATAAGAGTTTGGGAGAGATGCAACAGGAATTGGAAGAGGCGATTGGTTAGGGGTTTCTTTTTTGCAAAAAAAATAACATCTTACAGGTGAATTGAGTTTAAATTATTAAAAATGACATCACCATTTCCCGGCATGGATCCTTATTTGGAGGGTTATTTGTGGCCCGATGTACACAATATGCTAGCCGCTGTAATTTTAGAAATATTAAATCTGAAAATTACGCCAAAGTATGTAGCACGCCTTGAAATTAGTATGATACTTGACACCCTACCCAATGAAGACGTAGGCATTATGTACCCTGATGTAGAAGTCATGCTGCCCCGTAAAGTCGAAGAACCTCAAATACCCTATGCTTCAACACAAGTTTCGCCTGTAACGGTAAGCATCCCTACGATAAAGCCTGTTGAGGTAAAAATTCCTGTTGTGGAAATCAAAGACCGTGCGAACAATCGACTCGTTACTGCTATTGAAATCCTCTCACCTGTAAATAAACGCGCTCCTGGACTCGTCCCTTATCTTAAAAAACGCGAAGAACTACATAATGCGGGGGTTCACTTACTGGAAATAGATTTATTACGACGCGGAAAGCGAGTGATAGAACATCCAAAATTACGAGGGTGTCATTATACTGTCGCCTTGATGAGAGCAACAAATAAAATTACAGACGCATGGGGGTTTAATATAACAGACACCGCACCGATCGTACCCGTACCATTAACAGGAGAAGACCCAGACGTAGTTTTGGATTTGGGTGAAGCCCTGAAAATCATCTACAAAAGAAGCATGTATCATTTGTCGGTAAATTATAAGGAAGTACCACCTAAACCACCGTTCACTGAACCGGAATTGAAGTGGATGAGCGATTTATTTTCTCAAAAAACACCATAACACAATGAAAATCAACACTTTATTCATTCACTCACTCAAAATTCACTCATTCACTCATTACATTGTAGCATTGTAACATTTAAGCATTACAGCATTATTAACTATTCTCCCATCCGAAATACATCTGCCTGTGCCGTTGCTGCATAATATGCTGAAAAATTACCAAAACCGCCTTCGATATTATTGTAAATACGAATAGGGTCGGTCAAAGTATTATTCTGGGAAAGCTGTGCCTGTATGCTTTGATGATATAAGAAATACGCTTCAGATACATTGTGCAATTCTGCTTGATAGGTATAACTATATGCCTCGTTGGTCGTTCTTTCCTCATTAGGAATTTCGATAAACAATTCCTTGAGACCACCTTCCCCAACTACTCCTGTGAACAAAAATCCGGCATATTCGGGATAAATCGCTGTCCACGATCTGGTATTATTATTAAAATGAGCAAAAGCCGAGGATCTGACTAATTCATAATCTACTATTTCTTCGCTGATAATCGAATCAGCCATATCCTTCTCTAACAACTTGACTATCAACTGATAATAATTTTCTTCATCACCATCATCTGAGAATAACAAACCATACAAATCAGTCTCCTCATTCTCTTCTAAAAGCAAAAACTCTCTTATAGAGGGTTCGTCATGTGGTACAGTTTCCACCGAACGCGCATTTTTGTAGCCATCCGCTATCACCTCTACTTGGTAGCGACTCCCCCCTACCGCACGTACATCCGTATCGTATACAGCTACGTATTCTGCTTTTTTATCCGGTTCACCGCCTCGATTAAAATGGCTCACTAATTCCCCATCTCGATATACTTTTATCGTTGCATCTTCTACAGGCTTGAAGGGTTCATTGGGCTTCAGCGGGTCGCGCGTGTGCGTGAGATATATTTTCATGGGCTCATTCACACCAAAATGCGAATAGACCACCAATTCCTGTTCTGCTTCTGCAAAATCCACCTCCGCAGGTGTTATACAAGCACCCGCAAACAATATTACCAACGTACCAAGCAAAGTAGAAAATCGGGTCATAGGTTGATAGTGAAGTTAATAGTTCATAGTTGATAGTTCATGGTTCATAGATGAACGCGAAATTCTGCCTCGCGATTGCCTATGAACTATGAACTATGAACCAAAAACTATCAACTGATTTAAAACTTAAAATTATAATTTACATAAGGTAAAACGGGAAATAAACTCAATTTTTTATACTCATTTTCACCTGTATCTTCTTTTGGGCCAATGTATAATAAAAAAGGATTTTTTCTATTATAAATATTATAAACACCAAAATCTAAAGTCCACGCATAGCGTGCTTTTTGTTTACCTTTCAATTCAGCACCAACATTCAGGCGATGAAAAGCCGGCATGCGCGAAGCATTTTTGGAACCATAAATATAAACCGTAGCCGGACTTCCCGAAGGAAAATCTGACACAATGGGTGCCTCACGTATCGGGCGTGTAAACGGATTGCCCGAGCCATACACCCAATCGCCTTTCAGTGCCACTCGCTCACTCAACTCATGTCGCATCGCTAAGGACACATCATGCCGACGATCATATTTAAACGGATATACAACACCTTCATTGATGTTGTCAAATTGGCGATATGACCACGAAAGTGTGTAGCCAAGAACGCCTGTCGTTTTACCGCTTTTTTTCATCACAATTGCCTCGCCGCCATATGCCCAACCTTCGCCGGACTCTATTTTCTCCTCCCAATCTCTTCCACTCAAAATAACTGCATCTTCTCCTTGAAAAGCAATCAAATTATTCATTTTTTTGTGGTAAATATCTACACTCACCGTCAAATCTTCGTCTGAATATATCCCACCAAAGCCCATTTGTCGGCTCTGTTCGGGTGGGGCAAGTTCCGATGCAGGCACCCATAGGTCAGTAGGCAATTCGATACCCGAATTGGTCAATAGATGTAAGTGTTGGGTAGTGTGTGTGTAGGTACTTCGTAGTGAGAAGTAGTCAGTTAGCAAGGCGTTTAAAGCAAGTCGTGGTTCAAAGGTACTAAATATTTTTTTGTTGTGCAGTAAAAATCCCGCACGAAATCCTGCGTGTAGGCGCAGCCCCCCCATTCTGTGTTGACTTTGCACATATCCTGCTGCCTCCCAAGTCTTTATCAAGGGATTATCAAACTCCACCTCAAGCTGTTCGAGCGTACTGGTATTTTCCTCTATCACGCTATTAATTCCGGGTCTGAAACGATGTTGTATCGCCTGTGCGCCTATGCGAAAACGATGCTCGTCCGAAGGCGTGTATTTCAATTCCGTATTTAAGGTAATATCCTGAATATCAGAAGTATAATTTTGAATCAAACGCGCTCCCGTGAGACCATTTTCTTCTGTTTGGAGAAAAGCGTATTTATCAAAATAATCAAATTCAAAATCAGTAAATGACGCACTTGTGTGTAATATCATTTTTCGTTGGAAAATATGCGTCCAATTCAAAGAAGCCGTCAAATTGCCCCACAAAGAGCTCATCACGCGTTCTGATTCCAATGACTCACTTCCTCTTTCTTCATCTAAATTATCAATAAAAGAAAAATCATCACCGCCATTATACACACTAAATGAAAGACGGTCTTTTTCCGAAAAACGATGACTAATTTTCGCATTAATATCGTAAAAAGCATATCGTGCTTCACCATTCGTCGCAATACGATTGCCATCCACCTCAAATGATTCATTCAACCAACGTCGGCTGAGTGGACGCACCAACATATCTATCCAAGTCCGTCGAAAAGCCAGCAAAAAAGATGTTTTATCCTTTCGCAACGGACCTTCAATCATCAAGCCTGAAGCCAGCAAGCCCAAACTACCGCGCACCGTATAATCCTTCATACTTCCATCTCTCACTCCAACGTCCAAAACAGACGACAAACGACCTCCATATCGTGCAGGTAATTCATTTTTATATAAAGAAACATTACCAATCACATCTTCATTAAAAATCGAAACAATACCCGCCATGTGCGAAGGATTGTAAATCGGTGCGCCGTCCATGAGTACCAGATTTTGGTCGGCACTTCCACCACGCACATACAAGCTCGAAAAGCCCTCATTACCACTTTGAATACCCGGCAACAGTTGGATACTTTTCATCAAATCCGAACTTTCGCGGAGGCTGTTCAGCATAGAAACATCGCTTATATCGGCAACGGCTTCTTGGTCAACAGGAATGGCTTTTCTTTTTCGTCCAATAACATTTATCTCAGGAAGTAACTCATTATCAGTCGCTAATCGTATGGAAAGAAAAGTATCGCAGTGTACACGGAAAGTTACCTCTTGCGATTCGTAGCCCGGATAAGCAAACTGTACACAAACACTATCCGTAGGTTGTAGCCGAAGATAAATTTCGCCGTCTTTATTGGTAGTACGGGGACGTTGTCCGTCTATGAGAATACCCGCAAGTGGTAGTCTTGTGCCGGTTTCGTCATCTTTTACTATACCGCTTATCGTGTATCGTTGATAGGTTCGGGTAGGTTGCTTTTTACGAGTAATGACGACTTGGCGACCGCTATTTTCGTAAGTGAGGGAATGTTTGCGAAGGAGAATGTTGAGGATATTTTTGACCTTTTGGTTTTTGACTTTGACGGTTACGCGCTTATTATCCAGCATATGGTCGGCATAGGAAAGTCGTAAGCCTGATTTGCGTTTGAGCTTGTCGAGAGCTTCTTTGAGGGGTTTATTTTTACACGTAAAATCAATACGTTTGTCCAATACCTCCGTCTGTGCCGACAAAATGACGACCGCACACAAAAAACCGAGTGTAAGTAATGTTTTTCTCATGCTGCCAAACAAAGGTACACAAATTTTACATTTGATGCGTAAAATTCTCGTTTTGAACAATGTAAGATTTTAAGTATGTGTTTCGTAACGAATTTTTACTTGCAGAAGCACTTTTTATAACGAATATCATGCCGTATATGTTGCTTTTTGTGATTCGTCAAAAATCAGGTTTAAACTAAATTTGGTGCAAGTTCTATTGGTGTTTTACTTACTTTTGCGGGCTCGTAAATTATTTACCGGAATTAATTCACTCACTAAACCTAATTCAAACAATTAATAAACAGACGTTTACTAATTCAATCATTTTAACATGCAAAAAGAAGTTTCTCCTGATGAAATCGTGCATTATTACGACGATACGATAAGCCAATACCGCCGCATCTGGAAATTAAATGAAAATATGGCGATGCACTACGGTTTTTGGATGGATGAAGTGCGGGATTTCGGCGCAGCTCTTGCTAAACAAAACACCATCACCGCCGCACGCGCAAACATACAAGCAGGCGAGATTGTATTGGATGCCGGATGTGGTGTCGGGGGCAGTTCGGTGTTTTTAGCAAAGCATGGATGTAAAGTTAAAGGCATTACTTTGAGTGCAAAGCAGATCGGCTTGGCACAAGAAAATGCTCGACAACACGGCGTATCAGATTTAACAACTTTTGAAGTAAATGATTATACAAATACAGGCTATCCTGATGCATCATTTGATGTGATATGGGCAATGGAATCCGTTTGTCATGCCGATAATAAACGTGATTTCATTCAAGAAGCCTATCGCCTCCTCAAACCGGGCGGGCGATTGGTGCTTTCTGATGGGTTTGCCACCAAAGCTTCCTTTTCTACTGATGAACAGCACATTATGAATACATGGCTGCACAATTGGGCGATAAAAGAGTTGGCGTTTTTAGATGGTTTTTTGAACGATATGAAGGCAATCGGTTTCAAAAATGTCACCTGCGAAGATATGACGCCTTATGTGATGCGCTCATCACGTATGATGCGATTTTGGGCGCGAATGGGTCTGTGGCATAGTAATACACTTCGCTTTTTCCGCATCCGCCGCAGCTACGATACGGAAGCCAAACGTGGTAATATGAAAGGTAGCATCGCACAATATCCCGCTTTTAGAGATGGATTGGCGAAGCATTGTATTGTGTTGGGG
>JAHDEO010000022.1:0-20583 GCA_020628725.1 Saprospiraceae bacterium
GGATTTGCTCAAGTTCGCGGTTTATCCGCAACTTGAGTTAGTATTAGAGTATGTAGTTTTCGATGGATGATAGACCATTGACTATGTGCTCAATTCAGACTATTTGTTACATTTTTTAACTGCGCCATCGAGAAGATGTATAATGTGTGATTTATGATGTTTTCAAGTGAAAGTAGAGCATTAATTGACCTCTTTAAGGAAAAAGATTACGAAATAGCTTTGTACATGGCTAAGAAAAAATTAGTACATGACCAACATGATGATAGGATAATCCGCTCGCTCATAGCGGCACGAATCTGTTTAAAAAAAGATGCCTTCGAAGAAGCAAATACGCACCTTGAATCATGCAGAAAGATGTTTGCAGAAGGTGTTACTCAACCGGTTCATTTAGCGGTTTACTATCTGTGGAAGGGCGTGATAGAACTGGTGGATTCGAGGTATGCATCTACTATTGAGTACTGTTTAAAATCGGAAAAAGAGTTCTCTAAATGTATCACATTGACATGGTGGGAGGAAGAAAATCTTACCTATCTATACTATACGTTTGGGGCAGTTTATTATACGGTCAAATTCTTTGAAGACAGCAAATTTTATTGCGATCTTGCAGAAAAATTAGCCGAAAAACATGACAACAAATCTGTACTGGGCAGTATCATGAATATCAGAGGGAAAATGGCTCAAAAAACGAATCAACTTGAAGCGGCTCGACATCATTTTGAAGTATATGCCCGATATGCTGATACACCAAGCAAGCAGTGTATGTACCTGCATAATATGGCTGAACTTTCCGCTGCCATGAAAAATTACGAAGAAGAAATCAAGTATCTCAAAGAAGCCGCCACAATAGAATTGAATCCGGAAACTCGTATGGGCAAAATTCTACTAGGCAGAACCTATAATATGCTTGGTGAAGTTCATGCCAAGTCAGAAGAGTTGGAAAAATCAGAACTGTTCCAATTGAAAGCATTTCGATACGTAGGAGATGTCGATCAACAAGACGAACGGGTAGACGAACTCAGCGGAATAAAGAAGAAGATATGCGAAAGTCTATGCAAATTATACACGCATCAAAAACAGCATGAAAAAGCCTACAATTTTTCTCAAAAGGTAATCCAACTCCAAACCAAAGAACTTAATTATGCGACAGATGCCCGAATTGCAGCCCTACGCATTCAATACGAAAAGCAAGACACAAGTGATATTGTAGAAAATTTTAATCAAAAAGTGGAAGAATTACAGTCGCTTAATAATTATTTGAGCCAAATAGCCAGCTCTATTTCTCACGATGTACGCGCTCCACTTCGCAATACTATCAGCTATCTGGGCATCCTCGAATACAAACAACGCAATGCTTTTAATCAAGAAGCCCGTGAATATCTTGAAACGGCATTACAAGCCGCCAAAGACGCTGAAATGCTGACAAAAAGTTTATCTGATTTGGGCAAAATTAATGTAGAGCAAAGCAGTGTTTCGGAGGTATCTATTGAAGAAATTGTCCAACGAGTCAGACGAAATTTAGAAGAAGAAATCCAACATAAAAATGTACAATTTGAGGTAGCTTCACTGCCGACTATTACTGCCAACGAAGGGCAAATGCTCCAACTTTTCCAAAACCTCATCTCAAATGCCATCAAGTATAATGAACAGGAACAACCTCTTATCAAAATCACCCACGAAAAAAACACTGATTACGAACATATTTTTTCAATCGCCGATAATGGCATTGGAATTAGCCCTGAAAATCATCAAAAAATCTTCCAAATCTTCAAGCGACTACACCGAGATAGCGAGTATGAAGGCACCGGCATAGGGCTGGCGATATGTGCCCTCATTGTCAAAAAATACGATGGAGAAATCTGGGTAGAATCTGATGGAGAAAACGGCTCTAACTTCAAGTTTACGCTACACACTTATTAATGCGACAATGTTTAATGAATTAGGTGACAATTTTAGATTTTTGATTGAGAGAAATTAACCTCTATGGAAATTAATCTGAAATCAAAAATCCCATAATCAAAAAAGGGCAAACGCATGAAAAGATTTTGTGCTGATGGGACAATGAAAAATACAGTTTTGATGATGTTTTACCAATATTTTACCTCTAACGAGGTATTGATTACGCTCAAGATGTTCCGCTAGGAACAAAATATCGGTAGAAAAGCATCAGAAATACGTTTCGAGTGCCGTTAGGTACTCAATATTTGGCTTAATAAAATTTCATGCGTTTGCCCTTAATCAAAAATGATTCATTAATATTGTAGCATTGCATCATTATCGCATTGTAGCATTGTCACTAATGCAACCTTTGTATTCTTACTTTGTCTTTGGAATAAGAATTAAATAAATGTTCCAATTTAACGCCGTTATTTTTTCTTTTTTCGAGGCGTAAAAACCGCGCATAGCCGAGCTACGTAAGGATTTTTACAACGAAGAAAAAGGAAAAAAGAACAAGTTAAAAGGAAAAATTATTTGATTATTATTCCTTTACTGCAAAATGAGCTACGAAAGCACACACCGAGAATTGGTAGAAGCCTGCAAACGCAATGACAGACAAGCGCAATTCAGGCTATACGAATTGTATTCGCAAGCGATGTACAATATCTGCCTACGTATGCTCAATGATGTCGAAGAAGCACAAGATGTGTTGCAAAACTCTTTTGTTGATGTATTTACGAAGTTAAATTATTTTAAATATAAATCATCAATTGGCGCATGGATACGCCGTGTCGTAGTCAATAATTGCATCAATCATCTCAAAAAACGCCGCTTAGAACTTGTCCCCTTAGAAACCTATCATCAACCCGAAATTGAAGAAGAAACCAACGCGACTTATTCGGATTTGAACGTCGAAAAAGTAAAACAGGCGGTTCAAAAACTGTCTGACGGTTATCGTGCCGTACTTACACTTTACCTCTTTGAAGGCTATGACCATACAGAGATCGCCGAGATTATGAGTATCAGTGTTTCGACCTCAAAATCGCAATACAATCGCGCCAAAAAACGACTCAGAGAAATTATTAATGAGTGAATTATTTTTGATTGAGTGATTTCAGATTTTTGATTGCGTTTTATTAGAATTTTGTGAAATAAAATTCCCTTCAATCAAAAATCACCCAATCAAAAATCACTCAATCAAAAATCACTCAATCAAAAATCACTCAATCAAAAATCAAAAATCAGAATTGTGCAATCAAATAAACAAACAATTGAACAATTTATACAAAAAAATCGCACATCATTCGATAGCGAAACACCACCTGCTTTTGTGTGGGAAAATGTAGAAAAAAATCTTCCGCGCAAACGTATCCAAATGTATCGTGTATTGCGAATGGCTGCGGCAGTCTTGTTAATTTTGGGCTTGGGAATCGTGATAGGTAGATTTGCGGGACAGCCGTCCAAGACAGAATTGGCATTGAGCGATATTTCTAATGAATATGCGGAATTGGAGCATTTTTATACTCAAAAAATTAATCAAAAAATCAATCTCCTAAAAGATAAACAATTGGATGAGCGAGCATTGACAGACATCAAAGAATTAGAGCAAGAATTTGAAGTATTGAAGCAAGAACTCAATGCCTCTGATGCTCAAGATGAGCAAATCATCCAAGCTATGATTGAAAATTACCGAACCAAAATAGACATCCTGGAACGAGTACTCGATCGAACCAATCATTCAACTAAAGTTAAGAAAAATGAAAGTAGTATATAGTTATAAATTTCAAAAAACAAATCCCAAATTCCAAATTATAAGATTCAATTCACATGTATTTTTGCGTGTTATATTTATTGGAATTTGGTGCTTGTTAATTGGAATTTCTGCCCAAGCAGCAGGAGGAGAATTTACCAAGACGATAAAAGAAACCTTTGGAGTACAGCCAAATACGCGCATTGAAGCCGTCAATAAACACGGTGATATGCATGTGCATACTTGGGATAAAAATGAGGTGAGTTTTGAAGTCACCGTTACCGTAGAAGCCAAAACCGAAGCCGATGCACAAGAAGAATTGGACCGCGTACATGTAGAATTTACGAATATTCCGGGCGTAGTACGGGCTGAGACAAGTTGGGCAGAAAAAGAAAGTAAAAAACGTTGGTCATTCTTCGATTGGAATTCTTGGGGCAACTGGAACGGTTGGGAAGACGGCAACAAAATCCGTGTAGATTATGCGATTTATATGCCTGCGGCAAATGTGGTCGATTTGAGTAATAAATACGGCAATATCACTTTTCCAACCTTTGATAATGACGCCAAATTTACCGTCAAGTACGGCAATATGTCCGGCGAGCGCGTTGGCGGTAGTTTCAATCTTGATATTGGCTACGGCGATGCAGATGTACAGTCCATTGGCGGAGAATCCAATGTCTATGTAAAGTATGGAAAATTTCGTGCAGATGCGTTGCAATCCATTGATATTGAGAGTAAGTATTCTAAAATTTACTTAGAGAACACCCACGATATTCGCATCAATTCCAAGTATGACCACTACGAACTTGGAGAAGTCAACAACTTACGCTCGGACGGAAAATATGATGACTTTGAAATCGAAAAAGTCAACAATATTGAAGTGGACAGCAAGTATAGCGACTACCAAATTCGTGAAATGACCGGAGAAGGAGATTTTGACATGGAATATGGCGATGCCAAAATCAAAAACATGGGCAAGAATTTCGGCAACCTACAAATTGAAGGCAGTTACGCAGATTTCACTTTTTATATGTGTTGCGATGCTGCCTATGATGTAGATGCAGAAAGCAGCTACGGCGATTTAGATTTTCCGGGCAACGGACACTGGGATATTCGCAAAGATGGCGCAGATAAAGAGGTAGAAGGTTACATGGGCAGTTCCAACTCAGGCAATCGAATAAGAGCAAGATTGCGCTACGGAAGCCTGCGAGTTGATAGATAGATAATGCTTAAATGCTTAAATGATGTAATGCAATAATGAAAATGAGTGAGTGAGCGAATTTTGAATGAATGAATAATAGTGTATTTTATTCAAAATTAATTCATTCAAAATTCAAAATTATTCATTGTCGCATTACATCATTTAAGCATTTAAGCATTGCTTAGTCCTGAAGTTTCTCTCCATATGCCAAATCTCCTGCATCTCCCAAACCCGGCACAATATACGAACGGGCTGTCATTTCCTCATCTATAGCTCCCACCCAAATATCGACTTTTGGCAAGTTGCGTTGTACGTGGCGTATCCCGTCTGTATTGGCAATAATTGTAGCAATATGAACCTTTTTAGGGACGCCGCTGCTCATCAGTTCTTGCATGGTGAGTACCATCGAAGCTCCCGTTGCCAACATCGGGTCACACATAATCACTGTCTTACCTTCCAACGATGCACAAGAAGTATATTCTACCTGAATATCAAAAGTACCATCCTTGTGGTGTCGTCGGTATGCTGATACAAAAGCATTATCTGCAAAATCAAAGTAATTCAAAAAGCCTTGATGCATAGGGAGTCCTGCACGTAGAATAGTACCAATGACAATGTCTTGTTGAGGAACGTTTACTTCTGCTATACCTAGAGGCGTCTCCACTTCGCGTGGGCTATATGTGAGAGTTTTACTGATTTCGTAAGCCATGATTTCTCCCATACGTTCCATATTTCTACGAAAGCGCATTCTGTCTGTTTGAATAGAAGCATCACGCATTTCTGCGATAAAATGACTGGCAATTGAATTGGTTGTAGTTAAGTTGTGTATCATATTTCCTCGTTCCTAAAGCAAACAATTTTCTCAAATATAGTTAAAAAAATCAAATAAGGAACGAGGTAAAAATAAGTTTACCAAGTTTGACGCCGTTATTTTTTTCTTTTTCGAGGCGTAAAAACCGCACATAGCCTACGCTACGTAAGGATTTTTATAACAAAGAAAAAGGGAAAAAGAACAAGTCAAGATGGTAAAGTTATTTTTGCGTCGTTCCTAATACATTCATGTGAAAATAAAAAAGCCCTGCGTCGGCTTGTCCGACGCAGAGCTTTAAATCAAATGAAACCATCTTTTATTTTGGAGACTGTTATGGTTTTTTGTTTGAGGTAAATTATTTTTTACTTGTATATATTCGTTCGAAAAGATATAAGGCAACTCGAAATAAATAACTGGTCAAAAATGTGAAGTTGTTTTTTGCTCAATCAAGGCGTGAAAATGTGAGTTTATCGGGATAAATGACCATTTTTGCAACGCAGAGTGAGTGAAAAAAAACGAGTAGTTTTGACTAATTATTTGTTGCGAGTTGCCTAAATGTTACAGTAGATTTTTCTGTGAGAAAAAAGCTCTGCGCCGGCTTGTCCGGCGCAGAAACTTTAAATCAAATGAAACCATCTTATATTACGTCTATATCACTCGACGATAATTTTCTCATTATAAATGCCTTTTTCGGTTTGAACACTTACGAGATACACACCCGATGGAAGATGACGAACATCTATTTGTACATCTGATGTGGCTATCTGACGAGCAAGCACACGTTGACCTACTGTATTGTAGAGTGCTACAGCCTGTGCTTGCAAGTCATTGATAGTCATATTAATTGTGTTTGGTGTTGGATTAGGGAATATCTTGATGTTTTGAGATAAGTCAGGATTTTCAACTGCTGTCGTGGTATCATCTCCTAAGTCTACCATGACGGCGTTATTACTGCCTGTGACGATAACCTCTTCACCAAAGCTGTCGATGGCGCGTACATTCGTGATAGGGAAATTAAGCTCTATTTCCGAAGCCATTCTTCCGATAATATTATCCGTCATGACGAAGCTGACAGAGCCGATTTGTCCAAAACCGGAAATGTTTTGCTGGTCAGTACGTGAATAACCAAAGTCAACAACGGATTCACTGACTACATTTTTTTCTAATTGTAAAATCGTAGTTGGTTCACCCATCCAAGAACCCGTAAAATAATCGGCGGTGACAGTAGTACTATCCACCAAATCCATCGGATAACCAATTGAAAATGCTACACCATAAATGCCTTCGACAGGCAAATCTGCCGTTCCCATGATAATGTCGGCATTGATGATAAGCGTGCCGGTATCGGGCGCAGAGTAGATGGTATCAAAGTCAAATTGGAGGTGCAATCCGGGCGCACCCTCTACGCGCATGGCATTGACACCATCGTGTGTGCGATTATAATTTTGCTCAATAGCATCTACATCATCAAAGAAAATTTGACCATCACCATTGGTATCTACGTGTTTAAGGTCAAGACTATCTGCGGAAATTACGCCCCAATCAGGAGCAGGCTGACCTTCCCAGTCAATCGTAGCATTGGGACGTGTGAGACCCGTTTCACCGAAATGTAAACCAATCGGTAGTATATCGTAATTGTCTGCGACCATATTGCGGTCGGTATCACCGGGGAATACGCAGTCGGTATCTTCGCATTCGGAGTTTTCAACGGTGACTGTTTCGCAAAGTATTAATCCACCGAAACCACATAAATCGGTGCCGGCAGGGTGGTCAACCACTGCACATACCTCATAAACTCCAGACTCGTTAAATGTGATAAAAATTGAGTCACCTATTCCATACTGTTCACCTGTCTCTATGTTTAACCACAATGCTTCACCACCGGAGTTGTTTGGTGAGTATAGGGTGAAAATAAATGAATTATTGTCAACTGCTTCATATCCAATTTCATAATCGCATTCGCCGTTGGGGGTGCCTGATACAGTCACTATCTGACAGTATGAACTCTCGCAGCCAAAATTATCGAAAACCACAAGGCAAACATTATATACACCTACATTTTCATAAACATGCTCAAAACTGTCTCCTCCTGAATAAGCACTCGTATTACCATCACCAAAATCCCATGTTGCGCCGATATAATTTCCGGCAGAAGCATTGTTAAAAGTTACCGTGTTTTCACCATTTACGTTACCATTGTCTTGCCATTCGAAGTAGGCTTCGCAGTTGTTTTGTTGGTTGTTGAATGTGATGCTGAAGGATGATGTTAAGCCGGGGCACATTTCGCCACTTGCCAGATTTAAGAAATCAGGAATGACTACACTAATACTATAAGTACCATCTCCGGGGAAATCGTAGTCTATCGCACTGCCAGATTCAAATAATTGTCCGTTGATATACCACGCGATAGAATCCTCATTGATTTCATAATTATTGGAGTAAAATAGCTCAAAAATTCCCCAATACTCTTCATGATTTACAAATGGACTAAGCTCGAAATTATTACAGTCATTTTCGTAACTTGTTATCTCGACTTTCGTACATACTTGTATGGCAGGACATATTTCACCTGTGGCTATATTTACTACATTCAAAGCTGTCATACAAACAACATAAGTACTGTCAGCAGGGAAAAGATAATCTAATACACTGCCATATTCAATCATATTCCCATTAACAGACCACGCAATTAACCCCTCGTTAACTTCGTAAATGTCAGGGTAAGATGCTCCAAACACCCCCCAGTTATCATATATAGAGTGTTGAATTTCAAAATTATCGGGAGAGCAACTCATTGTGTTCTCACCTTCAATCGAAATTGTATCACACAGCACTCCCTCACACCCAAGTATGCTATCACTATATTCTGCACAAATAATATAATCGCCCACCTCGTCAAATTGATAAAACAAAGAAGAACCCGTGCCGATGACTCCGCCACCGCCTTCAAGTATCCAAGTCACATCGGTAGGAGGGCAATAGTGGACAGTATTGTCGATAGAACCGAAGACAACCATGCCTTCTGTATCAAGTTCCAATTCATACTCACACGAATTGACATCACCTATGAGCACCCATTCACATAGAGTACACCATGCATTATCTATCTCATAGTCCGCACAAATCAGCATCTCAAAAGAAGGTGGAAAATTTGGGCTAAGTTCATAAACCACCGTTGGTGTGTTGCCAAAATCCAACTGCCAGTCCGGGCTATACCACTCCACCACGTCAGGCGTATATGGTCCAAAATCCGTCAAGTTGTATATGTCCATATACAGCGTTGTAGGCTCTGCTGCGACTTCAATATGATAATTATAACAAGTGCTATCCGTCAACATCTTTTCAGATGCCCCAAAAATATTATTCCAGCACAACACCGAAATAACCGAACATAGTATCCATTGAATCTTGCTGTTTTTCATAATTAAATCTTCATTTTGGCAGTGTCAGTATAATTCTTCTTTCACCTTACGACACATGTGGTGTCATAACACGCTACAAAAATGAATGTTTTTTAATGTTTGAAAAAGTACATTTTTAGCCTATTGTGATGATTTTTTAGTTTAATTTACTTTTTAATGGTTTGAATAACAGTTGTTTAATGAATATTTTGTGAAAAATATTTTTTGAGGGTAAAAATAAAAAAACGGAGTACGAATGTTGAAAAAACATTTGCACTCCGTTCTAATTTGAAAGAAAGAAGGATGAGTCTATGATAAGACATGAATAGAATGTCAAGCTTCAATTTTCAAAATACTGACTTTTAGCATTCTGAATCATTCAAAATTCAACATTCACTCATTCAAAATTACTAAGACTCTAAATCTAATTTTGTCGCTAAAGCCTCTTGTTTTGGATTTAATAAATCATCAGTGAGTTTTACTTGCGGGTCTTTCGACTGACGCTCATTGATGACAGTGAGTAGCGCACTGTTTTTGTTGAAGGGAATTGGTTTGATTTGATTAACAAGACTCCCTTTTAGGACAGGATGCTGGAGAATTTTGTAAGTAATCTCCGAATTCGTTGTGTCAATCGTAATTTTCTCAATAATCTCTCCGAGGGCTGTTTTCATGTAGCGGACGATTTCGCGTCCGGTTTGGCGTAATATTTTAAACTCCTCAATGTCAGTTAGATACCTGTCCGGGTGCATGATTCTGTCTAAAAAATAATCCCAAACCGCTTGCACGGAAACGTCAATACTAACGCTGCTGTAGCGCATTGTACTACTCATAAAATTGATTTAATGTTTTTGAATAAAAAAATTCCCAAACTTTATCAGGAGTAATTTTGTGTAGATAAATCTTATTTTATTTAATGAAAAGTAAATGAATTATTATTTGGTTGAAAATAATTTTAACGAAACAATAATACGAATTTTATGCAAAAGAAGCAATAATAAATTGTCAAGAAAATGACATATTTTGCTAAACAAGGGAGGAAAGACACATTAATAACGTATTTATCGCGAAAAATATTCTCTAATCGGCGAGAATTTTCACATCTAAAATTCTATTCCACTCACAATACACAACGATCCTAAAGCTTCATTAAACGACTGAATTTTGGGCAACTTGCCTTGTGCCGTAAAATTAGGTTTTTAGAAATAAGGATAAAGTTGTAACCGATTTGAGCGGTCTTATGAATTTTAGCCAAATCAACTCGAAAAAACCGTTAAGAATTTCATAGTGTTTGAGCGAAGCGAGTTTATGAAATTTAGGTTTTTCGAGTTGATTTGGCGTTAAGAAATTCATCCAACCTTGATTTTTGGTTCTTTTCATCAAGGAAAAGAACAGCGTTAATATATCTGAATAAGAGAGACCCAACTTTATGTCAATTTGAGTGAACCTAACTTTGTAGTACAAGACACGACTGCAAAAAATGAGCAAGAAGTTCAATCAAAAGCACAGCTGATTAGGGACTATTATTAGACTAAGAAAACAACAAACGAAAAGTATATAGTATTAAGCCATTCACTAATAAATCACTAAAAATAAACTGAAAATTTCGTCTTACAAACCCCAAATAAAAAACGATGACGCAAAAAATACTCAACAGGTACAATTTTTTTTCAAAAAAAATTACATTGTGTTATTTGTTTGATTATCAATTAGTTAAAAATAAAAAATAACCGTAGACACACACCTGCTCACAATACCCCTATTCCCAATTGGCACGAAAACTGATTTATAGGGAGCATAAAACATTGCATGATTTGTCCCCACGATTCATGCAACATATTCCACAAAACAATCTATCACGGTACTGTACCGTCAGCCGTCTACCGTCTGCCGTTCGCCGTGAATGATTGACACAAAACATATATTACTATGAACAAGCATGTTTTTTTACACACCACACTATTATTGCTCTTTCTTAGTCTGAACACCTTCGGACAGCGCAGCGACAAGCGCGTCTACACCAACAGCGGTTGGTGGACCCTCGGAATCACAGGTGGTGCCGCATGGCAAGATGGCGACATCCGTGCGATTCCCGGTTGGGGCGCAGGCATTGACCTCGCCAAAAATATCTACCATACCCCCGGCGGCTTGTTGGATTTGGACTTGCGCGGACGTTTGCTCTACACCCAAACTTACGGTGCTGACCACGAGCGTTCTTACGGCATCCTTGAAAATCCTGCCCTCAATGGCACGAATGACCCTGCCGTCAATTACACCGCTCCTAATGGTCCCGGCTTCACATTTATGAACCACAAAACGCATCTTGGCGAAGCCTCTATCGAAGCCGTTTTGACTGCCAATCGCCTACGTGAAAACACAGGCGTCATACTTCAGGGCTTTGGTGGACTCGGACTGAATGGCTATCAAACCTTTACCGACCAGCTCAACTACCGTGACGAAATGTATGATTGGAGCGAGATTGACACAGACCGTCGCAGGTTGGATATTTTGAGCCAAATCGGTACTTACGGCTACTACGAAACGCCTGCGAACGATTATGACAACGCACCCCGTATCTCGGTAATGCCATCTTTGGGCTTGGGCTTGGGTTATCAACTCACACGCAACTTCTCTATTGGTGTCGAGCATAAAGCCAACTGGGCATTGCACGACAATCTTGAAGGACAAGAATACAACCGCGAAGACAACACCCTCTCAACGGACGATGATATGCACCACTACACTTCGCTATATTTGCGTTGGAGAATTGGTGACAGATATAAAGAAGAACCAAATCCTACCGTCTACAATGACCCTATGGACGACAAAGGAATGAGTACTTATCCGGGAGCGGATTATGGTAATGCCCCAATCATTACATTTACAAAACCGAAAAAAGAAGTTAGCACAGTATCGAATGACCGCGTGAGTGTTGCTGCAACTATCGAACACATCGACGGACGCGACAATATCAACGCCACATTCAACGGAAAGCCCCTCACGAGCTACACGTATAGCACACGTAATGATAAATTTGCCACAGTACTTGTACTCGAACCGGGCAATAATGAAATCGTCATTACCGCCACTAATAAATTTGGAAAAGATGTCGAAAGTCGCGTGGTTATTCAGGAGCAGGAAGCTATTGGTTATACGCCTTCTACTACGCCGACGCCTTCGAACTCTAATCCAAACACAGGAATGAAAAAATACCCCGAAGTTCGCATCACGCGCCCCACAGCGAATCCTTATAATAGCGAGCAACAAGTTGTACGCCTCAAAGCTGATGTAGAAAATGTAGACAGCAAAAACGACATTACGTTCAAAATCAATGGCAGACGCACCTACAATTTTGACTTTGACGGTTACTTAGGAAATACCATTACAGCAGATATTCCCCTCGAAGTAGAAACGACGAATGTAAGCATTGAAGTCAGAAATGCGAATGGCAGAGACAGCGATACACAGAAAATTGTTTACTGCCCACCGGGAGGTTATCCGGGTACGACGACGAGCAATGATAATGGTCCACGTCCGCGTGTACGCATTACTTCGCCTTCGACAAATCCTTATAATTCAACGGAAAACACTGTCCCTGTAACTGCCAGAATTGATAATGTCAACAACAAAAACGATATTACGTTTACGGTAAATGGTCAGCGCAAAACGAATTTCAATTATAATGCATTCACCGATAAATTCACTGCAAATGTCGCATTGAACGGTGAGCGTACAGAAGTCGTTATTCGTGCGGTAAATAATAATGGTACTGATTCGGATGATGTAACTATTGTATATTGTCCACCAACAGTCTTACGTCCGCAGGTGACTATTACCAAGCCAATGAGCAATCCGCATAATACGAACAATGACAGCGAGCGCGTTACGGCTACCGTCACCAATGTAAATAACAAGTCTGATATTAATGTAAAAATTAACAATCAGCCCATCCTCAATTTTGATTACAGTAATTCAAGAAGTGAGGTGACATTCAGAGCGAATTTGAAGCCGGGTAATAATACCATCCGCATCAAAGCGACCAATTCAGCAGGCAGCGATAGCGACGATGTAGTTATCAAATATAATGCAATCGAAAAACCTGAGGTGAGTATTATCAAGCCTAATAACAGTCCTTATACTTCTCCAAATTCGAGTGCAGCCATCGTAGCGGTGGTCAAAAATGTAGATAGCAAAAGCGATATTACCTTCAAAGTGAATGGCAGAACGACAAGCAGCTTTACTTACAGCGCATTAAGCGGAAAAGTAACGGCGAATATCAACTTAGAAAACGGTAGTAACAATATCTACATCAAAGCGACCAACGAAGCAGGCAGCGACAGCGACGACACAGTAATTAAATACAACAAACCAACACGCCCTGTCAATACTACGCTCTCGGAAGCCCCAACACCGACAGTCAAAATTACGCAGCCGAATAAGAGTCCGTTTACTGTCAATAACGAACAAGTAGCGATATTGGCAACGATTAAAAATGTAACGAGCAAACAAAATGTCATCTTTAAGGTAAATGGAAAAAACATTCGCAGCTTCGACTACAACCCAAATACCAATGCATTTGAAGGTGTCATCACCTTGAGAAAAGGTGAAAATAAAGTGGTCATTACCGGACGCAATGGCGGCAAAACGGCAAGCGACAACACAGTCATTGTATACGAAGAACGCACTCAAACACAAGGACAGTTTGGCGATACCTATAATGACAATACCGATGGCGGCGGCAACCGGACCGCCACAGACGAAGGAACAAAACCTCGTCGCCCACGCCTCGGTGACCTTATAAAAGGTAAACAAAAGAAAACAGACGATGGAACGAAATCAACTCGTACTCCTCGTGGAAATAATTAAGAGATAGTAAAGGTCTCATAAGTAACGACGAAATAATAAGTTCTGCATTTCGACGAGGTTATTTTGTGCTTAATTTTTCTCTTGGAAGCGGGAGTTTATCGGGATAAATGACTGATTTCAAAGGGAAAAGTAAGCGCAAAAGAAGCCGTCCAAATGCGGAAGTTATTGTTTCGTCGTTACTAAGCATCACCTTTCTCTACTTAAATTAGCTTGTGATAATTATTGAATGCAGGTATGTAGTGACTTTGGAGTCATTGCATGCCTGTTTTTAGATTGTACGGGCTGTCTTTAGCTGCCCACGACCTTAAGGGAGCAACACATTTGCTTAGTTTATTGATGTTACGCAAAGTCTGAAAAAGCCGTTAGGCTTGACCGATATGGTAGCCCCAAGTTTCAACTTGGGGGAAATATTAACACAGACATTGAAGTGCCTTTAGGTATGGTGCATCCCAATATGTACCGTACCTGACGGCACTCGAAGGTGTCTTTCGATTTTGAGCCCCAAGTTGAAACTTGGGGCTCCTAAATGAGCCACGCCTATCGGCGTTTTTGATTATCTGCGTAACATCAGTTAGTTTATTATTATTTTAAACCCAAAAAACACCTCCCGCGAACTTCTTTTCCCTTAATTTTGTAATCTATTCAGCTAAACTAATCTATCGCGTTCCGAACTTGTTTCGGAATGAGGAAAGTCCGAACAACGTAGAGCACCACACCACCTAACGGGTGGGTACCGACGCAGGTTGGTAACAGAAAGTGTCGCAGAAAATAACCGTCCCGAACTCGCTTCGGGATAAGGGTGAAAACGTGCGGTAAGAGCGCACGGCGTCTCGGCGCAAGTCGGGAGGCGGATAAACCTTGTGGGTTGAAATGCCACGTATACCGGTTGTCGGTTCGCCGACTAAGAATTGCTCGTTCGATGCCGGGGGGTAGGCAGATAGAGCTTGTCTGTGAAGGCAAGTCGAGATAAATGATAGAACTGATGAAGTTTAAGTTTAAGAGTAAGTCTAAGTTTAAAGTTATTAATTTGGCTTCGCCAAATCCTTCTTTTTAAACTTAAACTTAGACTTAAACTTCAATCGGGACAGAATTCGGCTTATCGGTTTGGCTAAATATTTTAGATGAGAGATGAGAGATGTGAGATAAGAGACGAGAGATTTTACTCGATTCTTTTATCTCGCGCCTCTTGTCTTTTTCATTTTACCTCGAATAAATTAAGATAATAACTCGTCAAATCGACAAATCAACAACACATCAAAATCATGACATTAAAAGCATTAATCCAAAAATACGGCAAAGAAAAAATCAATACGCTGACCAAGTATCCATCTATTCTCACGTTGCACAAATTTGGAGAGAAGGGGCGTCTGACCCATGAGTTTACTACTAATATTGTAGGTGAAACCATGTATGCTACCGAAAAAATTGACGGTACAAATGTGCGTATTGTATCTTTTGGAGATAAATTTTTGATTGGTTCACGTAAATGTATCTTGCATTACTCCGACGATTTTTATTGGGATGAATCTATGGATATTGTCAAGTCAGTTTTTGACTTAGGTGTAAAATGCATGTCTACCGAGCATTTGACCATCGTTTTTGGTGAATTGTATGGAGGTAAAGTCACAGCAAATTCTAAAAATTACGGTAAGGAAAAACATGGTTTTAGAGTATTTGATATTGCGGTGATTGAGGATTTATCCATCTTGGAAAGAACCGTAGCCGAAATTTCAAGTTGGAGAGAACATACACTGGATTCGGCAGTAGATGATACGCTGGCTTATGGTCAAAACTTCCTAAGTAGAAGCGAACTGGCAGCTTACAAAGACACCTACGAACTTGTACCAAATATCGAATTTGATTTGGGCGATATGAGCCACCAAACGATTTTGGGTGCTTTGAATAAATTCATTCCCGAAACAAAAGTTGCATTGACAGCATCCGCTCAAAAACGCCCGGAGGGTGTTGTCATTCGTAATGAAAACCGTAAGAAAATTCTGAAACTTCGTTTTGAAGATTATCAACGAACTCTGAAGAAGAGATAGGAGAAGTCTGACCGCGTTGCTGTCAGACGTCAGATTTTTATAGAGCATTATCTGGCATCTGACAATAAAATGGTCCGACATCTGACAGCAAAGCGGTCTGACCATAAAATTTCTGTGCGAAAATTCGACTGTTTATCAGCGTGTTATGTCATTGTAGATAGACTTTTTTTGCCGAAATCTTGTAATTCCCAAAAAACAAACCTACCTTTGCAAACCTTTTCAGAGCAAGAGGGACAAATCAGCTAAAAATTATATAATTAAGTCAAGTCAAATTTCAAAAAGATTAAGCACATATTAAACTTAATCTTCAACTTAGACTTAAACTTATTGAGAGACATGAAAGCGAAATTATATACAACCAAATCGGCGCGCAAAGAGGATGTCGTACACGAATGGTGGGTAGTGGATGCAGAAGACCAAACATTAGGTCGTCTATCTTCCAAAATCGCTCACATTTTACGTGGTAAGCACAAGCCAAGCTACACGCCTCACGTAGATTGCGGTGACTGTGTTATCGTACTCAATGCCGATAAAGTACGCCTTACGGGGAATAAAATGGCAGACAAAGTATACTTGCGTCACACCGGCTATCCGGGCGGACAACGCAGCATGACTGCTGCCGAATTGGTCGCCAAAAAACCTCGTGCCCTCGTAGAGACGGCAGTAAAAGGTATGTTGCCTAAAAATAAATTGGGCAGAGCGATGTTCAAAAAACTATTCGTTTACGAAGGTGATGAGCATCCACACACTGCTCAAAAACCACAAAAACTCGAATTATAATGTATAATGGAGAATTGATAATGGAGAACGTTTTCAATTTTCATTCAATAAAAAAGTAAAGCGGTTTCACGACAAAAAAACTCGCAACCCGTAAACCCGTAACTCGCAACCCGCAACTCAAATATCATGGAACAAATTAATGCATTAGGCAGAAGAAAAGCATCAGTGTCTCGCGTATATGTTACGCAAGGTTCCGGTGCTATCACTGTCAACGGTAAAGATTACAAAGAATACTTCACACAGGCACACGTTCAACATGCTGTTATTGCGCCGCTTCAAACTGCTGAAGTAGAGTCATTATACGACATCAAAGTGAATGTAAAAGGTGGTGGTTTCAAAGGACAAGCTGAAGCTACACGCATGGCAATCTCTCGCGCTTTAGTCAAAATCAATGAAGAATTCCGTTCACCATTGAAAGCTAAAAAATACCTTACTCGTGACGCCCGCGAAGTCGAGCGTAAGAAATACGGTAAGCCGAAAGCACGTAAGAGCTTCCAGTTCTCTAAACGTTAATATACGGTGGATGAGAGACGGTGGACGGTTAACGGCATACGACAACCAATTCCACCGAAAATATTTTTCATTTATTTTATTCATAAAAAAATACGTGATTGGTTACTGCGAATTAAAATGAATGGTACACGATAAATCATTCAAAATTCAAAATTAATTCATTCAAAATTAATTTTACCAATCACTAAAACATATAAACAATGCAGACGCCAACCAATAAAGAGTTATTGAATGCGGGTGTACACTTTGGTCACTTGAGAAAAAAGTGGAATCCAAAGATGCAGCCTTATATCTTCATGGAGCATAAAGGGATTCACATCATCGACTTGAATCGCACGACAGAATGTATGGAGCGTGCGGCAAAAGCGTTGAAGCAGATTGCCAAATCAGGTAAGAAAATCCTTTTTGTGGCTACCAAGCGTCAGGCGCGTCAGATAGTTGCAGAAGCAGCACAGAGCGTGAACATGCCATACGTCACCGACCGCTGGTTGGGAGGTATGATGACCAACTTTTCGACCATTCGTAAGTCGGTCAAGAAAATGCAAATGAATGAAAAAATGCTCTCTGACGGTACACTCACCAATGTGACCAAAAAAGAGCGTTTGATGATTACCCGCGAATCGGCAAAATTGCGTAAAGTACTCGGCGGTATCGAGAACTTGAACCGCCTGCCTTCTGCGATTTTCATCGTCGATATTTCGCACGAGCACATTGCATTGGCAGAAGCTAAGAAAATCGGATTGCGTACTTTCGGTATGGTTGATACCAACTCTGACCCGAATAGCGTTGATTTCCCGATTCCGTCGAACGATGATGCTTCTAAATCTGTTGCACTCATTACAGAATATATCACCGCTGCTATCAAAGAAGGATTAGAGGAAGGCAAGCAAGCGAAAGAGTCGCGCAAAGCAGCAGCGAAAGATGCGTGATTAGTGATTGGTTGAATAGTGATTAGTTTTTATTCTAAAAATAACTTGTAAAAACTATGAACTAACAACTATGAACTATGAACTAATAACAATTCATACATTCATAATTTATTTATTTTAAATTAAGATGAAAATTTCAGCAAAAGACGTAGCCGCACTCCGTAAAGAAACCGGAGCCGGTATGATGGACTGTAAAAAGGCACTCACCGAAGCAGGTGGTGACATCGAAGCAGCCAAAGATATACTCCGCAAAAAAGGTCAAAAACTCGCAGACAAGCGTGCTGACCGTGATGCCAATGAAGGTGTAGTTATCGCACAAACCACTGCTGACCATACTAAAGGTGTGGTAGTCAACTTGAGTTGCGAAACAGACTTCGTTGCTAAAAACGAAGACTTCATCAACTTGGCGAAGAAAGTAGCTGATATTGCACTTGCAACTTATCCTGCAACTTTGGAAGACCTCTTGGCAACCGATTTTGAAGGCGGTCTTTCTGTAGGTGATAAAGTTACAGAGCAAATGGGCGTCATCGGCGAAAAAGTGGAGGTGAAGCAATACCAAAACTTAGAGTCTGAAATGGTTGTACCATACATCCACGCAGGCTACCGCAGAGGCGTTTTGATTGGTTTGAATAAAGCCGGTGATTATGCAGAAGCAGGTAAAAATGTAGCGATGCAAGTGGCTGCCATGAATCCCGTTGCAGTTGATAAAGGCGATATTGATTCGTCTGTTGTAGAGAAAGAAATTGAGATTGGAAAAGAACTCGCACGCAATGAAGGTAAGCCCGAAGCGATGCTCGAAAAAATCGCAATGGGTCGTCTCAACAAATTCTTTAAAGAAAATACACTGCTCAACCAAGAGTATGTTAAAGGTAATAAAGAAAGCGTCGGACAATATCTCAAATCGGTAGATAGCGATTTGACAGTCAAGGCGTTCCGACATGTCGGACTTGGAAGTTAATTATTTTTATAAAGAGCGAATTTAACGATTCGCTCTTTTTTTATGTTCAACGGTAAACGATAAACGACAAACGGTAAACGATTTATTCACCGTTCGTCGTTCACCGTTCGCCGTTCACCGTGAACTATGAAATATAAAAGAGTATTACTCAAACTCAGCGGCGAGTCTCTAATGGGAGAACAGGAATTTGGTATCAATCCCGCTATGCTGAAACATTACGCCAAAGAAATTAAGAAAATTGTGGAACAGGGGGTGGAGATTGCCATTGTCATCGGCGGTGGTAATATCTATCGCGGACTCAATGCCAAAGATACAGGCATAGAGCGTGTGCAAGGTGATTACATGGGAATGTTGGCAACGGTCATCAATGGAATGGCTTTACAAAGTGCGTTGGAAGGGCTTGGAATTTTTACACGCTTGATTTCTGCGATTCAAATGGATAGAATTGCCGAGCCGTATATTCGCCGTCGGGCAGTGCGCCACTTGGAAAAAAAGCGCGTCATCATCTTTAGTGGTGGTACCGGTAATCCATACTTTACTACCGACTCTGCGGCGGCACTTCGCGCCAATGAAATCGATGCTGACGTCATCCTAAAAGGTACGCGCGTAGATGGTGTCTACTCTGCTGACCCGGAGAAAGACCCTAATGCAGTTCGCTACGATACGGTCTCTTTTGATAAAGTTATAAAAGAAGGATTGAAGATTATGGATATGACAGCTTTTACCCTTTGCCGCGAAAATAATCGTCCGATTATCGTATTCGACATCAACGAACCACGTAATTTGGAGCGTATTATTATGGGAGAAAAAGTGGGAACTTTGGTAGCGTAAAAGTTTATTGCTTCATTGTTGGATGGTTTCATGGTTAAATTCGTTTTTTGCTTCGCAAAAAATAACTCACATAACAACCATGAAACAATTCAACAATGAAGCAATCGAATCTAAAATAAACTCACCTGCTTGCCGAAAGACATAGGATTTTCGAGCATCAATAAGTCTTTTTTAATTTCTATTCCGCCGTTATAACCAATCAAATCACCACTAATTCCAATCACACGGTGGCAAGGTGCAATAATCGGAATTGGATTCTGATTACATGCGCCACCTACTGCACGAACGGCTTTTCTATCGCCCATTTTCATGGCGATTTTTAGATAAGAAGTCGTCTGCCCGTATGGAATTTCCAGTAACTCTCGCCACACTTCACGCTGAAAATCTGTACCGCGAAAAGTCGTTTTTACCGTAAAAAACGTCCGTTTTTTCATGAAATACTCTTCCAGTTGCTGAAAACATTCGTCCAGACATGGCGGTACATTACCACGCACTGCATGTGGAGGCATTTCCCGATAATATTTGATTTCGGTGACTCCTTCCGATACGCTGCCCGTAATTTTGAG
>JAHDEO010000022.1:20683-30934 GCA_020628725.1 Saprospiraceae bacterium
CATTACTTAGGACGCTCCATCACCGTACCACATTTGTCGCAGGTACGAAGCGATTCTGAATTCATAAAATTATTCATCACGACGGGGAGTTGATTGACAATATCCGTCATTTCGAATGTATCTTCGTGGAGTTTGCTATTACAATTTTCGCAAAACCACATCAATTTATCCACTTCGTCTGCCGTGCGATAACGCTCAATGACTAAGCCAATGGTATTCGCAGGACGTTGGGGAGAATGTGGTATACGAGGCGGCAAAAGGAACATCTCTCCCTCGCGAATTTGAATATCTTCGGGTGTACCATCCTCATTGATAATTTTGAGCGTAATATCACCTTCTATTTGATAGAATAGCTCTTCACCATCTTCAAAATGATAGTCCTTTCTACCATTCGGTCCCCCCACGACCATAACGATATAATCTTCGTTTTCGAGATATACCTGTTTATTGCCTACAGGCGGTTTGAGAAGGTGACGATGTTCGTCTACCCAACCTTGTAAACTAAATGGTTTGCGAATTGCCATAATGCGTCAAGTTTTGATTTTAATTTCGTATAAAACACAAAATAAGAACACTTTTGCGCTTTTTAAAATTGCAAAGTCCTAAATTCGCATTTCAGTAGAAAAATTCAAACTCAAATTCAATTTAAACTTAGTCTTCAACTTAATCTTAAACTTCGTATGAATATTGATTTAACAGGAAAAAATGCCTTTGTAGGCGGCAGTAGTAAAGGTATCGGCAGGGCAGTGGCACAATCGCTGGCAGAATTGGGCGCACGAGTAACGCTCGTTTCGCGTAGTGAAGATAAATTGAAAGCTGCAATCGGAGAGCTGCCTACTCCGGCGAATCAACAACATGATTATCGTACCATTGATTTTTCGGATAGTGATAATGTAAAGGCGAATATTGAGACATTGACAAAAGACCGCCCAATCCATATTCTGATTAATAATACAGGCGGACCACCAAGCGGCTTGATACACGAAGCTGAACCCGAATCATTTATACGTGCATTTCACAATCATGTGATTTGTAATCAGATTTTGACTAAAGCCGTTATTGAGGGGATGAAAACGTCGGGTTATGGGCGTATCATCAACGTCATTTCTACCTCTGTGAAAGAACCGATTCCGGGCTTGGGCGTGTCGAATACTACACGCGGTGCAGTTGCCAATTGGTCGAAAACAATGGCTACCGAACTCGCTCCCTTTGGTATCACTGTCAATAACTTACTACCCGGCTTCACGGCTACAAGTCGCTTAGATGAGATTGTCGAAATCAAGGCAAAAAAAGCAAATACAAGCATTGCTGAAATGACCGAGATTATGAAATCCTACGTTCCGATGCAGCGATTTGGCAGCCCAAAAGAGATTGCGGACGTTGTGGCATTTTTGGCATCTCCGGCAGCGTCTTATGTCACAGGCACGAATATCACCGTCGATGGCGGAAGAACAAAGTCTTGGTAGTTGCGAGTTACGGGTTACGGGGTGCAAATATAACGCAATCCGCAACTCGTAACCCGCAACCCGTAACACGAAAACATGGAGTGGTACATTTATCCTTTGGTAGTTTTTGCGGGTATGGTCGCGGGCGTTATAAACACGCTTGCGGGTAGCGGTTCGGCTATTACGCTGGGGGTATTGTTGTTTTTAGGGCTTCCGGCGGATATGGCGAATGGTACGAATCGTGTAGGTGTGGTGGCTCTGGGTTTGGGTTCTATTTTGGCATTGAAACGCGAACAGGTGATGCCCTTGCTCAATAAAGCACGATACATTTTGTGGGCAACGCTTGCCGGGGCATTGACCGGGGCAATGGTTGTGGTTGAAATCAACGAAGCAGCACTCGAAAAAGTCATTGGCGGTTTGATGATTGTCTTGCTTTTTGTTATCTTATTCAATCCGAAACGCTGGTTGCAAGACAGCACGCAAGCACTTACCCGCCCGACGTTGTGGCATATCTTATTGTTTTTTGCTGTTGGTTTTTATGGTGGTTTCATACAGATGGGCTACGGGATATTTTTCCTTGCTGTAGCTGTGCTTTTGGCGCGTTTTAGCTTGATTGATTCGAATATTATCAAGATTGTTGTCACATTTATATTTGCTATTCCGGTCTTAGGTATTTTTATTTGGCATGGAGATGTACAGTGGGATTTAGGGTTAACTTTAGCATTGGGGCAAGCGATAGGAGGTTGGTTGGCAGCGCGTTATGCACTTGGTCATCCACAGGCAAATATTTGGATTAGACGCTTGCTTATCGTTATGATTCTTACTGTTATTATTAAAATATTTTTCATAAACTAATAAAATAATTACATAAGTATAACTTCGACTTATTGCTTCTCGATACAAATTCCTGTATATTTATGCTTGTGAGGTGCGAAAAAACTCTCCATTTGATATATTGTTTTCTTTCGCATCTCAAAAAACAATAGGATGAAATTTGGACTAAAAACTGTATGCCTATCTTTTTTGTGTTTGTTTTTTGTGGTAAATGTCTGCGCGCAAACCACGAAAGAAGTTCTACAAACTTTTACCCCTAATGAAACAATTCAATCAGTCAAGATAATATCAGACAAGGACTCTATCAATGTAGGAATATGGCAAGGAACATGGTCCGGCGATTTTATTTTGATTTACGTTAAGATAAAAGCTAAAGGTGATAGTCCGCTGAATAACTATAAAGTAGAATATAAACAACAGGGGAGCGCAGCACTCATACATATAGATCCGAAGTTGGGAGAGTTTTTTGTAGATGGCAGAATAGAATATGCCAAGGTAGAATATGAAGTATATATCCCTGATGGTTTGGTTAGCAGTGATTAATAGATAGGGCTTAGTAATCATGTTTTCCTTGTCACAATCTCTATTAATTAGTACTTAAAATACATGAGACTATGCTTTAATTTGTTTAGAAAATTAAAGCATGAGCAGAATCAAAAAAACGATAGTGGTGATTGTGACCACTCTTTTCATTTGGTCATTAGTCAATGGGCAAAGCATGGAGACCTATATCACCTCAAATATGGCGAATGGTGGTTTGATGCCTACATTCCATAAATTTAAAAATCCACAAAAATATCCTTCACACGAAATAAAAACGCAATTGCTCAAGCAGCTCAATTGTCCTTCCACAGATGATTTTTTATTAGAAGAAGTAATAAATAATCACGATAATTTTTCTCATTTCAAATACCAACAATATCACAAAAATATCCGTGTAGAACACGCGATTTATACCATGCATACCCGAAATGAACGACTCTATGCCATGTCCGGCAAGTTTGTGCGTATTGATGATTCATTTGAAATCGAACCTCAAATCAGCGAATACCAAGCCTTACAATTTGCTCTAAATCAAATCAATGCAATACGCTATAAGTGGCAATCACTTTCCAATGAAGCCTATTTGAAAAATCAAACGGGCAATCCACAAGCGACCTACTACCCGCAAGGAGAATTAGTGATTATTCAAAATCCTCAGCGAGAAAATCGAGCGACTTATCTACAACCTGTTTTGGTGTATAAATTTGATATTTACGCCACACAACCACTCAGTCGGGCACATGTGTATGTACACGCGCACACAGGCGAAGTCATTCATCAAAATCCAATTATCAAACACGTTGAAGGTCTTTGCAATACCAAATATAGCGATACGATGGGGCTTGAAGTGGAACAGATTGCTGCCGACACTTTTCGCTTGCGGGATTATACTCGTGGCGATGGTATTATCACGCTTAATCTTAATAATGGTACTGAATCCGATGATGCTACCGACTTCATTGACCACGATAACGCCTGGACAGAATGGGATAATGAAGCACAAGACAATGCCGCATTGGACGCCCACTATGGCGCACAGGCAACATATGATTTTTTTGAGGAAAAATTCGATAGAAATAGCTTCGATGGTGCGGGTGCGGCGATGTACAATTACGTACATTTTGGCAATAATCAAGTGAATGCTATTTGGGATGGCGATGGCGTCTATTACGGCGATGGAAATACAGAATTTTCGGCATATACTTCATTGGATATAGTGGCTCACGAATTTGCTCACGCGCTTTGCGACCATACTGCCGGACTCGAATATTCTTACGAATCGGGCGCACTCAATGAAGGACTTAGCGATATCTGGGCGGCATGTGTAGAGTATTTCGCAGAACCTCAAAAAGCGACCTGGCATATCGGCGAAGACCTTTCTCAAGAAGGTGATATACTACGCTCGATGAGCAACCCGAATTCCAAAAATCATCCTGACACTTACGGAGGCGAATATTGGTATATCGGTGAAGGTGACGAAGGCGGTGTACATACCAATAGCTCTGTACCGAATTACTGGTTTTATCTGCTCTCGGAGGGCGGCGAAGGCGTGAATGACTACAATGATGCCTACGAAATCACGCCCATCGGTATGGATGCTGCGGCACAAATTGTCTACCGTATGGAGACGGTTTATCTTTCGCCTACCTCCAATTTTTCATCAGCGCGAGTGATGAGTATTCAGGCGGCGGAAGATTTATTTGGGGCGTGTTCGCAGGAAGTGATTTCGGTGACCAATGCTTGGTATGCAGTGGGGGTAGGTGGTAGAAGTGATTGTGAATCAAGTGAAAATTACTGTTACACACAAGGCAATAACCACAATTACGAATGGCTCGCAGGTGTCACAATAGGGGATTTTACGAAGTACTCGGCGGCTTCATCCTACAGCGATTTTACCAATTATATGATTGACCTCACGATTGGTGATTCTATGGATGTACGACTTACACCGGGTTATGCGGGAACGCCTTACATGGAACATTATCGTATCTGGATTGACTTCAATGCAGATGGTGATTTTGAGGATGCAGGAGAGGAGGTTTTTGCTCCAAATCCGACAAATACCTTTGCAGAAGGTGCGATACACATTCCCGAATGGGCAAACGACACAACACGTATGCGCGTGAGTATGCGCTATGAAAATGCACCGCCGATTTGTGGCGTTTTTGATTATGGCGAAGTGGAAGATTACACGGTGCGCTTCGTCCAAGCTCCCGACCCAACTTGTGACGATGGCATCCAAAATGGCGACGAAACAGGCATAGATTGTGGTGGAATTTGCACTGCTTGTTTACCCGAAAATCCTTATTGCGAAGCTGCTGCTAATTACTCACTTTACCAATGGATTGACTATGTAGGTACGACTGCCGCTAATGGAAATTCGTCGGGCAATGACGGCGGCTATCGCGATTTTTCCAATATCATTTTCGGTATGACGCGAGGCACTACGCAGTCAGTTTTCTTTAGTAAGGGCAATGCAAATTATAGTTTCTATTGGAATATTTACATAGATTTTAATCAAGATGATGATTACGATGATGTCGGTGAATTGGTCATCAGCGGCAATTCGGAAAGTAGTACTATCCTCTCTGCGAATGCTTTCATTCCTGCTGATGCTGAACTCGGTGCTACTCGTATGCGGGTGGTCTTATCGTCGAATCAAGGAACCGAACCTTGCGGAACATTCTCATATGGTGAAGTGGAGGATTATATGGTTTTTATTAGCAATGAATTGGTGTATGACGATACGCCTTCGGCGGATTATTTAGTATTTGAAAATGAGCATAATTTCGATAAACTAACCTTGTTTCCCAATCCTGCAATGGATGTATTAAATATTCAATTACCTGAATTTGAAGGCACGGCTACTGCACAAATTTATGATTGGCAAGGTCGATTTATTCGTCAGCTTAAATTTGAAAATAGCCATCAAGTATTGAATGTAGCAGATTGGCAGGTGGGGATGTATTTAATTCATGTGGAATGTAACGAGCAAGTGTTTTCGGAGAAAATTTTGAAACAGTGACGTAGCGTGGACAGCCTGTCCGCGCCCAAATTTTGCGTAGCAAAATTTGCAACAAACCAAATGTTTGCATTACCTTTATTTAATGCAAACACTCCGCTACTACACGGATGAAAATATCAATCCCAACCTTACCAATAAATTGACAGAGAAAGGCTTAGATGTACTTTCCTGTCAAGCAGCAGGCATGTTGGGTACTTCGGATATAGAGCAATTATTATTTGTTACAAAAGAAAAACGTCTTATTATTACACGCGATGATGATTTTTTGAAATGGCATCGCAAAGGCGCGAAGCATACGGGTATCATTTACATTCACCCGAAAATGACAGATGAAGATGCTATTAAAGGTATTCTCAATATCCACGAAAATAATGGTGCACAAATTCAGAGAAAGCCACGACGAGTATACGTCATTCAGCCGAAATCAAAGCGGAAAAGTTTGTGGGATTGGCTGAAAGATGTGTTCTCCTAATTCCAGATTTGTCAGAATTTATCTTGTGAATAATTTTGCTAAAATATAACCACACAACCATCTATTCGCTTCAAATCTTAGGTCAATTTTTAGGATTTTACCTAAGTCAATTACCTTGTCTAAAAATAATTCTCTCTCTTCGGTATCATACTGATTCTTACTGATTGAACGAAGTTTTTTACCAAGTTGACGTACTAATTTTTGCTTTGAATTATTCTTAGACAATTGTTCAATTGCTTCATCCAACATCAAGTTGTAGTCATTATTGAGTCTCAAACAAACTTCTTGTGGAGACATTATTAAACCTTTATTTTCCCAAACTTCCGGAGGAAAATTATCCTTAATTTTTAGTTCTTTTAGTATTTCTATTGACACGATAATTAGTTTCTTGTAAAAAACAATCATACAATTCCGCAATCACGCCATCCTCTCAATTCAAATCTCCTCAAAACTCCCCTCAACAAGCCAACCTTGCTCACCATTTGGTAAACGGACTTTATGCCATTCACCAATCTGATCCACCAAACCAACTTTCGTCCCTTCATGCAACATCAAAATATCGGGACTGTCTGCCGTAGCAGCATCTTTGAGCGCAGTTTCTTTTGCGAGGATAATCGCTTGATTACTATTTTGTTGCGTAGCATTTCGCTGTGCAGCTAAAGCGAATGTAATTCCGAATAAAAACAAACACAAAACACCGCCGACAAAACCGCGTTTCTTCTGCTCACGGTCACTCATGAGCAACCAAACAGACAAGCCGCCCACTGCCAGCCACAACATCAAAATCGACAACCAAGACCAAGCTCCCGCCGACAGATTTTTCTGTAAAGTACGCCACCATCTTGTTAGAAAAAATCCGGGTAGCGGTTGGATAATGTCAATCGTTCGGGCTTGCGCGATAGCAAGATTGTCGCGTGCCTGTGTATCGCGTGGCGCGAGTGTCAGCGTACGTTCGTAGTTGAGAATTGCCTTACCGAGATTACCTGTTTTGAAGTAGGCGTTACCCAGATTATAATACAATTCAGCAGAGTGCTGCCCCTCACTGATGATGCCTTCGTATTGCTCAATCGCAAACTTGTAATTGCCTTTTTCGTAGGCTTGATTTGCTGTTTCAAAGGAAGGTTGAGCTATTAAAAATGAACCAAGAAACAATACAAGTATGGTTGCTATCGTTTGTCGTTCACCGTTTGCCGTTTGCCGTTTGTCGTCTCCCGTCTCCTGCTCAATATTCGTAATGACGGCTGCTGCTTCATCATAAGTCTTACTCATATCCGCCGAATTATCCATCCCTGCGAATAATGCCATTTCACAAGTATTCAACAGCGACACAAAACGGTCTGTATCAGCTTCTGCCACTTGATGATTGCTCAATTTTTCCCGCACATTTTCCTTCGATAATTGTGATAAAGGAATCCTCAATTTATCGCCCACATAGCCCCAAAGTGCGTGCGAAATTTCATCATAAAAATCACGACTTCGATTCGCATCCAAATGAGTTTTGGCAGTAGCGAGACGTTCTTGCGCGACTTTTCCTGCACCTTGCTGACGTAGTAAATTCGGGTCAATCTGTCCGCGTTTAATCAGCATTTGGCGATAGCCAATCACACCACCAAATAATAAAATCGGCAATACAAGCATTGCCCAAAAAGGAAACGAACCAAAAAATCCGCGTCCGCGCGTATGCAGGCTTGTGGTGGTTTTTAATGGCAAAATATCTTGATTCTTTAATTGATTTTCTTCATCAATCGCATCGAAAGTTGTAGCTGCACCCGCTGCACCACGCACTACACGAAAGGCAATTGTATCAGGTGTTTTGGTGACGTATTCCGACAATTCAGGGTCAAAATACGAAAACGATGGCGCGACGGTAAAGCTCCCGGTTTTCTTTGGCAAAAACACATACTCAAAGGTCTTCGTGCCACTGACTTTTCCTTTATTTTCGTAGACTTTTTCGCTGGTTTTGGGTTCGTATAAGTCAAAATCTTTAGGGTTTAACCCCAAGTCAGGAGCTTGTATTTGCTTCAAATCACCCGCGCCGTAAATAGTCATTCCGAGCGTATATGCTTCGTTGAGCGAAATCGTATTGCTACTTCCCGACGTCACTCGGACATCATAAGTGCCGATAGCACCGCTAAAATCTTCGGGCTTTCCTGCTTCCGGTAATGGCTTGACATTCAACTGTAGAACAGGGCTTGAAATTTTCTCATAAAACCCCCGTTGCTGCCCCTCAACACGTAGGCGAGTCTGGACGGTCATGGGCTTTATTTCAAGCAATCCGGTTTTTTGTGGAAAAAGTGCTACACGCTTGATTGGCTTGTATTTGTAATTGATTTCGTCAATCATTTTCATGCGCCAATCGTCAGGAAATTGCTTGACTTGCACGGCATAAAATCCGGGATAATCGGGTTCATTGGTGAGATTGAGGCGTTCTATGTTGACACTTGAGTAGAGGGTGTAATCCAACTCCACACCTTGTCCAAGCCATATGGTTGTGGTATCAACTTCTGCGCGAAGCAGCACAGCGGTTCCATCTGTGATGCGTTCAAAAGCTCTCTCTCGCGTCCCTTTTTTGCCGGGTGGCAATACCTCAACTGTGATAGGCTTGGTGCGGTATTTTTTGCCTTTTACAGTGGCTATAGCCGATCCTATGGTAAATTTGCCTACCTTTCTTCCCTGCAAAGTATAAGTTCGCGACATGGCACGAGTCATCCGTCCATTACGATATTCAAAATTGGAGCCTTGACTGCTGCGAATATTGTTCAAGCCCTTAAAATTAGGCGGTTGAAAGCTCGACATATCCGCATTGGTCAGCGTGAAGGTCACATCAACGTAGTCGCCCTGTACGATTTGCGAGGCGTTGGTCTTGGCTTCAAAATTAATTTGTTGTGAGAAGCTACTCTGGGTAATGAAAAAACAAAGGAGTAAGGCAAGAAACCTATAAGGTTTTGAAAACCTTATAGGTTTGATATGTATGCGGTTTTTAATTTTTTTAAAATGAAAAAACATGAATTGCTCGCTCATTATCAGTAAGTTAATCTGTTCTCAATTTTCAATTCTTCATTATCAATTAAAAATCAAATCTTTATCGTTTTACGTTTTTCTACCGTAGAACGGTGCTTCCAGCCCGTTCCTTGTTGATTTTGTTTTGTGTATGCGGAATACGCGAGCTGGAAGCATCGCGCTACGTTCTCAAATCTTTATCGTTTTGCGTTTCTTTTTTGGCGGAGTTGGAGGCGTCGGTGTCGGCGGAAATGACAAGTCGAAAAAATCTTCTTGTGTATTCGGGGTATAATTTGGGTCTACTTTTTCATCCAACACATATAATCGCACAGGGTCAATTGTGATAGTTTCACCTTTAACTTGCGCGGTAGCCGGTTGTATGATTAATTCACCTGAACGAGTAGGACGCAAGCGAAATCCATAGGAAATACGTTGAAAAACTTTTCCATTGTTGATATGTGTTTCCATGGATTGATATGGTCCGTCCACGACTTCAAAACCATCAAAATTAGGTATTTCAACATTATTAAAACTACCGCCTTCCAATGCAAATTCAATTTTGAACACCTCGCCTATACGCAGCGTATCTTTATCAATATTCGTAGAGAAAATAATGTCTTGTTGTGCGTTTACATTCCATACAAATGCTGATATTAATGCAATAAGTAAGTACCTTTTCATGGTTTTTAATTTTTGTAAAAAAACAAATTTACGAAGAAATCAAAAAATGAAAACAAACGTTTTTTTACTAGAGAAAGAAATTAAATAAATTCGACAGGAATAAAGGTTTTTTAGAAGGAAAAAGAACAAGCATAGTTGCCGAAGTTATTTTGTTTCTTTTACTTAACAAAATTTTAGCCACAAGCGTTGTCTATTTTTACAAATAAAAGTCATTACATTTGTGGGCATTATAGTTCATAGCTAATGGTTTA
>JAHDEO010000488.1 GCA_020628725.1 Saprospiraceae bacterium
TTGGGATTTTGTGACGTACTTTTTAATCGAATTTGCAAATAATTATTCGCCTCTAAATTACTCGTATTCTCTAAAATAAAGGCTTTATCATTAATATTATTCACCACAATATCCAAGTCGCCGTCATTATCCAAATCGGCATAAGCGGCACCGTTGGAATAGGATTTTTCGGAGCGCGTCCATTCGCTTGAACGGTCTTTGAATTGTGGGATTGCGCCCGCTTTTTTGTTGGTTATATTTTCGTAGAAAAAATTATTGATTTTGATGCCTTCCATGTCGGCGAGGGCATTTTCGAGTCCTTTTCGGCGGGCTTCGGGCGTGCCGAATACATTGCCCTGTTTGCTGTAATTGACAAAATCGAGGTCGGTGATGTCTTTTACGTAGCCGTTGGTGATGTAGAGGTCGCGGTCGCCGTCATTGTCAAAATCGGCGAGTAGCGGTGTCCAACTCCAATCGGTTTTATAGATGTCTGCCATGTAGCCGACTTCGCTGAATTGCAACATTTCTCCATCCAAAAAACCGTTATTCATCTGCAAAGTATTCCGCATAAATTGTGCGGTATAACCTTGTTTTTGCGCCAATTGGAATTTATCATAGTTCATAAAACCAATCATGGTTTTTTGTCTTTCGTGGTAAGCAGGGAGCATGTCAACTACTACAATTTCGGGCAGCGCATCACCATTGACATCCGCGACATCTACGCCCATACTGTTGTAAGTTTCATGCGCGAGTACAGACTTTGAACTCTCTGTAAATCCTTGATGAATATCGTTTTCTAAACCATTATTCAAGTATAATAAATCTTCGGATAAAAAGTCATTTGCCACATACACATCTGCGTAGCCGTCTTGGTTAAAATCCTCAATCGCAATGCCTAAACCGTAACCGCGATTCGTAATACCCATTTCTTCTGAAACGTTGGTAAAAACAGGATGCGTGACACCATTTTTCGTATCATTTCTTAGTAATTGATCGGTAGTTTGCCCGTTGATATAACGCTTGGGGACGGGTGAATTTTTATCTTTTGGGTCAACCACATTATGCAATAAATAGACATCCAAATCGCCGTCTAAATCATAATCGAAAAAGGCAGCTTGTTGGGTGTACAATCCATCCGCGAGACGATATTCGGCAGCCATTTCTTTGAATTGGGGAATACCATTTTCATCTAAACCTTGATGGATGTAGAGTTCGTTTTCGCATTTCCCATCACATACTTTTCCACCGACACTTAGGTAAATATCCGGCTGACTATCAGCATTAATATCAACGATTGAAACGCCTGTAATCCATTTGTCCGTCTGAAAATTTGCAGCGTCGGTGATGTCTTCAAATTTAAGTTGACCGCGATTGAGATATATTTTTGAGTTCACTTGATTACCGGAGAAAACGAGGTCGGGCAAATCGTCATTATTGAAGTCGGCGATGCCTACGCCACCACCATTATACAAATAATGAAAATCTAAAATATTGATAGAATCATTCTCGGTAATTGTATTGGAAAAATGTACGCCGGAATATTCGGGAGAGACATTGCGAAAACGATGTGTATCTTCATTTTCGCAAGAAAAAAAAAGAGAAAGGAAAGTTATTTGTACAATAAAAAATGCAAAATGTAAAAGTTTGTTTTGCGAATAATTATTTGATAAACAACTCATTACATTTTGCATTTATAACGTAAAACGATTTTGCAAATCGTTCTTTGCGAGCGTAACGATTTACAAAATCGTTTTACGTGTGTATTCTAATATCCCGGATTTTGATTCAAGTTCTCATTAGCATCCAACTCCGACTGTGGAATCCAAATATATTCATGTTTATCAGCTTTGAAAACACCACCACTGAGCGACTTAGGATGTGCGCCGTGCAATGAAGTTTCTCCCAGATAATCATCAGCTAACCCCCAACGCACGAGGTCGAAAAAGCGGTGACTTTCACCCGTCAATTCGAGTACGCGCTCGTCGATGATTACTTGACGCATATCATCTTGGCTCAAGCCTGTTTTGGCATCTACTTCTGCACGAGTTCTGACCATATTTAGGTAGGTTTCGGCGTCAGCCGTTTGTCCTTGCTCGTTGAGTGCTTCAGCAAGCATCAACAAGACATCCGCATAGCGAATGATGCGCCAATTTGTACCAACATTTGTACCCAAACCATCCACTTGGTCGCGTGTACCTACGCTCATACCAGAGTATTTGCGTGTAAAAATCGGCTCCATACCGTCCGCATCAGCCACCAATAAATCGGCAGCAAAATCCTCTAAGAACGGCAATCCACCGTAGCCCGTTGAACCCGGATAATCGTAAGCTAAAGTTGCGTTACGACGTACCGTTTCGCCATTGGCTTCGAATAGATCTTTGACCCATGAATTGATGAAATGACCTTGGTCAAATGACTTCTCCGGCGGCGAATAATCCAAGTGGAAATTACCCATTGAACCCGCACCCGGAATATCCGAACCCCAAACGAAAGACTCTACACCAAGAAACTGTAATTCAAAGACCGATTCCTCATTATTTTCATTGCTTTCATCAAAATTTTCGTGATAGCGGTCGGCAGGAAGCAAGCTGTAAGTACCGCTATTGACCACATTCATTAAAGCGGTGGCGGCAGCTCCCCAATTGCCTTGATAAAGGTAACTTTTGCCTTTCAATGCAGTAGCTGCGCCGGAAGTCGGACGACCTGCATCTTCAGCACCCCATGTAGCAGGCAGAAGCGTCTCGGCTTGCTCCAAATCGGCTACGATTTGCGCCCAAACATCAGCTCGTGCAGCTTGTGGCGGGAAGAAATCTTCGTCGCCTTGCGGTGTATTGGTCACGAGTGGTATATTGCCATACAGATTGAGCAAATACCAGTGAGCGAAGGCACGGGCAAAGTAAGCTTGTCCTACGAATCCATCACGCTGCGTGGCGTCAGGAACGTTCTCTCCGTTGACATTTTCTATGATACTGTTGGCACGGAAAATCGCTTTGTATGCCTCCTGCCACGGTTCTACGGCCCAACGTGCAATCCCCGCTTCTCCCTGAAACGTGGACATCGTAGTATTGGTACCGAACGGGCGAATATTGAAAGCATCAGAGCGCAACATCGCGCCTGTATGCAGGATGCGCCCCCAAAAGAATGTTCCCGTAAATGGGTGGAACATACCGTTGACAGCGAGCTGGACATCTTCGGGTGTTTTCCAGAAATTACCCGAAGATATGGTGTTCGTATTGACTTGGTCAAGCAAGTCTTCCGAACAACTGAATGGTAACATCAGACAGACCGCAAATGCTAATACTGCCGTGAATTTTATATATTTTTTCATTTATTTTAGTTGTGTATGTAGCACAGTCTGTAGACTGTGATTTATTTTTTGCTGCGCAAAAAATAGTTGCGGTCTACAGACCGCGCTACTTTTCTTAGAATGTTGCTTGTAAACCGAGCATAATCGTGCGTGCATTGGGATACGCGCGGCTGTCGAGTCCTCTACCTAATAATGGATTAACCCTTGTGCGGTTTCCGTAGAAGCCCGCATCAGAGTTGGCATATCCGCCATTGGTGGAAGATACATCCGGGTCGTAGCCGGAATAGCCTGTGAGGACAAATAAGTTTTGTGCATTGATGAACAAACGAAGTCCGCTAACCCAATCAGCATTGATTTGGTCGTCGAGGCTGTAACCCAATTCCAAAGCACGAAGGCGTAAATACGAACCGTCCTCTACGAAGAAAGATGAAGGTTCGCGATTACCACCCTGGTCGAGTGTGGTAGCACGCGGGATGTCTGTGTTTGGATTTTCAGGTGTCCAACTGTCGAGGACAGTAGTGAGTTTGTTATCATCCGCCCAAAAGATATTGAAAAATTTATTCAAATTATAAATTTCATTACCTTGAACGCCCTGGAAGAATACACCGAAATCGAAACCGCCTACACCACCTAAGAAATTGAGTCCGTAGGTGAAATCGGGTGTCGGGTCACCAAGTACAGTAAGGTCGTCACCATCTACGATACCGTCGCCTGTAAGGTCTCTACGGATGAAATCACCGGGAGAAACTGCTGATTTACGTGCTTCGTCATTGGCGATATTCGGGTCGTTGTCGATAGAAGCTTGGTCGGGATAAACACCGTCCACTTCAAAGCCCCAGAATACACCAAGTGGGTAGTCCTCGATGAAGCGATTGACACGAGTAAGGTCTTCACTCGTAGAAGGTCCGATGACCGGATTCGGCAAGCTGATAACTTTATTGCGAATGAACGCAATGTTACCGCTGATTTCGTATCTGAAATTACCGGTTTGACGATAAGCCGCTTCGAGTTCGAGTCCTTTATTATTGACTTCACCCACATTTTGGATGACCGGAAGACTCGTTCCGCTACTCGCAGGAAGGACAACGCCGACCAATACATCGCTGACATCTTTATTGAAAAGGTCAATCGCAAGCGTGAGTTTGTCTTGTAAAAATCCAATGTCTGCACCCACATTAAAGGTGCGTGCGGTTTCCCATTTGATATTCTCCAAATTGAAGGAAGTCTGTGCAAAACCGGGAACAGTTTGTCCGCCGAAAGAAGTGTTTGAAGTCAAATTAAAGACAGATTGATATGCGTAGTCGGGAATTTCCTGTGAACCTAATTCGCCGTATCCTGCGCGTAATTTGAGGCGACTAAATGCTCCGTCTTGATTCCAAAAACCTTCATTACTAACATTCCAACCAACTGAAAATGAGGGGAATACACCTACACGATTTGCTTCTGAAAATTTGGAAGAAGCATCGCGACGTACTGTACCCGTCACCAAATATTTATTATCAAAAACATAATTTACACGTCCGAAAACGGATTGTAATACGCTGGTAATATTTCCGCCACCTGTATTCTGAATGAACTCAGGACTTGCAGCCGCAATGGTTTGAATATCGTTGCCCGGTAGATTTTGAGCGTAAATCGCCATTGCTCTGGTGTCGCGTTTTAATTGACCATAACCAACGACTGCATTGACGCGGCTTTTACCAAAGTCTTTGGTGTAATTCAAAGTAGGTTCGACCTGAAATAATACAGATTCGCTACGTACATCCGTGAAATCGTTTTGGTCGTTGACATTTCTTGGCGCATCCGTCGTACTCATAAAGTAGGTCGGCATAAAAGTGGTACTTACCGTGTTGAGATAGTCCACACCGATGTTGACTTTTGCACTTAAACCATCAACGATTTCATAGCCTACGTTGATATTTCCGAGCAGGTTTCGGGCGCGTGTTTTATTATCTTCAAGTGTAGCGAGAGCATACTTGTTGGTACCTCCAAAGTTGTGTAATTCCGCTTCCGGTGCTTCAAAACCACCGTCATTTTCAGG
>JAHDEO010000023.1 GCA_020628725.1 Saprospiraceae bacterium
CGCATATGCAAAAGCAAGTGCTTGAATCTCCATACCAATTTGGTCTGCACCGGTTTCAGAGTGAATATTTCCTACATCATTATAAATCCACCAAATCATTTGGTCGGCATAAGATACGTCTGCGATACTATTCGCTTCACAACCAATTACACCAATTTGAGGAATATCACCTGCATATGGGTCATAAATACCATCCGCATTTTCATCATAAAATGGTGCAAGGTCTGTATTAAATGGCAATTGGAAACCTGCCAAGCCTTGGAAGTACTCGTTGTTACGAGCGGGCCACCTAAGTAGTGATTCAGGTACTTCGCCATCTACTGAATTATCAGGATTACCATCGCCATCGTCATCAGCTACATAGTCTGCAACGAGGTTTTCGATATCCGAACCTAAGACTTCAAAGTGTCTATCCCACTGTTGGCAAGTTGCTTGATCTGTGGTACCGTCTTCATTGATAGGACCGGGCCAGAAATCGTTACCCGTTTGGCGATAGGTCTGAGCAGCGAGTTTCAAGTTACCCGCAGCATCAAAACCACCTACCCAAATCGCAGCAGCAAAGATAGAAGATACCTCGCGCTCGCCGGGTTCTACATTAGGGATGACATAACGACCGTCACTCAAATCCCACCACAAATCACCACCACCAAGTAGTCTGGCTCTTACGTTGTTAATTTTAAGATCGGTTTGAGAAGTAGAAGCCACACAGTCACTACGAAGGTTGACTTCAGGATTTTCCTGCGGAGGCGGAGTTCCGTCACCTCCCGGTATAATGTTCTTTTCTTTTGCAAATCCCATTTGCAGGCATCCGGCAACAAGTAAAAGAACTATGAGAAATTTATTTTTATTCATGATTTTTCTTTTAAAATTTTAATAACAAAATACGCTGTTGGTCATTTCGTATATTATTCAATTAAAATTATTAAAATGAGAGTGAAGCTCCAACACGGATTCTTCGTGGAAGTCCGTAGTGACCACTTTGCTCCAATCTCAAGCCGTAGAGATAGCGTGTAAGTTCATCCACGTCATCATCAGGTGCGTAGAAACCGTCATCCGTAGGAGACTGCGTGTATCCGTAAACGGCAACTATATTCTCTGTATTGAGCAAGTTCTGAGTACGCACATAAACGTTGAGATACATTGGATTTTTGCTATCTGCATTACCCAAACGAATGTCTCTATCCAATCTCAGGTCGATTCTTGATGTCCATGGCAAACGTGCGCCATTGAAATCACCATCAATACCGTTTCCACCTCTTGAGTTACCATCCAAACCTGCGTTGGCACTTGGGTTGGTAACAGCTAATTTTGGTGTAAATGGTCTACCCGAACCTACACTCATCAATACGTTGAGACCTGTATTGGCTAAGATATTTTTGTTGAATAAAACAGGTCCGTTGTACGCACTTCCACTCTTATAACGATAGTCCATGCTCAAAGCTATATTGTGGCGTTGGTCGAAATCGTATGGGTAGAATGGACGAACATCACCTCTATCGGTAGAACCTCTATTTTGGTTGGCATTTGAACCTGTACCTTCTGCAAACTGCAATGTGTAGTTTGCTTTGAGTGACAAGTTGTTGGTTTCTCTCAAGTCATATGCAAATGAGAAACCTTTTACTGTACCAAAATCACGATTGTCGTAAGTAGAGTAAGTACCTACAGGGTGTGCGTAAATGAATTGTCTTTGGTTCACCTCATCTCTTTGCTCACGATAGTAAGCCGAGATTTTAACTGCTGAACTTTCAGATACTTTCTGTTGGAAACCTACTTGATAATCAATCGTTCTGGAAGGTTTCAAATTCGGATTATTGATAGTACTACCTGCGTTGAGACTTTGCTCAAAGTTGTAGTAATCCAAAGCGTCTGCGTAAGTTTGAGTAGGTCTTCTTGACAATACATCGTAGTGTGCAAAGAAACCTGCATTTTCATTCAATGGGAATGAGAACGAAATACGCGGCATCACCGTAATTTGCGGCTCATAATCCACGAATCCTGTAGGTGCAAAACCATCTACCTGAATAGATAAATCATTTGGATTGTCAAAGTAAGGTGCATCTCCCGAACCACCAAAGATAACCACCGGGTCATTCACAGCGTTTCCGTTGGAATCGTACCATTGCTCACCATCGCGGTATGCAGAAATAGTTCCTGCTTCTTGGTTACCATATACAACGAAGTCGCTACCAATAGTCTCAGGATGCGAACCGCCTACCTCAGAAGCAGATTGAGTCGCATACAATGAATACGGGTCACCGGGTACTTTTCTATTTGCATCATATCGGTCAACACGTACACCTAAGTTGAAGTATAAATCTTTGAAAGAAAATTTATCCTGAAGGAAAGCCGCCGCATAGATAGGTTGTGCAGGTGCAACAGGACGAGTCAATGTACCATTAGCGTCTCTTGCTGTGAAGAAATCATCAAATGTAACATCGCCACCAAGCTCATTACCCAAGTAATCATAACCGTAGTAGTCCATACGTAATCTACCGAAATCGTTAATCAACTCATCCGCAGAGAACATACTCAATGACAATTGGTCGGGTGAGTAACCTTCTATATTGACTCTTTGATTGTAAGGAATGCCAAGTGCATCTCTGAAATTTCTACCGAAATCTGTATTGACATTGCCATAATCATATGTAATCGTACCATCTGCTACTGTGTAAGAATCTTCAAGTTCTACACCTGTATTGATACGTTGTCTGGCAATATTCCACAAAGCCGCCGGGCGGATTGCGTAGTCTCTATCTAGTCGTTGCTCATAATAGATACCAAATTGAATGGAGTGCTTGCTTGGATTGTCCGAACCTTTACCCACAATGTCAAAACCTGCACTGGCACTTACACCAAGTTGGTTTTCCTGACCTTTATTATAGAAGTTGAATGGAACACCCGCAGCAGTATACAAGTAGCGGCTAAAGTTCGCATTATTGAAAGCACCGTTGATATTTTGCTCAAAAATACTTCCTATCAAAGCATCTCCATCGTAGTAAGCAGCAAGCGCAGAGTTACCGGTTGAAGGATTATATCCTGTGATAGTAGCTGTGTAGCCTTCGTGGTTCTCAACATTATAATGTGTGATACCATCCGCCGTAACTACCGAATCTCTCATCACATATCTGTTTTGAATATCTCTGTCCAGTCCCGCCACATAACCATAGTTCATCAAATTATCTTGATGCACATTATCAAAATACAAATCATTATTTTGAGAAATATCAAATTGGAGAGAGTAGTTGATGTTTTGAATCAATGCGCTCGTACGCGCTTCGCGCTCTTCATCTGACAAGTCCAATAAGTTACCACCAATAGTGTGACGGAAACGGGCAAACGCACGCCAGTCAGACTCCATGAAACTTGGATTGCGGTCGTAGTTCAATAATTTGTAAGAATTGAAGGCTTGCTTCGCATCCGAATTAAAGTATTGTCCACCGACTGTAAAAGTCATACCGCTTAAAGGTACAAAGTCAACTTTACCATTAACGGCAATATCTGTATCACGCGCATTCTCACGAGCAGTCAATCGTTCTACATCATTAGAAGTCAATCCGTCTAATGCAAGACCGCCATCGGCTGCATAAGGATTTGACATCAAACCACTAACAAAAGCAGGTGTAGCACGATAAGAACCTAAGTAAGAGGGGAAAGGATCCGTTTGTGTAATGTACTGACCTGAAACACGGAAACCCAATACAGTTTCTTCTCTTGTAGCACCATTCGCTCCTGCGATAGTGCGTTTCCAAATCGGACCGGAAAGACTCGCCGTAGCAAAATTGTACCCAAAACCATCCAAAAATTCGGAAGTCTCAAGGTCTACCGAACCACTGAACTGGCTTGCTGCACCTTTTGTAACGATATTGGTCACACCACCCGTAACATCACCATAAGCAGCAGGAACACCACCCGTGATAACTTGGATTTGCTCAATATCTTGTGCAGGTACAGAGCGTCCACGTACACGTACACCATCTACGAAAACGATTTGGTCACCTTCGCGCGCACCACGGAAACTCACATCAGTTCCCTCCTTATCTTGCGATACGGCAGCCGTAGTAGCGATAAGCGTACCTACACTCCGTGTAGGTAATTTTTTAATGTCTTCGCCGCCGAGTGTGTTACCCGAAGCGGTTTCGTCTTGTCTGATAAGGGGAATTCGATAGGCTTTTACGACGACATCCAGTTCATCGAGTGATACTCCGCCCTCTGCTTCTGCCATCTCAATGTCGAGTGGCAAAGACTGGCTCGCACTGACGCTGATGCCCTCAATTCGTGCATTCGGATAGCCGACATAAACGGCTTCCACATCATACACACCGGGGTCAAAACCTGTGAAAGAATAGTTTCCGTCGAGGTCGGTCGTCGTCCCTGCCTTTTGAATCCCGTCTTTGAGCAGGATCACGTTGGCAAAGGGTAAGCCTTCGTTGGTTTTCACATCGAAGATGCGTCCTTGTATGGATTGAGACTGGCTATATGCCAGCGTACTCATCAACACACAAGCTAATACCAAGTAAATGTAACGTGTCATAAGCTTGAATAGTAGTTTTCGTAGTTCATAGTCGATAGTCCATAGTCCATAGAGAAATGGCGTATCAGCCTGCCAACTGTTGAACTATTGCGGATTAACCGCAACATAATTTCTTAACTCGTTGATTGCTCTGTTTCGATTATTTGTAATTTATAGATTCGTTATCCATTGAAAGTTAGTTCTTTTTTTATATAAAAAATGAATAACGAATCTACTTGTAAATACCAAGCGAACATCGCATAAAACAAAGCCACAATGTTAATGAAATGTTAACCAATAAAAAAATAATTTAACCATATTTTGACTGCTTTGCAGCCTTTATGACAAATCTTTGATAACTCTATTTTTCTGTTGCAAAATTTTCTCTGCCAATATCTCCGCCAACCTTCTTTTTGACTCTACCGTCCAACCTGCTACATGCGGCGTAAGTATCACATTATCAAATTGATACAATTTTTCATATACATCATTTTCACCTTCACTAAATGTATGCGGTTTTTCATTTTCAAATACATCCAAACACGCGCCCTGTACCTTTCCCGACTCCAATCCCGCAATCAAATCTTGCGTCTTGACCACCTTACCGCGCGAAGTGTTGATGATGATGATTTTTTTGGCAAATTTTTCTATAAAATCCAAATTCACCAAATGATGCGTTTCTTCTGTCAATGGCAAATGCAGGCTAATGATATCCGCTTCGCGGAAAATCGTTTCCATATTCGTTTCTTCCACATATGGATGATGGTTGGTGTAGCGTAGCTTGTACTTGTCATACGCGAGTACGCGCACGCCCATTCCGGCTAATTTGGTCGCAAAAGTGCTGCCTGTATGCCCAAAACCGATGATGCCCACCGTTTGTCCCATAATCTCAAAACCGCGATTTGCCTCGCGTTGCCATACTTTTTGGCGAACTTGGGCATCTGCTTGCAAGAAATTATTGGCAAGTGCCAACAGCATCCCTAATGCATGTTCGGCTACGGCATTACGATTACCTTCCGGTGAATTATAGACCGCTACGCCTTTCTTTTCTGCATAGTCTAAGTCGATAATTTCCAGACCGGAGCCGAGCCGCCCGACAAATTTGAGCCGGACAGCCTTATCCAACATCGTCTTATCTACAGTAATTTTACTGTTGATAATGATGCCTGTGTATTCCGCGATAATTTGGTTGACTTCGTTTGTGTGAATCTCCGGGCGAAATTCACAATGATAACCGACTGATTCGAGGTGCTTGAATAAAGCCGGATGTACGTCATCTGTGATGAGTACCCTCTTATTGTGATGCACAATGATTGTGTTTAGGTGTGTAAAAGTATTAATAAATCCTCACAAAAGCAAAACGATTTTTGATTGAGTGATTGAGTGATTGATGATTTTTGATTTTTGATTTTTGATTGAAGCAGCCATCATTTACCCCACAAATAATTGACAATAAGTTTTTTAAGTATTCATTTTACACTAAAAAGACATTAAACATAAGGAGAATTTCGCATAAGCGAAATTCAATCAAAAAATCAAAAATCACGAAATCAAAAATCACTTAATTTCCTCTATCCACTTGGTAATATCTACAAATTCTTCGACGCTCAATGTTTCAGGGCGGCGTTGAAAAAAAGGATCGGCTTGTAGTCGTTCATCTTTGGTAAATGCTTTGAGGGTTTTGCGGAGCATTTTACGGCGTTGTCCAAAAGTCATTTTCACTACGCTGCGAAATAGCGATTCATCGCAGCCCAAATCTTGATTTTCTCGTCGCACCAATCGTATTACGCCTGACTTAACTTTGGGTGGTGGATTGAATGCGCCCGGCGGCAAACTAAACAAGTATTCAACTTCATAATAAGCTTGTATCAATACGCTGATAACGCCATATTCCTTTGAGCCGGGAGGCGATGCTACGCGTTGCGCGACTTCCTTTTGAAACATCCCAACCATTTCGGGTATTTGCAGCCGATGTTTGACGATTTTGAAAAGTATTTGGGAGGAAATATTGTATGGAAAATTTCCGATGACCCCAAATTGCCCTTCAAAATATTCGCCGGGATCGAGCTTCATCACATCTTGAAATATCACGCGTCCTTCAAGTTGCGGAAATTCATCTGCAAGATAAGCGACCATATCAGGGTCTGCTTCCACTGCTTTGAGTTCGTAAGGACGGTCTATCAAAAATTGGGTCAACATCCCTTTGCCCGGTCCGATTTCAAGAACTTCTTCATAAGCATCTGTATGTATAAGGCTATCTGCGATGCGCCGCGCCGTGCTTTCTTCTTTCAGAAAGTGCTGACCGTATGATTTCTTTGCTTTCATTTTCAATGAGTTGTGGAGTTGACGGGCTGGCGAGTTGTTGAATTGTAGTGCTCACTAACTCATCAATTCGACAACTCAACAACTCGTCAAAAGTACGGTGATTTTTGGGAAAACGATGAATACATTCTACAAAACGAAAAATATTCGTTAAAAAGTTCCCGAAATTTGCAACCTGTATGTTGCGAAATTGTCATTTAGTTATCAAAAAGTAAAATAATCGGTATGATTTTTGATAAAGTCGCGCATTTTTTATAATTTGTCGTGACAATAAACGTTAAAATCCCAAAATCCAAGCACCAAATTCCAAATGACCAAACTAACAAAGTTCGTCTAATACTCACCTTGCATTTTAAAAATGCAAGGTGAGTATTAGACAAGTACAAAAATTATATTGGAATTTGGTGCTTGGTATTTGGAATTTAAAGACAAAAGATGAGTGGAAAAATTCAGCAACATTTAGGACAACGAATGCAGCAAAAGCTGTCGCCACAACAGATTCAATTAATGAAATTGTTGCAAGTACCGACAGCGGCTTTGGAGCAGCGTATCAAGGAAGAACTGGAAGCCAATCCTGCACTCGACGAGGGGCAGGAAAATGACGAAGCTAATGATGAGCTTGGTTTTGGGGATAGCAAAGAAAAAGAGGAAGACACTGAAAATGAGGAAGAAGTAGAGCCGGAAGACACTCGTGAAGAAGAAATAGAACTTAGCGAATATCTCGAAGAATACCTCGAAGATGACACGGCAAGTTACAAGTTGAGCGCGAATAATTACTCCGCAGATGAAGAGGATAAATCCATTCCGATTCCTGTTGAAAATACTTTCCACGAGCATCTTGAACGTCAGCTAGGCTTGGTGAAGTTGGATGAGAACGAGGAACTTATTGCAAAGCAAATTATCGGAAGTATTGACGATGATGGTTATCTACGTCGTGAACCGATTTCGATTGTGGATGACCTTGCATTCTCGCAGAATATTATGACAGATGAGGATGAAGTGGAGCGTTTGCTTGGTGTCGTACAAACCCTTGAACCTGCGGGCATTGGGGCGCGAGATTTGCAAGAGTGTTTATTGCTGCAATTGCAAAGAAAACACATGGAAAAGGATGCGGATACTGACCACGAAATTATCCATAAAGCAATTAATTTAATCGAAAATCATTTTGAAGAATTTTCAAAAAAACACTACGAAAAGCTCAAAAAACAACTTAGTGTCAAGGGAGAAGATTTGAAGATTATCATTGACGAGATTCTAAAACTCAACCCTAAACCCGGAAGTGGTTATTCGACCGGTGCCAATCGCATTCAACAATATATCGTTCCTGATTTTATCATCCAAAATAAAGACGGCGAACTCGAACTCACCCTCAACTCGCGCAATGCGCCCGAACTCCGCATCAGTGAGCATTATAAGGAAATGCTCAAATCATACGGTGGTAGCGGCAAGCGCAAACGTGAGAAAAAAGAACGCGAAGCGGTCATGTTTATCAAGCAAAAAATTGATGCCGCTAAGTGGTTTATCGACGCCATTCGCCAACGCCAACAGACGATGTATAAAACCATGTACTCCATTCTACAATATCAATACGATTTCTTCTTAACAGGCGACCAAAAACGCCTTAGACCTATGATTCTCAAGGATATAGCTGAGATTACGGGCTTGGATATTTCGACGGTTTCGCGGGTGGCAAATAGTAAATATGTACAAACGGAATTTGGCACAAAACGCTTGAAAGATTTTTTCTCAGAATCATTACAAACGGATAGTGGAGAGGAAGTTTCGACACTGGAAGTGAAGAAGATTTTAACAGAACTTATTGAAGCTGAGAATAAGAAAAAGCCGCTTTCGGATGAGAAATTGAAAGATGCGCTCCAAAAAGCGGGGTATAACATCGCCCGCCGTACTGTCGCTAAATATCGTGAGCAATTAAATATCCCTGTGGCAAGGCTGCGTAAGCAGCTTTGACGGTAGACGGTGGACGACAGACGGGCGCTTCGCTTGACGAGTATAACAAAATAGAAAAAGCCAATTTTCATTTATGAAAATTGGCTTTTTCGTTCTTATTTTGTCGTCTACCGTCAGCGAAGCGTCCGTCTATCGTCTACCGTTAAAACACCTCTTTTCCTATTTTCACAAAAGTATTTACATCGCCCATCGTATAGTAGTGGAGACATGGTACGCCTTTGGCTTTCAATTCTTTAGATTGTTGAATACACCATTCGATGCCGACTTGTTTGACGGCTGCTTTGTCTTTGGCTTTTATGACTGCTTCTACCAATTCTTCGGGAAAATTGACGTAAAAAATACTGGGTAGGCGAGAAATTTGACTCTTACGGGTCAAGGGCTTCAAGCCCGGAATGATAGGCACATTGATGTCATACTCACGGCACAAATCCACAAAATCGAAATACTTCTGATTATCAAAAAACATCTGCGTGACGATATAATCTGCCCCCGCATCTACTTTCTCCTTCAGGAATTGCATATCGAGTTTCATATTGGGAGCTTCGAAGTGTTTTTCGGGATACCCTGCTACACCAATACAAAAATCGGTTGCTTGTCCCGCACTTTCGAGGTACTCGCCTTTATTCATTTTTTCAATCTGGCGTACCATATCAATAGCGAAGTTGTGACCGCCGGGTTCAGGGATAAATCTACCTTCTAATTTTCGCGCATCGCCTCTGAGTGCCAACACATTATTGATACCCAAAAAGCTCAAATCAATCAATGCATTCTCCGTTTCTTCTATCGTAAAACCGCCACAAATCAAATGTGGCACAGCCTCTACCCCATAACGATTCATAATCGCCGCACAGATACCCACCGTACCCGGACGCTTACGTATCGAAGTCTTCTCATAATAGCCTCCCGGACGCTGCTTATAGTCGTATTCTTCTCGATGATAGGTCACATCAATAAATGGCGGTTTGAATTCCATCAAAGGGTCAAGTGAGTCAAAAATCGACTGAATACTCCCCCCCTTCAAAGGTGGTAGTATCTCAAACGAAATGACCGTTTCATCTTTTTTCTGTGCCAGATAATCAGTTATTTTCATAACTCAAGTTGCGAGTTGCGAGTGTGAATTGCGAGTTGGTTAAAAACACATGACTCACCATTCTTAGCTCGAATTTCGTAGTAATTTTTCGTTTATGCGGTATAGACAAGAGTGTCTGTATTGCGCCCGCAAAGGTAAAGACTCCACCAACAATATAAAAGTAACATGTTAAATAGGATTATTTTAGAATGATTTTAAAAAGACCTTGAATAAAACTTTCACAAATATCATCATTTTAATTAAGACAAAAATTCTCTTTAAAGAGACAAATTGGCATGAAAATCGCAATATCACTTTTAGAATTTTATTTGACCAAACGGAAAAATATTTTCTTTTAATTTTGCAAACCGCCCAAAAATGACATCATTTTACCTCATAACAAAATTTTAACAAAATTATTTTTGCCTGAAAGAAACTAAGTTGTACATTTACTCGTTTAAGTAAGTAACTCCAACACACTGAATGGCTCACCAAAAGCCCAACGCCTGTTTTGCTCGGTATCTTTTTCCTTAATCTAAGGATTGTTTTGATTTTTCAGAGGTCAGAAGTCAGACCGTTTTACTGTCAGAGGTCAGATAAAACAAGTTTGGCTAAGACATTTCCATACCCCTTTATTTCTGTCTTCTGACAATGAAATGTTCTGACTTCTGACCTCTGAAAAATCAAAACAATCGCTAAAGACAAGAACATGAAAGCACGATTTTTTTCCATTGCGGTGGCGTTGTTTTCCATGGCATTATTTACCAATTCCACTCAACGCCCAAACGAAATTATTTACTGGAACTCTAACCAAAAACTAAGCCTCGAAGATTTTAAGGGTAAACCGGATTTTACGGACCCTTACATTATTGCAATGACTTATTCAGGCATCCTATTTTATACAGAATGTGATGGTTATGAATTGAAGTACGATGTATCTTCGTATTTTGATAAAGACGAATCTTGGGTAAAACTCGAAGCGCGCACCCCACATCATCTCCAGCATGAACAATTGCATTTTGACATCACGGAGTTGTATGCACGCAGGCTAAAGGAACGCTTGAGCGAAGAGACTTTTTACTGTGGTGAAGAGGAGCGTTTTAATCGCTTAGTGGATGAGTTTTTGGCAAATTGGCAATCCGAACAACACAGCTACGACCTCGAAACACATTATAGCAACAAACATGACGAACAACGTGCATGGGAAGCAAAAATCACTTCCGAACTCGCAGCGCACGACCACGCACATCATGACCACAATCATGCACATAAACATGATGATTTTGTAAACGGAGAATAGTTTTAGAGAAATCAGAACGCCTTGCTGTCAGAAGTCAGACCATTTCATTGTCAGAAAATCTGACTTCTGACAGCAAAGCGTCCTGACTTCTATCTTTTTGAACAATTGAAATGTATGGGTGTTAGATGATTCTATTGATTACGCTGTCAAGTTGACGACGTTACGTTTCACTCATTCATTTAAAATATGACAACATTAAAGGCAGGAGATAAAGCCCCCGATTTTACAAGTACCGACCAAAATGGCAATAGTGTTTCCCTTTCAGATTTTAAGGGTAAAAAGGTCATTTTATATTTTTATCCGAAAGATAATACGCCTACTTGCACGACAGAAGCATGTAATTTACGGGACAATTATAGCGATTTGACTACCAAAGGTTTTGAGGTAATTGGTGTTAGTCCCGATAGCGAAAAGAAGCATCAGAATTTTATTAAAAAATACGAACTTCCTTTTACTTTACTCGCTGATACTGACCACACGATTATGAATGCTTATGAGGTGTGGGGAGAGAAGAAGTTTATGGGAAGAGTATTCGACGGTGTGCACCGCATTACTTTCGTGATCGATGAAGAAGGTGTGATTGAACGGGTATTCAATAAAGTGAAATCAAAGATACACTCAGAGCAGATATTAGAAAGTTACGAATCAGCGACCGCAGAATAGCACAAATAGGATTTTTTTAAACAGAACAGCAGACATTTTTGAAATGCCTGCTGTTTTTTGTTTGACCAATATGGAAAAGCCATCTGACGATTTAATTCGATTGAAAGTATTTTTGTCGAACAAACAATATAATTGAAAACAAAAACCGCCTGACGACTTTTTCCGTAAAGTTATCTTACATTTTGACAATTCTTTTCGTAATCATTTGATTATCAATTAAAATCGAGATAAAATAGACACCTTGCGCTTCCCTCGAAATGTCAATAGAAGTATCGTTTCTTAATTCACCGCTTTGAATGATTTGTCCTGTGAGATTGCGGATATTGTATGTAGCATTTTCGATGCCTTGTATGGTGAATGTGCCGTCATTGGGATTAGGTGCAATCAAAATATGGGGCGCATCGACAGGCGAATCATTAGAAACCAAACAAAGCTCAGTCACTTCAGAAATCCCATTACAACCAAACGCATTATCACTAATAATGGCAAATGCATTATCTCCTAAATGTTCGCAAACGGCTTGTACGGCACATTCAGATAAGTTGGAATTACCCGTAATAATTATCTCGCCTCCGACCTCAATATGATGATTAAGTCCTTCTATGTTCTCTAAAAACTCATTGGCTGATAATTCCACATTGCCACCTACAGTTTCCAGTTGATTTAAGAAGTTGATATGTTGTAAATGCTTATTGGCAATACGTAATGAGCCGCCAATATATCTCAATACTTGTATACCTTGAATACTATCTGCATCTTCATCACATTGTTCCGAAGGCGAACTATTGCTGATATAATCGAAGTCTCCGCCAATATAATTCAAAGATTCAAATCCGCTTAAATTGTCTACACAACTTTCCCCTTCACTCTTACCTAATTTCAGGCTTTCGCCTATGTATTTAAGTTGACTAAATCCACTAATATTTATCCGGGTATATAATGAAGAAATACTGAAACTACCGCCAAGCGTATCCAGATTATCAAACCCTGATACATTATCTTGCTCTATATCTATATTTCCTCCTATGTACCGAAGATTATTGAATCCACTAAAATCAGATTCGCCTATTTCTGTTGTCTCAAAAATGCCACCACCAACGTATTCCAAAACCGGAAAACGATTGGAATTAAAACTTCCGTCGCTGACATTCATGCTGATGTCGCCTCCTACATATTTAAGCTGTGGAAAATGGGAAAAGTAAGCACTCCAACCATATTCATGAAATAGTGAATGAAATATAATGCTGCCCGCTACCGTATCCAGTTCCGGTAGTTGTGCTGCGCCTTCAATGCTGTAATCAATTCCTCCGACATATTCTAAATTATCCAAGCCACTGACAGCATTATACAAACCAAGCGTACCATTTACCCGCTTCAAGTTTGGAAGATTTACGGTAATCGGGCAATCATCGTAGTAAGAATAAGGCGGTCCGGAGAGTGTAAAATTTCCTGTAATTTTATCACAATCAGGGTATTGCGCCGCAAAGGCATCCATTTCTTCCTGACAATAGATAGAGACATCTCCGGGCGGGCACAAAAGCATGGGGTCGCAAATGGCTTGTACTTCTGATGTATTGCTACAACCGGGTAAATTATTGGTAATCGTAGCAGGATTTTGATTGATTAAATGATCGCAAACGGCTTGTACGGCACATTCGGATAAATTGGAATTATCCGTAATAATCACTTCTCCGCCAATATCTATCGCATGGTTTAGCCCTTCAATATTTCCCAAATCATTTCCTGTCAATTCTAAATTACCGCCTATCGTTTCTAATTTATTCAGGAAATTAAGATGTATTAAATCATTATTATCAATTTGTAATGAACCGCCAATATGTTTTAAATCACCCAAACCATCGATACTTTCTAATGCGCTATTACAGCCATCAATATTGCCTGCGGACTGCCCGGTGTATCGAAAATCTCCGCCAATATAGTTCAGTGCCTGAAGTCCGCTTAAATCTGACACGCAAGCGGCACCGAAAAAATTCTCTGTTAATTCAAATTGCTCACCAATATATTTCAACTCATTTAATCCTGTGATATTGACCGGAGTCGGTTCAAGATAAAATGTTTGAGTAGAGAAGCGTCCGCCGATGGTATCTAAGGCATTGAAACCGGAAATATTCAAATCTGTCAATCGTATATCACCACCAACATAGCGCAGACTATTCATACCGCTAAAATCAGAAATATTCACACCTGCATTATAGTAAGCAGGGTCTTGAATTTGCGAGATATTGCCACCGACATATTCTAAGGCAGGAAATTTATTAGAATCAAAACCACCAAAATAGGTATTAAGGGTCAAATTGCCACCAATATATTTGAGTTGAGGGCATTCAGGAAATTCTACCGCATAATTTACTTCTTCGACAGTCGATATAGCACTTACATTGCCGGCTACGGTATCCAGTGCAGGCAAGGTCGCATCTACACCCAAACTCACACCAAGTGCGCCGACATATTGAAGATTATCCAAACCACCGATATTGGTACTCAATGAAAGTGTACCATTTATTCTCGTTAATTGGGGTAAATTGACGTTGATATAGCAGCCGAAATTATATTGGTCGTCAAACTGGTCGCCACGCAAGTGGAGGTTTCCGTTTATTTCGGTGCAATTTGGGTATTGGGCTGCAAATGCGTCCATTTCGTCCTGACAGTAGATGGACACATTTCCCGGTGGGCATGGCGATCCGGGCGCAATACCACAGTCGATTTCTACTCCTTCAATGGTATTGCATTCATTCAAATTGTTTGTAATCGTGGCGGGTTGCTCATCTATCAAATGGTCGCAAACGGCTTGCACGGCACATTCCGATAAATTGGGATTTTCCACAATAATCACCTCTCCACCAATATCAATTGCATGATTCAGCCCATCAATATTTTCCAGATTATTTCTTGTCAATTCCAAATTACCGCCGACAGTTTCCAGTTGATTTAGAAAATCAAGATGTAGCAAATCATTATTGTCAATTTGTAATGAACCACCTACATACTTCAATTTACCTAAACCATTAATACTGTTCGGTAAACTATTACAATTATCAATACTGCCTGCGGATTGCCCCAAATACAGAAAATCACCTCCGATATAATTCAATTCACTTAACCCGCTTAAATCCAGCACACAATTAGCCCCGAAGAGCTTATCTGCCAATTCAAAGCGTCCGCCAATGTATCTTAACTGATTTAATCCTGTGATATTAATGGGAATTGTTTCGAGGTGCTGTGTCGCGGTAAAGAAGTGTCCGCCGATAGTGTCCAGCGCATTTAAACCTGAGATATTCCCATCTGAAAGGATGACATTTCCCCCAACATAGCGGAGGCTATTCATGCCACTAAAATCGGAAACATTAGTGCCTGCATTATGATAAAAAGGGTCGTGAATTTGTGAAATATTACCGCCGACATACTCTAAGGCAGGAAATTTATTAGAATCAAAACCACCAAAATAGGTATTAAGGGTCAAATTGCCACCAATATATTTGAGTTGAGGGCAATCCGGGAATTGTACCGCATAATATATTTCTTCAACCGTAGATGTAGCGGAGACATTTCCGGCTACAGTATCCAATGAGGGCAAGGTAGCATTTTCGGTTGGGCTTATACTGATTCCCCCTGCATATTGTAAGCCATCCAAACCACTAACGTTAGCTTCTAAACCAAGTGTACCGTTTACTCTGATTAATTGAGGTAAATTCACATTGATGCCGCAACCGAAATTATATTGGTCATCAGAAGCATCGCCATATAAACGAAAATTACCGTTAATTTCAGTGCAGTTGGGATATTGCGCCGCGAAAGCATCCATCTGGTCTTGACAATAAATAGATACATCGCCCGATGGACAATCTTGTGCATTCAGAGAGATGGGGATTAAGAAAATTAAAATTAGTGTGATGTGTTTCATGGTCATATTTTGTTGTTTGCGAATATATCTACACGTATCTCTGCCTCCCATTTTAGAATTATATACTTTGAACGGCATAAATTTCGGAAAATCAAAAATGAGTGTGTAAAATATTAGGGGCATTCTAATGTATGTTAGCATACGATTATTCAAAAGAGAACTTGCCACAAAGACACAAAGTATAAGCGGTAAAATTCTTTGTGCCTTTGAGTCTTTGTGGCAAAATCAAAAGTGTGCAGTAGTAGGTGTTTTGGTATTTCGTATCTGATTGTCCCTAATATTTTACACACTCATCAAAAATAGGCGGAAACCCCTTCAATGGAACATGTTCCATTGGAAAACAAAGCTCCCGATTTTCCGAAATCCACCCCGTTTACAGTATAACATAACTTTTTACATTTTCATAATTCGCTTGGTAAATATATGATTATCAATTGAAAGCGAAATAAAATAAACACCTTGTACTTCATCTGAAATGTCGATGGAAGTATCGTTTTTCAGCTCACCACTTTGAATGATTTGTCCTGTGAGGTTGCGGATATTGTATGTGGCATTTTCGATGCTTTGTATGGTGAATATGCCATTATTAGGATTCGGGAAAATTGAAATATTGAATGCATTGTAAGGTGTATCGGTAGAAACTATACAAATGTCTGTCACTTCGGAAAGACTATTACAGCCTGCTGCATTATTACTAAAAGTTGTCATACCATCATCCTCAATATGTCCGCAGATGCTTGATGCACTGCACATGGAAAGGTTGGGATTATTGGTAATGAGAACTTCTGTGATACCGTCAGGATTAATGTTTTCCAATCCCATGAGACTGGTGAGGGCATCATTTGCGGTGATTCGGATGTAACCATTGATAGTGGTAACATTTGAGAGGGCATTGAGGCTGGTCAGGCTGGAATTGTTTTGGATGCGAATGTCCGTTCCTATCGAAGTGAGATTTTCCAAACCGAAAGGCGAACCTTGCAGACCAAAAAGCGAGTTTAGGCTTGTATTACCTTTCAAATATAATTGCGAACCAATACTCGTCAATACGTCCAAGCCTGTTAACGTTTGCAAATTATCATTATCAAAAACCAATAAACCCTCTCCTATTTGCGTGATATTATTTAAGCCGGATAAATCAGTCAAAGCATCATTATTTTCTATTTTCAGGTGGCTTGAGGTGGATGTGATATTTTCCAAACCCATTAGGCTTGTGAGGTTGGGATTGTTGGTAATTACTAAGTTGTAGCCTGTGGTAGTGAGGTTTTGTAAGCCATTTAAATTGGTAATTGAGGTGTTGTCAATTACTAAACCATTGCCAATCGAAGTGAGTTGGCTCAAGGCATCTAAATTGGTGATGTCTGCGGGGTCTGTAGCACTAATCGTGAGGCGTCCGGGCAGTTCGGTGCAGTTTGAGTAGGTTGCGAATAAGTTATTTATTTCCTCTTGCGTAGTTAATGTAATATCACCCGAAGGACAAATAAGCATGGGGTCGCAGGCTGCTTGTACTTCAAATATACTGTTACAGCCGGTCAGATTATTGGCAATTGCAGCAGTTCCACCGTTGTTGATATGATTACATACTGACTGCACAGCACATTCGGACAGGTCAGGGTTATTTTCAATAATCAATTCGCCACCAATAGCTACCATATGATTTAGCCCTTCAATACTTTCCAAGCCATTTCCTCTTATTTGCAAATTACCACCTACATTTTCCAATTGCACTAAAAAATCAAGGTCGAGCAAACTATTTCCGTCAATGATGAGATTACCACCGACCTGTTTGAGTTGCTGCAAACCATTGAGTGTAGTGAGAGGGTTTGCACAACCATATCCTCCATCCCAGCCATATTGCCAGATATATTCAAAATTACCACCAATATAATTGAGTTGTGACAGCCCGCTCAAATCTTCTACACAATGCGTGTTATAAATGTTTGTTAATGCAAAATCTCCCCCAATATATTTAAGCTGATTCAATCCTGTAATATTAACTTTAAGCGCAGAAAAATCAAATTCATACTCTCGCAATATCAAGTCACCTCCAATGGTATCTAAGGCATTAAAACCATCAATTTCGCCCTCCTCAATATCTATATCACCACCAATATATCTAAGACTTGTAAAACCACTAAAATCTGAATCCGTCCAATTGGAATAATCGTACAAATTCCCACCGATATATTCCAAAGCAGGAAAATCGTGGGAATCCAAACTGCCACCCTCGTCTGTGTAAATTCCCAGATTGCCACCAATATATTTTAGTTGCGGACAATTAGGAAAACTAACGCCTTGATACGAATTATCCATTGATACACTGCCCATTACGGTATCCAATACTGCGAATGTTCCGCCAAATTCATCATCTGTACCGATTCCGCCACCTACATAGCGTAAATTTGGAAAAGCATCGGCACTAAGGTAAGTCCAAACACGAAGGTTTCCTGTGATTCTCTCTAAAGCAGGAAAATTGGGGTCGGTAAGACTAAAGCAATTGTATTCATCATCCATCAGGGTGAAGTTCCCGTTGATTTGAGTACAGTTCGGATATTGAGCTTCGAAGGCATCCAATTCATCCTGACAAGTAATCGTCACATCGCCGGGTGGACATTCTTGCACAATGCTACAATCGTCCAAAACCTCTTGTGTAGTATTACAACCGATCATATTATTAGCAATGGTCGTGTCTCCACTATTTCCCAGATGTTCGCAAACGGCTTGTACGGCACATTCTGCGAGGTCGCTATTACCTTCAATCATCAATTCTCCGCCAATATCAATCGCGTGATTGAGTCCTTCGATACTTTGTAAGTCATTATATCTTATTTCCAGATTTCCTCCTACATTTTCCAGAGCATTCAAAAAATCAAGATTAGACAAGCCACTTTCACCGATTCTGAGCTTACCGCCTACGTGTATGAGTTGTTGTAAGACATTCATATTATCCATACCATTCCAGCAACCATCACCGCCGCCGCTGCCTTCATATTGCCAATAAAATTCAAAATCACCGCCGATATATTCCAATTGTGATAGTCCACTGAGGTCTTCCGCACATATATAGCTAACACCAGATAATCTAAAATCACCGCCAATATATTTAAGTTGATTCAATCCTGTGATTCTTACAGATACGCCGGCGGCATAACAGGTGTAAAAATTGATATTACCACCAATCGTATCAAGCATATTCATTCCGCTAATCGTACCATCTTGGGTGTTAATGTCTCCACCGATATATCGTAGATTATCAAAGCCGCTAAAATTGTGCGACGATCCCCAACCGCAACCCGAAATACTGCCTTCTATACGTTCTAAAAGCGGAAAATCATTTGAATTGAGAAAACCGCCTTCGGCACCTCCGGCAGATATACCGCCACCGATATATTTCAATGCAGGGTAGCCGCCTGTTGGACCTGCACCTGTATTTGAACCGTCAAAAACGATGATACTTCCGCCTATACTTTCTAATACCGGAAAATCCCCCTCTATCTCTGCCGAAAGATATACACCGCCCCCCACTTGAGTGAGTGCTGAAAAACTATTGGCAGATAATATGGTACGTGTTCCGATAGAAACATTTCCGGTGATGTGTTCCAATGCAGGAAGCTCTGGAACGTTAATCACAGTATTATTATAAGGATCCCCAGAATCTATCCTCCAATAACCATTTATTTGAGTGCAATTAGGAAAATTGGCAGCAAAATAGTCCATATCTTCCTGCGAGTTGATAAGAACATTTCCGTTCGGACAGTCACCAATTGGTTGACACGTTAGGCTGAGTGAAGTACAAGTCCCGTAAATACTGACTACATTGTTTTGGGAGAGAAAATAATGGTCGCATATCGCCTGCACATTGCAGGGCGTGATGTTATTTTCTCCGACATCTCCAAAATAAACGATTCCGCCAATAGTAATCGGATGATCCAAGGCAGAAATATCTAAAAGGGCATTGCCCCAAAGGAAGTTAAATCTCAAATCGCCACCAATCGCCTCAAGCTGTTCCAAGCCCGTGAGACTCGACAAGTGAAATACTTCAGATATTCGTAAATCACCTGTGATATGTGTCAGTATAGATAAGCCAGAAATATCCGTAACGGCGTCTGCCTCACTGACATTATCTCCAATACGTAGGTGACCATTGATGGTCGTGCAATTTGGGTAATTGGCTACAAAAGCATCTACCTGTGCTTGTGTGTATAACGTCACATCCCCCGGCGGACAATCCTGCGCCTTTATGAAAGAACATAAAAACAAAAAACTAAGTAATGTGGATATAATGTATCTCATGGTTATTATTTTTTATTGTTGTAAATGAATTATTTCAGAATAAAGTCTATTGCAATTAGGCAATTTATGGTTTTCGCAAAATAAAAATACTAAAAATAGTATTCGACTACTCTAAAAAAACCTGCCGGACTTTTCCGGCAGGTTCACACTAATTAAAAACCATCTATCTATTTTGCTTTGATACAAAGGTGCAGGCATTCGCAGGATAAAAAAAGGAACGGTTTGGGCACTTTTTACAAATCAAACATTTTATAATAAAAAAACCCTTCAAAATGAATTAATTATCATTTTGAAGGGCACCAATATTTTTTATTTAGTTCGTAGTTTTTAGTTCATAGTTCATAGTTTTTTTGAATTTTGCTTCGCAAAATCGGTCACTATGGACTATCAACTATCAACTGCCTCACATTTTCACGAAAGGCTTCGTTTGTATCAAGTCGCTATCATTCTCATTCATACTAATGAAATATTGACCTGCCGGAAGAGTAGCTACATCTACTTGGAATGTATTTTTGCCTCTCACTACGAATTCTTCACCACGCAAGGTAGGTTTGCCGTCAGCAGAGAAGACTTGATAAGTCACCAAGCGTGTGTTTTCTACATAATAATCGACATTCAAAAACTCATTAACAGGTACAGGATAGAGCGCAACTTCTTTGATGACAAGTTCTTCTTCCGAACGGTCTTCCAGGTCTGCTTCGCATATTTCATAAGCACAGTCTGCCACCAAACTGACAAATCCTACGAGATATTCGGCACCTGAGTTTTGGTCGTTGCTATCGGTGAATGTCACTGTCCAATCTCCGGGTTCTACATTCATTGCCATAGGTATCGGCAGTGTTACGATATACAAAGCACCAACAGGATGCGAAGAACCCGAACCATTGCAAGTGGCAAATACATTGCCCATAAAGATGGGATTACCTGCCGGATCGGTTATCTCGATTTCAATATCGCTCTCACAAGAAGCTCCCGCAACACGGAAATATCCTTCCATTACAATATCATTGCAAGTAGCGTCACTTGGAAACATCGGTACTTCGAGTGTTGTCGTCACTCCTGCGCCATCCACAAATTTATCCATATCCGAATAAATAAAGACTTCATCTGTTACCTCAACAAAGGCGCAACACACTTCTTCTTCACTATTACAGCCCTCTGCATTATTTTCTATTTCGGCAATACCATCGGCATTCAAAAAGGCACACACAGGTGTTATGTTACATACAGGTAGGTTGGGATTGTCTTTGATACGCACACTGGCAATTTTTTGATTTTCAATAGCATTATCAAGCGCACTAATATCACTCAACAAATCATTATCACATATCCATATCGCGGTTGCGAGATAGTTTACATTATTCAGACCATCCAATGATGTGAGGTCGTCATTATCGCGTAGAAATATTCCCGCACCAATAGCTGTCAGGTTTCGAAACCCTTCTAAATCTTCAAACTCATTGAATATAATACGTACGTATGACCCAACATAGGTAAGCGACCCAAATCCGGTTGTGCTTGTACTTTTATTACCAAATAAAGAAAGGTGTCCATCTATGGTAGTTAAGTTATCAAATCCCGTAAAATCGGGTGCAGAAAGATAGTCAATTCTAAGGTCGCCCTTAATCTGTGTGATTTGACTCAATCCGGCTAAACTATTCATATTTTTACCGAATATATGCACATCGCCTTCAATACAAGTACACCCGGGATAGTTGGTGGCAAACGCATCAATTTCCTCTTGACTGGTAAAACCAATACCATCGGGTAAACAAGATTGAGCAGATAAGGTGATACAAAAAGCGAATAGAGAGAGAGTTAAGAAGATTTTTTTCATAAATGCTGATTTTTTTATTTATTGGATAGACTTCATGTGTAAAAAAATGAAAACCTATTATACGTATAAATACATATAAAGTTTCCACGCATAAAGCTAAACTCAATTTACGAAAAAAATAAGATTAATGCATATTAATTTTACGGAAATTTGATATTATTTTTGTGTTAAGTTATTTTTTGTAATTAGTGGTGTTATTTTACGTTTAAATCGCGCTATCTTTTAACTACTTAATTCAAGTTGCGGACAACTTGAAAAGTTCCAAAAAACAAATTCCAAATCCCAATTTTAACATGTGCCAATCGAATTTCATTGGAATTTGGTGCTTGGAATTTGGGATTTACTCAAGTTCGCGGTTTATCCGCAACTTGAGTTACTATATACAATAGACTTTATTCTGAAATAAAGTCTATTTGAATCACAAAAGCATGTATGGCAATCGCATGAAACCGATATTTTGTTCCTAACGGAACAAGCGTGGTTTGTTGATTTGATTTTCTACCAATATTTTGTCCTTACAGGACAGTATTTCACGTTCAATAGCCCCGTTAGGGGCAAAATGTCGGTAACAGGAACTAAACATCCTCATTTTCATTGTTCCTTTGGGAACAAAATATTTTCATGCGATTGCCATATTCTTCGTGCCTTTTATGATGCAAAAAAATTATTGACAATCCTCAATAGTTGCCTCAAAATTAGTTGTTGCAGGAACAGTAGTTCCGGATTCCAAACGAATTCTTTGTCCTGCTTTAAACTGAATATTCGTTCCGGCATCCAGCGGAACCTGACAATCTACTTCAAGCTCTGCATGATACAGACCTGCCGATACCGGCGTTGTGAGCGAGATAACTTGAGGGCAACCACCTTCGATGCAAATGTTAATAGTTTCCGAAGCACCAAATTCTCCGCCTGACCCTAAAATATTCCCATCCGCATCAGCTAATGTGTAAGAGCCGTTTCCAAATCCGCAGCAAATACCATCGCCATATGAATCGTTTATTGTAAAATCAAAACATCCGTCAGGCAGACAGATATTCTCCGTGACTGTCGCGCCGTCAGCTTCTCCGGCATAAGTTCCATTTGAAGAAGTGACGGTTGTACCGTTGACATCGGTTATCGTCCAGCTTGTTTCCTCCGGGTAGTTATCAAGAGTTATTGTTAAAACCAATGCGCCATCATTACATGGGCAAGCCGGACAGTCAGTGCCTCCGCAATCTACGCCTATTTCGTCGCCATTTTGTATGCCATCTGTGCAGGTTGGGCAAGTTGGGCAGGTAGTGCCACCGCAATCTACTCCGGTTTCATCACCATTTTGTATGCCGTCTGTACAAGTTGGTGGACCACCGCAAGGGTCATTGCTTCCGGGAAGTGACATTAGTCCTGTTCCGTTGGGGTCCAGCCAAGTTTGGAGGTTTCTGGTAGCACCTCCGCTATTTCTGTCCCAGTTGTACCACATTCTACCATACCAGTCGGCTTGTCCGTTATTAGTAGCTCCACTACAGGCAGCAAAACCACCGGATAATTGCCCAATTAAAAGACCTTCCGAATTATATAATCCCGAACCTGATGAACCGCCCTCTGTTGTGCCAACGTCCCAGTCCGGTATTATCCAATGCGTTCCATTTGCCACAGGCGTGCTGCTCAAATAATTCGTCACACCTAATGGGTCATTTTCAAAACTTATTCTTTTCTCATCTACGCTTGGATGGTGAATGGCTATTGCGCTACTGGGCGTAGCAGCGTCACGAGACCAGCCTGAATAATAGGCATTATAAGAGGCTGGAGGATGTGCAGACAACTCAACCAAAGCAAGGTCTGAACCGACCGAAACACCTCCCTCGGAAGCAGCTCTGACTATCATACCCGAAACACTCTGGGCAATACTACCGTCTCCTGCTCCGCCGGAAGCAGCCGAACCGGGTGTCCGACAAGTTGAATTTTCAAAATTGAATACAAATAAGTTGTTATTACTGTTACCTGCCGAACCTACATTACAATGGTCGGCAGTCAGCACGTATGGCGTACAACCATCCGCTGCTCTGATGAGTGTTCCCGAACAAAAGCCCGAATTACCACTCGTAAATACACCAACTGCCGAGCGTATTTGGTCGCGATAATTATCGACCTGTGGATAACCATCTGCCGCACCACAAACGACATCAAGGTTACAACTTCCTGAGATTTTCTCAAGTCCACCGTAAAAATCTCTATAGCCATGCACGACACTTTCAATTTGAATGATGCCTTTTCCTGCATGTTCGGCGGGTTCAAAGTACTCAAGGGTGGTGGAAGTTCCCCTTACAGGCATCGTCGAAAACTTAAGGTAAGGTTTATTATTGTGGCTGGTAAAAGCTCCGAGTATGTCTCTTTTTTCTCTGCCGTTTTCCGTGTATTTATTACCGTAAACGAAAAATTTCGCTCCCGGAGGCAGTTCAAAATGAGCGTAATTAATATTGACGCTCTTCGCATCAATACATGCTATTTGTAATCTCCATATTCTATCTCCATTAGGTAAAACATCCCAAACTCCGGAGTTTTTTAGACTCAAATCAGAGTCAATAACGTATCCAAACCTGTAGGGTCCGGGGATGTCTGCATTTTCTTCGTCCTCTGCTCGAAGCTGTTCAGCATTTACAGACGGCATGTATTTTATGGGTATTGTTTTTAGATTAATATCTTTTTTGAAACTTAGTGGCTTACCTCCCTGACTTATCTGGGCTATTCCCTCCACTGGAAATAAGAATTGTATTGTCCATACGAGTATTGTCAGTATTAAGATTTTACTGATTCTTTTTTGATATACCATGATGCAGAATTAAGTGTCTATGTAAAGTTTAAGTTCAAGAACAAGTTCAAACTCAAATTTAAGCCTCCTTTGGAGGCGAAACCAACATTACAAAATTGTCGACAACATGCTGGTTTCAAAAAAATCTAATTGCCTATTGTATGAAATGAGAATGGTTTGTTAGTATTACAAACATTAACTCATGTCAATATACGATACAGCATTAAAACGGTCATCATGTAAATGTAAAAACATTAAAGTCGGTTAGTAACTCTACATTATCAGTAATTTTTTAAAGCTAATATCTAACTCAGTTGATGTGTGGTGGTGATGAAATCAATATCTTTAGTAAGTCATTTCCTCAAAATCAAATTAAACTTATTACTTGCAACACTTATGTAAAGCTATTTTTCGTAATTCAAATCCAATAAATCACTTACATTTCACTGAAAAATATGTGTTAATGCATTTGTTTTCTACAATTTTGTAGTTTATCTTCGTGTTTACAATAGAACATCAAGTCAACCAATTTATTTTACCACAAAATCATATAAGCCATGAAAGCCATTATTACCCCCCCCCATCAAATTAAACAAAAACCCAATACATTTTCAAGATACTCCCTTATATCAAAGGCGTTTGTTACCTAACGTCTTGTTTCCATTATTTTATTTGTGAACTTTTAAAATGACATTGCCTATGAAAAGAAAAGAGCATAGTCACGTATGTATGTGCTATGCACACCCACGAGAAGAAACAAAAAACCGTGCAACTTTCGGACAGGAAAGCGACACGGCATTTCAAAACTTTGCAGTCCAAAAATCGTGTGGACTGCGAAAATTTATTAACTAAGACAAATTTAAGAAAATGAATTTGAAAACATCGTTAAAAACAGTCATATTGACACTTTTTGACCTCAAAATGCCTGTTTTGGGCTTATTAATGCTATTATTTTGCATAACAGCATGTAATGAACACGAAGTATTACCTCCAAGTGACTCTCCAGCGGAATCTCTGGAATCATTCGAGGCACTCAATCTTTCGGCTGAAGAAGCTGATTTTTTCAGTGACGAGAAAATCAATGAAATGCCACATTTGAAACAAACTGTTGAACAACTCAACAACGATATAAGAGGACGTTCGTTTTTTGCTCGTTCTATTCAAAAAACCAAACGTTTTGTTCGTAATATGAACCTACAAATGGGAAATAAGTATATCCCACATATTACTCAAAATGTAGGACACCCCGTATGGTTGGCGAGTTATGTGGCTAAACTCGAAGGCGGAGATATGATGACCTTCGTACCACTCGTACCCGCAGATGAAGCTATGATAAACGGCGTATTGATTTACAGCAAAACTGCCGACGGAGAGGCATCATACAGCCTTACGACAAGAGAACAAATGACATCCGTAGAAACAGAAACCAATGACCAAAATTTCCCTTTGCTGGTACAGATGTTTTATGAGTTTGACAAACAACTCTTTAATGCAGGAACAGAGGCTTATCTTGATTGGGGTGTGAAACCCGTCATTGAGTTGGAAGATTGCTCTACTTTTCCCGAATATACTTGCTTAGGCAGAATGACCGAACTACCTAATCGTGTGATTACGCTTTTTGATACTCCGGTCTTTGATAGTACACCCTTGCCTGATTTTGGTACGGAATTTCCTTGCTATTACATATGTGACGCAGGATGTACTGCGGATATTTATGCTGCCGGTATAGCTGATGAAGAAGATATTGCCTGGATAAATGGTAATTGCAGCTATGCGGATGTGATTGATGATTTCTTAGCTGACAATGACGAACCCGAAATCGGACAAATCTTACTTGATGTAGCTATTTTTGGTTACTTGACTCAAAGAGGATTGATATCACTCACCAATGCAATTGAGGATTACTTGAATGACCCTGCTAATGCTAATACTGATGCTGCCTGTGTGGTACAGGAAGTCTTGAACGGACTTGAAACCATCAGCCCAAGTGCCGTTGATTTGATGAATCAGGCATACGTGGCTGATGTGTATAGCTTACCTGCTTCTTTTCCGGTAGCGGATATTGAGTCGGAATTGCTTGCGGATTTGGTATATTTATATTGCTCTCAATTAGTTATAGATGCTTGTACAGGGCTTCCAATACCAACAAGTACTATCACAAATATTCTTGTAAACTCAACAAATCCTTCAAATCCAAACACTTCGTATTCTGATTTTTACGCAGAATTAAGTGTTTACGACTATATTGATACAGGAATATTGGGTCAGTTTACCTTGGATGGTAATCCTTTCGATTACAGCGAACTTCCTATATTATGTAATGATAATACTCTTCCCGATTGCACAGGTTGTTCTGTTGGTCAGCAACAAGAACTTTGGTTGGCTTATATTGAGGCAAGAAATAAACTCGAATGCGCTATTGATATGCTAAATGAATATGACGGCAGTACAGGCGATGTCTCTGTTCACTTGGCAACTCATTTTGCTGCAAATGATAAAGGACTAGCGGAATTCATTTCAAGTCTATTAACATATATAAAGATTGCCTCAACGGGTGCTGATTTTGTTCTTACAGACAACGCAGAGAGTTCAATTGATTTGTGTAATGGAGATAATGAGGCATGGACTTTCCCTCTGGGTATGGGATTTACTGATATTAGACTCTGCTACCCTAATTTTTGGGACGCTTCCGAAGAAGAACAAGCAAAAACATTGATACATGAATATATGCACCTGTATTTTTTGGCTGGTGACATTGCTTATCAGTGGCAGTCTAAATATAGGGACTTAAGTACAACACAGAGTATATATAATGCTGACTCATATTCAGAACTTGCAGGTGATATGTGTCCATAGGACTATATTTTATGAATAAAAATATCATTTTATCTATCATACTGCTTCCTCTTTTGCTTAGTGCCTGTATTTACGCAGAAACACGTAAGCCTGGGGCAACTCTATTAGTATCTTTAACGGATATGAACATCATGTGTGAAGCGACCCATCCTAAAATTTGGATAGGAGCGGGTTCACATCAACTAATTTCGGATTGTATCTACAGATTAGTTTTTGATGAAGTAAATGGTGGTTCAACTTACTTTTTAGGCAAAAAGATTAAGGAGTCCAACCCGTGGACTGGTGACCGCATGATTTTGACGATAGATAATACGGAGTATAAATTTAGTATCGAAGACATCAAGAAAATGCCCACGATAGTCGAGGGTGATTCTGTTGTCTATCAGTTGAATATACAGTAATTTGAAGCTCACTCGAAAGCGGTGTCTTTCGGGTGAGTTTTTCTCACACCACCCTATCCTTCAACTGCTTCTTTAACGCCAACATCTCATCCCGATATTGTGCGGCAGTGATAAAATCAAGGTCTTTGGCAGCGCGTTTCATTTTCTTTTCTGTGTTTTGAATGGCTTTTTCAAGTTGGTCGGCGGTCATGTATTGTACCACGGGGTCGGCGGCGATGCTGAGTTCTTCGGGTTCTTGATAGACCGTCGGGTCCACACTCGCGCGAATGTCGAGGATAGACGATTGGCGACGAATCTCGTCTTTTGATTTGCTGACCGTTGTGGGCGTGATGTTGTGTGCTTCGTTGTAGGCGATTTGTTTGGCGCGGCGGCGGTTGGTTTCGTCAATGGTTTCTTGCATGGAGCGAGTGATTTTATCGGCATAAAAAATGACCCTTCCGTTGGAATTTCGCGCTGCACGACCCGCAGTTTGCGTAAGTGAACGGGTATTCCGCAAAAAACCCTCTTTATCCGCATCCATAATCGCCACGAGCGAGACTTCCGGCAAATCCAAACCTTCCCGCAGCAAATTCACCCCGACCAATACATCGAATGTTCCCAAGCGCAAATCCCGCAGAATTTCTACCCGTTCCATCGTATCAATTTCCGAATGAATATAGCGGCATTTTATACCAATATTGATGAGGTATTTCGACAATTCTTCCGACATCCGCTTGGTCAATGTCGTGACGAGTACGCGCTCATCCACCTCTACACGCTGGCGTATTTCATCCAACAAATCATCCACCTGATTGATACTCGGACGCACCTCAATCGGCGGGTCGAGCAAGCCTGTCGGACGCACGACCTGCTCCACAAATACGCCTTCGGTCTGCTCCAATTCGTAGTCACTCGGTGTAGCACTCACGAAAATGACCTGATTCATAAGGCTTTCTGTCTCAGGAAATTCCAGCGGGCGATTATCAATTGCCGAAGGCAAACGAAAACCATGATTAACCAAATTCAACTTACGTTTTCTATCCCCACCGTACATGCCGCGCAATTGCGGAAGCGTCACATGACTTTCGTCAATAAACATCAAATAATCATCCGGGAAATAATCCAACAAACAAAACGGACGTTGCCCAGGTCGCCGACGGTCAAAAAATCGCGAGTAATTTTCTACACCCTGACAATAGCCCAATTCGCGTATCATTTCGAGGTCGAATGTGGTGCGTTCGCGGATGCGTTTGGCTTCCAAAAACCTACCTTCGCGCTCAAAATATTTACTTTGTTCCTGAAGTTCATCTTCGATTTCACGGATGATGAGTTGGAGTCTTTCGCGGGGTGCAATGTAGAGATTGGCAGGAAAAATGGCGATGTTTGTACATTCCTCCGTCGTCTTTCCCGTCTCCGGGTCGATGCGGAATAATGCCTCGATTTCATCCCCAAAAAATTCGATACGATAACCGTAATCGCCATAAGGCACATTGATGTCCACCGTATCGCCCCTCACCCGAAATGAACCGCGCGTAAAGTCCGCCTCCGTCCGCGAATACAGGCTATTCACCAATTCAAACAGGAAAGTATTTCGGCTTTGCGTCATCCCTTTTTCAAGGCGCAAGACCGCCGCTTCATAATCTTCAGGATTGCCCATACCATATATACACGACACCGATGCCACCACAATAATATCGCGCCTTCCCGACAACAACGAAGAGGTTGCCCGCAGGCGTAATTTGTCGATTTCCTGATTAATCATCAGGTCTTTTTCGATAAATGTATCGGTAGCGGTGATATAGGCTTCCGGCTGATAATAATCGTAATACGATACGAAATATTCGACCGAATTGTCGGGAAAAAACTGTTTAAACTCGCCGTAGAGTTGCGCCGTCAGCGTCTTATTATGCGTGAGGATGAGTGTGGGGCGTTGAAGTTCTTTGATGACATTCGCCATCGTAAAGGTCTTGCCCGACCCCGTGACACCGAGCAATACTTGTGCGCGTTCGCCGTCTTCGATGCCTTCTACCAATTGGCGGATGGCTTCGGGTTGGTCGCCGGTGGGTTGGAAGTTGGAGGTGAGTTGGAACATAATAAATGTAAAGCGGTCTGCAGACCGCACCCATTTTTTGCTACGCAAAAAATGAACACAGTCTACAGACTGTGCTACGTTAGTACGCTTTCGCAAATAAAACCCGCTTATTAGAAGGCTTCCCTGTCAGCACACATTTCCCTTCCTCTTCCGGTTCATCAAGCGCGATACAACGAATCGTCGCCTTTGTCAACTCCTTGATTTTCAACTCTGTTTCAGTCGTGCCGTCCCAGTGGGCAGAGATGAAACCGCCTTTTTCTTCCAGCACTTTTTGGAAATCTTCCCAAGTATCTACGCGAGTCGTATGTGCCTTGCGATAATCGTAGGCTTTCTTGTAAATATTGTCCTGAATATGGTCGAGCAATTCAGTGACATGCGCTACAACGGTGTCGAGCGATTCGCTATATTTTTCCTTCGTATCGCGTCGTGCGACTTCGACTACGCCCTTCTCCAAATCACGCTTACCAATACCGATGCGGACAGGTACACCCTTCATTTCATGCTCCGCAAATTTGAAGCCCGGACGCTTTCGGGCATCGTTGTCATACTTGACGGAAATACCTGCGGCGCGGAGTTCAGCAGCGATTTTATCGGCTACGGCATCAATCTCTTCATTGGGCTTTGGAATAGGTACAATGACGACCTGAATAGGCGCAAGTTTGGGCGGTAGCACCAAACCGTCATCGTCAGAATGTGCCATGATGAGCGCACCCATCAAGCGCGTAGAAACGCCCC
>JAHDEO010000489.1 GCA_020628725.1 Saprospiraceae bacterium
TACATTATCGTTGCTGCAGGAGGGCTTCTATCTTGCCCAAGCGCGCCTCCAAATCTACATTGTGCGCTCGTAAGGCTTTGTTTTCTGCTTCCAACTCCTGTACTGCCTTGACCAATGGCACGACAAACTCCGCATAGCGCGTAATTGTCACGCTCATGCTGTGGGGCATCCACGCCACTGAAATCGTACCCGACCGACTCGGCAGCTTGCTCTACTTCTTGCGCCAAAAAGCCGGTGTAACGGATAGCCGCTTTTGTCCGCTCGGACTCGGCGAGACGCAGGCTGTCTGGCGTGTCGTGGTGCTTGGCGATGGCATTCATATTCATTTGATAGGGACAGGACGGAGACGACTGATAAATGCCAAGCCGGGGACATTGGATTGGATTTGGATTTTTGAAACGGGTGTCGAAAATATTACCGATACAAGAGAGAGGATTTCTATTTTGGAAGAGTAATTGAGGGACTGAGATCGAGGATTATTTCTTTTTGCTATTCTTATTACCAAATGCTTTGTTGAGGATAATAAGTGAAAGAATTACTGCGCTACCGCCAATTATCAACTTCTGGTTATTATTCGTTCGTTTAAGTTGATCGTTAGCTTGTAATAATTGTTGAACTTTTTTATTTACTTCATTATTGTAGGCAGAACTTGATGCCAAACGTTGATCTAATATTGATACGTTTCGCTTCAATGATGAATTTTTTGATATGATTTGATTTAAACGTTCTTCTTTTCTTATAACTTTTTGAGGGTCTTTAGCTAGATCTTCAACAGCGGCATTGACTCTTTGAGAAAAGTTAGTTGATGCCTTGGGAGCTAACTTATGATTGTGGTCGTAACTAAAAGCAATTTTGAGTCCAGCTTCCATTCCACTTGTGTCTTCTTCTGGGTAGGCATTTCTCAGTTCACTTATAATAGCTTCGACTGGATCGATAGCATGATTTGGTTTGTGGTTTTTACTTTCATTTTCAACCTTGATGATTTCTCTATACATATTAATTATTTTTTGTTAATAAATAAAGTAACCGATTGCCAATTCCTGTGCCAAGACGTAAAACTCCATTGACGCCGGACATTTTGGCAGTAAACTTAGCACAAAGTCTGTAAAATCGACATGACGAGTTGACAGTTAATGTTAAAATTTAAATATATGACTTCCTAAAAAGGTCAATCAACCTTCGATATCCAAACCTTATTTAGCAAGAAAGTAGGACGATAGGTGAAGTATGTGTTAAGTGAGGACTTGTATTGGATTTTCTTTGATTGTTGGGATAAAACGGTATTGCCGGAAAGTGGTGTTGATGGTAGGTGGTGGAGTTTTTTTATGGTGGGTTTGGTGCGAGCGTTTTTTACATAAAAATAAAAAAAATGCGTTTGTATGCGTTTGTTTTGGGCTTGAATTCAAATTTATTCTACAAGAAAATATTAGGGTTTCATCCTACGTGGGTCTTGACTGGTATGGAAAATATCGGTGATGTAGATGTTTTCTCCGTCAATCCGATAGATGATTTTGTAATTTCCCTCAACGAGGTAGCGATGCCCCAAACCCAAGTCGCTGAATTGTTCTTCAATCGGACCAATGCGCGGAAATTGTTCTAAAGTCAGCATTCTTTTTTCAATAGATTCTCTGATTCGGATAGCTACTTCAGGAAGATTTTTGTCGCAATAATATTCGTAGATTTGGATAAAACGTATCCTTACGTTGGCGGTGATAATGACGGTCATGCGTTCCAATTTTCTTTCATCATTTCGCGTAATGGAATCACATTGCCTTCGGCAATATCGCGTTCAGAGGCAAGTGCGCGTTCGCGTAATTCATCGGAAGTGAGTGGTGTAAATTGTTCATTTTCATCTTTCAAAGCCTTGACTTGCTCCAAAACCGTCGTGTCTGTCAACTGAATTAACCATTCAATCAGTTGAAATTTTTCTGCCTGAACATTCGTCATAATTTTATTTTTCTCAAAGATAATGAATTTTGACCAAATTTGAAACGACAGACACCAAAAATAAACCGTCATTCCAAACCCCGATTTGGAATCTGTTTGGCTGTTCGCAACATTTTAAACCGAAGCTACAGTTTAACATCGTGCCAAGACCGGGCAGATTCTGAATCGGGGTTCAGAATGACGGTTTATCTTTTAGGTACGGGGTGGTCGGTTATTTTTTGTGTCTGAGACTTGCCTTACATTTTTGGAAATGCAAGGCAAGTGTTGGTGTATATCAATTCAACAAAGCATCCGACTCCAAATACCCACCCACTTCATTCTGAATCTCAATCAACCCCTCTGTCACAGTGACGCGAATCGGTTTTTTAGTATCAAGTTCGGCTTTGAGGATTTTTCGGGCGAGGCGATTGACGATGCGTTTTTGGAGGATGCGTTTGAGGGGGCGTGCGCCAAATTCGGGTTCGTAGCCCACTTCGGCGACCTTGCGGATGGCAGACTCATCTATGACGACCTGCAAGCCTTGTTCGGTAAACATCTTCATCAATTGCCCGACCTGTATGCTGACGATTTCGCGCATATCCGACTTGGTGAGCGGACGAAACATGATGACATCATCTATGCGATTCAAAAATTCGGGGCGGACGGTTTGTTTAAGTAAGGTCATCACGTCCTCCTCGACGGCAAAGCTGGCGGCTTCGAGGTCGGCACCGCTTTTTCCGGTCAATTTGCGGTGGATAATCTCCGAACCGATGTTGGAGGTCATAATGACGATGGTGTTTTTGAAGTTGACAAGGCGACCTTTGTTGTCGGTCAATCGCCCGTCGTCGAGCATTTGGAGTAGGACGTTGAAGGTGTCAGGATGCGCCTTTTCGATTTCATCCAACAAGACTATCGAATAGGGCTTGCGGCGCACGGCTTCGGTGAGTTGACCGCCTTCCTCGTAGCCCACGTAGCCCGGAGGCGAACCCACGAGGCGCGACACCGCATGTTTTTCCTGATACTCCGACATATCAATCCGCACAATCGCGTTTTCGTCGTTAAACAGGTACTCGGCTAAGGACTTGGCGAGTTCGGTTTTGCCCACGCCCGTCGTGCCTAAAAAGAGGAAGGACCCAATCGGCTTTTTGCTGTCCTGAAAACCGAGTCGGCTACGGCGCACCGCATCCGCAACGGCTTCGAGGGCGTGGTCTTGTCCTACTACTCGTTGGTGCAGATGCTCTTCCATGTTGGCGAGTTTATCGCGCTCGCTTGCCAGCATTTTATTGACCGGAATACCCGTCCATTTCGCCACGATTTCGGCGATGTCTTCCGCCGTTACGACTTCGCGGAGCATTTTGCTATCTGCTTGTTGTTCAGCTAATTGCGCTTCTAAATCTTCGATGTTTTGTTTTTCTTCTTCGATTTTTCCATAGCGCAATTCTGCCACACGCCCGTAGTCGCCTGTGCGCTCGGCTTGCTCGGCTTCAAATTTGTATTGCTCAATATTATTGCGACTGCGCTGTACGGCTTCTACCAAATCTTTCTCCGATTTCCACTTGGCAGTCAGCGCGTCTTTTTCTTCTGTCAGATTGGCTAATTTTTCATTGAGTTCCGCCAATTTTTCTTCGTCATTTTCTCGTTTAATGGCTTCGCGTTCGATTTCGAGCTGCATCACGCGGCGTTCCAATTCGTCCAATTCCTCCGGCATGGAGTTGATTTCGAGACGGAGTTTTGCCGCCGCTTCATCTACCAAATCAATGGCTTTATCGGGCAGAAATCTATCCGAAATATAACGGTTCGACAAAGATACAGAAGCAATAACTGCTTCATCCATTATCGTAACTTTGTGGTAGGTTTCGTAGCGTTCTTTGATGCCGCGTAGAATGGAAATCGCATCCGCTTCGTCCGGCTCGTCTATCATAACTTTCTGAAAACGACGCGCCAATGCTTTGTCTTTTTCAAAATATTTTTGGTATTCATCTAAGGTCGTCGCGCCTACTGCGCGGAGTTCGCCGCGAGCGAGGGCGGGTTTGAGGATGTTGGCGGCATCAATCGCGCCTTCGGCATTGCCCGCACCTACGAGCGTATGAATTTCATCTATAAAAAGGATGACTTGTCCGTCGGATTCGGTGACTTCTTTGACGACGGCTTTTAGGCGTTCTTCAAATTCGCCGCGATACTTGGCTCCTGCCATGAGTGCGCCCATGTCGAGCGCGAAAATGGTTTTGTCGCGGATATTGTCCGGCACATCTTGGTCAATGATGCGGCGGGCGATGCCTTCGGCAATCGCGGTTTTACCGACACCGGGTTCGCCGACGAGTATGGGATTGTTTTTTGTTTTACGAGAAAGAATGTGCAGTACGCGGCGGATTTCCTCATCGCGTCCGATGACGGGGTCGAGTTTGCCGTTGATGGCGAGTTCATTGAGGTTGCGGGCGTAGCGCGTGAGGGCGTTGAAGGTGGATTCGGCATTTTGGCTGTTGACGCTGCTGCCCTTGCGAATTTGCTCGATGGTTTTCATCAAGTCTTTTTCGTTTAAGCCTTGATTGCGGAGGAGTTTGGCGGTGTCGTCATTTGCTGCTAATAAACCCAATAAAAGGTGTTCGACGGAAACAAATTCATCTTTAAATTTGGGGAGAAAAGACTGCGCTTTGAGGATTGCCTGTTGTCCACTGCTCGACATGTGCATACCTGCCGCACCTGCGACTTTGGGGAGTTTGTCGAGATTGCTGTCCAACTCCTGCGTGAGTGTGCGCGTGTTGACATTATTTTTTTTGAGTAAATGTGGAACGAGGTTATCATCGGTCTGCAACAAACCCTTTAGCAAGTGGGGCGTGTCGATGACCTGATGTTGCAAGCCCGCCGCGATTTGCTGCGCTTGCTGTATGGTCTCTTGTGATTTGATGGTGAAATTGTTGAAATTCATATTTAGAATGGTGGACGACTGACGGTGGACGGTAAACGGGATTAAATTCCTACGGAATTTTGCTTACTGCGACACTGTTCGCGTCTCGATTTTTTAATTTAAGTTTTGTTGATGACTGTCTCTCATCAAATCGTATTCCCACTGATTAAAAGTAGTCATTTTGTATGGGAAATGCGAGAATACATGACATTATTTCCGAATTTTAACTTAAAGCAAGACAAAATGGCATTTTGCAACGTTCCGGTAAATACTTGCGTCTTACAGAAAAACAGTAAAAATATTATTCACGTTAGAGCATGTTTTGATTTGCGTTGATAGTCAATTTCTTTGTCAGCTTAACTTCATATCAAATCCTATCATTCGCCCAACCTCAATAAATACATTTTTGATATTTCGTTGAAATCACAATTGATTTGATTAATCATTTGAAAACACCAAACACGCTC
>JAHDEO010000490.1 GCA_020628725.1 Saprospiraceae bacterium
GCGATGAGATAAGCGGTGGCTTCGGGGTTACACATATTGATATGAGTGCGCCGGGATCGGGGACATTTACAGTCGATAATTCGGGAGATTACGATATATTTGGTGGCACATCGGCGGCAACGCCACATGTAGCAGGTGCAGTAGGACTGCTATACAGTACACCCGTTCCCGCTTTTATGGATGATGTGCGTCAAAATCCGAAAGAAGCTGCTCGTTCGGTTAGGAATTTTATTTTACAAGGCGTAGACGAAGTGTCTGATTTGCAGGGAATTACTGTTACGGGAGGTCGCCTGAATCTGTATAATAGCCTTCTCTTATTACAAGAATATTATGATATAGAAGGTAGTGTCTTTCCACAAGATGCAGTCTTTATCAACGGCATCACGCCCAATCCTGCGACAGATAATGTACGCGTCGAAATCAAATTATACGAAAGCACCGTTATCACTGCAAAGTTGCTCAATGGAATCGGTCAGGAAGTCAGCCGCCAATCACTAGGTAGAAAAGATAGAGGTATCCATCGTACCAATTTTTCTGTGAAAGAACTTCCAACGGGTATCTACTTTATTAGTGTAACGGCTAATTCACTGGGTAGCGTAGCTACGGAGAAGATATTTGTGGAGTGATGGATGAAGTTTAAGTTTAAGAATAAGTTTAAGTTTAAGTTTAAATAAGATTTGGCGCAGCCAAATTCGACTGTTTTGGACTTAAACTTATTCTTAAACTTAAACTTCACTTGCTATGCAAGTACTTCCGATACACCTGCGCGAAGCGCAAAATGGTATTGCGTTGATCCGCATCAAACATATCGCGATAGCAATTATAGCTCATATAATTACGACAATCATTAGTATGTCCTAATCCGAAAAAATGTCCTAATTCGTGAATGAGTACTGCGCCATCTGCCAAGCCGTTGTAGCTGACAAATACTCGTTCCAAGCCATCTAAAGTGCCATATTGCTCAAACCCGTCTTGTAAGACAGGCGTGTAGCCTTCGAGGTCACTATCAGAGCGTACAATGTAAAGATTGATAGTGCCGGGTTTGTCGTTGGCTTTGCAGAGGTCGTCCTCCATTTTCTTCGATTGACGGATATTGGCAAGGATGGCGTTGTGCTTGACGTATTGCGAGGAAGTCATTCTAAACTGGATGCGCTCAGAAAAACTGTTGGCTTCTTGAATGGAACGATCAAGGTCGCTGCTGACATCGCTCATCGGAGGTTTAGTGCGATTATAAACCACAAAAACGCTCAAATCAAATATCATTTCGGCATCGCCGATGTCTTTGTCAAACAAACCTTTGATTTCTTTTTGACCGCTTTTATTCGGAAGTTTGGTAACGCAATCTCTATTGCAACCAAATAGCAAAACGACTGCTATTAGAGTGATGATAAGGTACTTCATAGTGTTTAATGTGCTGATGTGTGGACGTGCTGATGTACTGACGTATCTACATTTTCATATAAAGTTTTTAATTAAAGCTAAAGCTACGGAAAAAAAACGTACTGATGTGTTGTCGTAATGACGAATTGATACTTTGACGTGATTTTTGGTATTTTTTGCGAAGCAAAATAAAATACGTCAGTACATCAGCACTCCCACACGTCAGCACATTCAATCTTCCCAAAATTGCCGTCCTTCGGTATCTAACAAACCCTTGCGCCCTCGACGGACGACTTTAGCGTAGCCATTTTGAAAGGACTGTACGCGGTCATAAATACAGTAAATGACAAATCTGCCTTTGGTATTGAGAAACCCCCAATAATTATTGAGTCGGGCGGGTGCGAGTCCGTTTTTGTAGCTGCCCGCTTCGTCGAATGCGGCTTCAAACATCGTTTCGCCGTTCATATCTATCATGCGGATTTTGTTGCGGCGAGTGCGGGTACAGGCAATGCGTTCTGAGAAAGGTTGTGCCTCTACGTATGCAGGGCGGATTGCCCATTTACCGCTTTTGTCGATGTAGCCCCAGCGATTTTTGCGAGATGCAGCAGCCAATCCTTCGCTGAAATTGCTTGCATTTTCAAACTTCGGTTGTATGACCCAACTACCTTCGGGGTCAATGTAACCCCATTTTCCTTTTTCTTCGGCGCGCGCTTTTTCTTCGCTAAAATTGCCGCCATAATCAAAACGATGTTGGATAATAGTATAACCTTTCGGGTCGATATAGCCCCATTTTTGCTCCAATTTGACAGCAGCCAACCCTTCTGAGAACGGCTGTACCATTTCATATTCACAAGCAATCACTTCTCTGCCGCGTGTATTGATGAAACCCCATTTTCCGCGTAATTTTACGGGAATCAAACCCTCTCGTACCAAATCGTCGGATTGTTGCATATGGTCGTAGCGATGTCCCATAAGTTTATTTTCGAGGTTGATAATGCCCCATTCGCCCTCTGTATATACGCCTGCAATGCCCTCGTCGAATGCCGTAATTTTATCATACATACAAGGAATGACGAGTGTACCGCTTTTACCAATAAATCCCCATTTTCCATTCTTTTTGACACCCGTTAATGTGTCGGAAAATGCATCTATCATATCGTATTGCGGCTCTACTACGAATTCTTTTTCTTGATTGCAAAAGCCCCATTTTTCTCCTTGTCGAAATGGGATAAAATCATCAGAGACTTGTGCAGTACATTGTACGGTGAGGAATAGGAAAACGACCTTAATAATTGTTTGTGAGTACATTATGGATTGCGAGATTATTTGATTGTATACGTAACTTAATACCTCCGGCTTGCGTTCTTGTGGCGCAATGCGTTTCATTTGCAAAACTAACGCAGGCGTAAGCCGGAGGCATTACGCTAGGTCACAATTATCATTTTTATGTAAAATTAGAATAAAAAACAATGTAAACGTGACATCATTAGAATCGTGACAAATATAACAAATCGTATGACTTTTTAGTATCAACTTTGGATAGTGATGTGTTAAATTCGGAGAATATATGTGTTTGAAGGGGTTAAAATATCAGAACCAATCGCGCTATATCTTGTTTTTTAATTGTTTATACTAATTAAAATGTAGTTGATAATGCATTTTTTTATATAAATAAATGGAAATCAATTAATTGTGTGGATTTTGTGCGTATTGTAAGGTTTGGTAAAAATTGTGGCTATTGTGACTTTGATTTATCTTATCTTGGTGCGCTTTTCGCAAGATGCATGCAACCATATATGTGCTAAATAGTTGGTATGTGTAATTCAAAATGTATCAAATATATGTTTAAACTTCCGAAAAACACCATGCTATTGTGACACTCCAACATTCATATGTAATTGACAGTGGTAAGGTGGAATGACGAAATACCGATTTTTTTCACTACCTTCGTGTCGAGATAGTTAAAATTTGCTAAAAGAAATGAAGAATCTTAATTATTATTTCCTCTCTGCGTTGGCGATATTCTTTCTCTCGCTTGCCTACATGACGCACCAACAAAGGGGTGGAATAATCACAAACCAAGATGCCTGCAATGAAGAATTGCAGGAGACTGCAATGATGAATAATATCATGGGTGCAGCTCCGGCAGCCGTTCATTTAGGCGAACAAGTTCCTCAAAATCAAGATGTTGAAAATACCGCCGAAGAAACACAAGAAGCACCCAAACCAACAATCGTAGCTGCGAAGCGCGTTCCTAAGAATCCCTTTAAGGAGAAAAAATACCAAGATACTGTTGCGATTATCACCGGAAAAATGTTGGGAAAGAAGGATAGAAGAATCAAGTTTAAGCCTTTGGTTAATGAGCTTGCTTCTACCGAATCACAACGTATTTCTGTAAAGGATGATAAGACTTTTGAAGGAGAAATCGTATTGAAAGAATCCGGTTACTACAAAATGTATTATCGCAGTAAAAAGTATTTGGTATATCTGACACCGGGTGATAAGTTGGATATTACATTCGATCCGGAAAGTGACGATAAAATAGTATATGGTGGAACGAGTGCAGGTATCAACACTTACCTTCTGAGAAAAGACCAATATGATGACGATAATTCATTGGCGAGAAGGGAATTATACAAAATGCCTTATAATGAATTCAAGGATTCGGTAGAGGTGGAGCGTAAGATTAAGGAGGATTATTTGTTTTCATACATCAAAAATATCGATGAAGTTCCTGCTAAATTTGTAGGTTATGAAATGGCGGATATTGAGATGGAATGGGCAAATCAATATCTTGATTATAAGAAATTGCATCCTAAGTATGCGCCAAGTGATTATGAGTCGATGGATAGGTTCAATTACAATTTCGTGAAAGAACTGAATCTGAGAAATAGTCATTTGTTGGTATTAAAGAGTTTTGAGGATTTTATCGAAGATTATTTCGATATGAAAGCGGATCCTAAAGTGGATGCACAAGTACCGGCTTCATTGAGTGGTGCGGTGATTTCGGAAAGACATCGTATTAAGTATGATTATATCAAGGAGCAATTCAGCAGTTCGGCTGTGCGCGATTATCTTCGTACAAAGGTGGTCTTGAGCCTTATTGGTGAAGATGGTACGCCTACGATGAATCCTTTGATTATGCAGTTTCGCAGTGATGTGAAAAATAAAGATTATCGCAAACTCGTCAACGATAAATATGTCAAGTATGCGATGATTGATGATGGTAGTCTTGCTCCTGATTTTGAAGGTGTTACGATTGATGGACGCGTGGTGAGACTCAGTGATTTTGAAGGCAAATATCTTTATATAGATGTATGGGCGACTTGGTGTGGTCCATGCAAGCACGAATTACCTTATTTTGAAATCCTAAAAGAAGAATACAGAGGACGCAACATCGAATTTATTAGTGTCTCCATCGACAAATCAAGGTTTGCATGGGAGAACATGGTACGCGAAAAAAATATGCAAGGTCATCAGTTGTTTGTCAACGGTGATTTTGATTCCAATTTCGCAGCCCTTTACAGCGTAAAAGCGGTCCCGCAATTTATACTGATTGACCCGCAAGGTCAAATTATTGATTTAACAGCTCGCCACCCGTCGGGACGGGTACGCGAAGACCTTGCAATGCTCAATCTCTAGTATTTGAGAACATTAAGCAACACACACAGTCAAGCGACTTTATCTTTTTGGTAAAGTCGCTTTTTCTTTTACGGTAGACGGTTGACGGACGCTTGGCTTGACGGCTGACGGTTTTGAGATTTGCCTTTGGCAAATCTTTTTATTTGAGGTTGAATTTGGGGTTGCGATTGAAGTTGAACTTACGGCTTTTTCCTGTTTTCCGCACACCCTAAAAAATAGGTTTATTTTTCAGTCTAACTTACTGA
>JAHDEO010000024.1 GCA_020628725.1 Saprospiraceae bacterium
AAGCTAAAAATACGCTGAAAGAACCCGACAGTATTAATTTGAAAGACTACTTAGTAGGCTACCAATCGCAATATATGGAAACGATGACTATCAATAAATTTCCCAAAACGAAAACAAAGACGTTAACAGGTAATAAGTTGGTATTTCCTGATTTTTTAAAAGGTAAAAAGGCTTTGATTGCCGTCGTATTTGAGGAGAAAGGAAAATACATGAAACCACAATTACAAGCGAATAAGTGGAAGCAGTTTTGGCAACAAGAACTACAGATGGCAGGTGTGACGTTCTATGAAATTCCTGCGATGAGTGGTAGATATGTATTGATGAGTCCTTTGGTGGATAATTGGATGCGAGGCGGAATTGATGAGCAATTTCATGATAATGTGGCGTCATTTTATGGAAATAAAAAACGATTAGCAGAAGATTTGAGAGTCGATGATTTGTCAAATTGTTACATGGCTTTGATTGATGAACAAGGTAATATTATCACAAGTGCTGTTGGTGAAATCTCAGAAGAGAAGAAACAACAATTTGTGGCAGTAATAAATTAATTTGATTTAGAAATAAAAAAACGATACCTTTGCTCCGATGAAAACAACACCTTCATACCGCTATATCGGGGTCGATCCGGGGACAAATGTATTGGGTTATGCTATTATTGAAATCGCAGGGAAAGCGGTGCGTGTATTGGATATTGGGGTGTTGAGAATGACGAAATTAGAAACACATCCGCTCAAATTGAAGCGAATATTTGAGGGGGTAGAGGAACTGATAGAAAAATACAAACCCATCGAAATGGCAGTTGAAATCCCATTTTATGCCAAAAACCCACAGTCACTACTCAAACTCGGACGCGCGCAGGGCGTAGCCATCGCCGCAGCAATGACGAATAATGTGGATGTGGTAGAATATTATCCCAAAAAAATAAAACTGGCAGTAGCAGGAAATGGTAACGCATCAAAAGAACAACTCGCCGCGATGTTGGAAAATATTCTCAAAATTAAAGTCAGTCACTATCCATTGGATGCTACGGATGCACTTGCAGCCGCAGTTTGTCATTATTACAAACGCGGTAATCCACTTAGCGGAGAGAAAAAATACAGTGATTGGAGTAGTTATTTGAAAGATAATCCGAATCGAAAATCATCGTAAAACGATTTTGCAAATCGTCAAGTATGCAAGGAACGATTTGCAAAATCGTTTTACGTTAGTACAAAATCAACTTACGCGCTTGACTTACATTTTCACGAGAGATAATACGGTAGAAATATATGCCAGAAGGCAAATCACTCACATCCACATTCATTTCCTGACTACCTTGCGGTAGATATTTTTTCCATAAAAACTGCCCCTGCGAATTGTATAATTCCAAATACGCATCACTTGTTTTTCCATTCAAATTATATGAAAAATATACGTCATTAATAGCCGGATTCGGCGCAGCAGTTAAGTTAAATTCTGCAAAATCGGGCGTTTCAATATCAACGGTAATTTCGCAATCAGAGGGTAGGGGATTGAGTTCGATAGGTTCTCCGGGGGTGAGGTCTCTTCCGATAAAGCCCTCGAAATCAGGTGCATATCTTACAGCAGCAAATACAGAGTTTCCCGGCGCAGGATTGCCCTGTTCTACAGGATTGCTACCTTGCAATGGATTGATGTAGTCCCAATGTACAACATCATTTGCGTCCACCTCTATAAGCTGACCTGCTTGACCTACGCAAATTAAAGTATGTCCATTCGGCAGACGTTGTGCACTCGAAATTCGGGCAGAATACATATCCTCAAGCGGGGTGGCGGTGTAAGTACTATGCAGCTCCGCGGGAGCAAAAGGAGCGGAAGCCGATGTCTCGTAATTACCCATTGCATCTACGGGAGGAATCAGCACATCAATGGAAGAAAACTGTACAGGTTGACGCTCTAAGCCATTATTGAACACCATAATATGTCCCTCGCCCGGATAGCCCGCCGGAATCCAATTGGCATTATGCTGACGATAAAAAACACGGTCTTCCTCTGTACCGCGTCGATAGGTTTGAGGATTGCCCCAACGGTAGAGAATATCGCCGCCTTTGCCGGAGTTGCCGCCTGTATGTCCGGCAGCTTCTTCGGTTGTAGTGCTATGGTCGATAACCCAGAACTCATTGAAATTCCGTATGTTAATTATGATTTGGTCAAGGTCAGGATTGTAGTCGATGTAGTTGGCATGTAGCCAATCCACATAACCACCGCCGATGCCAATGTAGTTAAAATCTATCAATTCGGGGTGGTTGGCAGGGTTGCCGAAGTTGGCTTTGGTGGGGTCGTTATCTTGGATGAGGTGATCCATGACATGCCATTCCCACACGATATTTGCTGAATCTGTACCAATAGGTTCGACTTCGAAAATGGCTTCGGGGCGTATCTCTTCATCTATCAGCGAGGTGTCTCGTCCTGCTTCGATGGCTTCATGTTGAGTGAATGATTCCCAAGCCAAAATCAGAATATTGCCATTGGGGAGTAATTCAAGGTCATGATGTTGTGAAAGTTTATCCGAAAAAAATTGATATTGCCAAATGAGTTCACCCTCCCAATTATGCATTTCGACACCGCCGCCTTGTGCGCCAAATCTTACAGCGCGTAATAGATTACCTTCGGGGGTCAAGTAAGCTGAAAAATACGGAATATTATCGCTCGACCATTGATTGACAATTAGTCCGCAATTGTCGAGAAGATAGGTTTGTCTTGCGCTATTCGGAGCGAGCAGCGTGTAGCCATTGAAGGCGAGGCTGTCATTGAGGAATAGACCTACGGTCTGTTGGGCGTAGGTTTGGCAAGTGAGGAAAATGAGGGTGAGTGTTAGGTATATTTTGTGCATCGTAGTAGTTCGGTTTACAGTAATTTGTATTCTATTCTTTTTTCTTCAAATAAACTCATTTGTTGAGGTTGCTCAATGGTGTCTAAATAATTTGAGATGAAAATTTCCTTTTCTTTTTGTTTAGAATCTTTAGATACATTTCGCATCCCGTAAGTGAGTTCCCAAGTGAAAATATTTGCAAATGAGAAGAGGTCTTTTATATAGTCACTATTATCGTAGGTAATCAACCATTTGTGTGGGCAGTTTTTCATTGTTTCTGCAAATCTTTCGTGGTCAAACCCTTTGTGTAGATTGCCATTTTTACCGTATAGTGCGGATTTTGTGGCGGAATAATATGGTGGATCTAAAAAGATAAACACTTCTTCACCTTCATTTTCTATAACTTTCTGATAATCAAAATTGGTTATTCGAGTATCGGGTAAAACGTATTGTAACCTTTTCAATCGTTCAATACTTGAAGGTGTAAACCGCTTTTCATAGGCTTGATTGGAGAAACCACCACTTTCACTCGTTCCTGAAAATGTAATGCGATTCAACACGAAAAATGCACTTGCAATTTCGGTATCATTAAACTTTCGGATATTATCAATTAAAAAACGATGTAGCTTTTTTCCTTCCTCGAATTCTGCTTTCCATTGATTTACCTGTTCTATAACAGCATCCAAATTAGACTGCGATTGTTCCCAAAATTTATACAACTCAAAATACAAATCATTGACCCAATATTTTTTTTTCGGATAACGTTGTTTAGCATACACAAATACCGACCCACCACCCAAAAATGGCTCTCTAAATTCCTCGAAATCAGGAATTAAAGGTGCGATTACCTTAATAGAACGACTCTTGCCGCCCGGATATCTGAGTGGACTTTTTATCAAAATAAAATGCTTTTATGCTTGTTCAATAATGACACTGAAACCATTTTCTACGGCTTCCGAGATAAGTTGATTTAGAAAAGTAACTTGAGACGTTTTCAAATCATGTGTTTCACACCAAGATACGAGTTTAGGTTTGTTTTTCCTTGAATCAAATGTGCTTTTAACTTTCATTGAGGTTAATTTCAAAACGGGTTCGACGATTACAGGTTTTTCATTCAAATGAACATCTTCTAAATTAGTATACAGAATCATTTTTATCAAACCGTCTTTGATGTCTCCCTTGCTTGGTAAGATAGAGGATTTGCTATGTTTAGCTTCGATAAGTTGGAGTATGTTTTTGGATTTTTCTATCTCATCAACTGTAAAATAATACAGTCCGCCCAGATAGTTTTTGATAGTAATTTTTGCTTTGGAAGAAGTACTCAACGCTTCTTTGGGTTGTGTGGTGACGAATTCTCTACTTTGTGCTTTTTGTGCTTTTGTTCGTGAAAATTTCATGAATTCATCTACACCATTTTGAAGTCGAATCAAAAAATTGTCAATACCTTGTTCGCTTTTCAATTCAACGCCTGTTTTCGCCGCTATTTTAGCGTAATTTGTTTTAACTTTTTCTACAATTTCTTCTAAATTTTTTGCTTGTTTTAAATTCCAATGCAAAGCAGAACTATGATAGTTGGGAATTTCTTTGATTTTTTGAATAATATATTGATTGTCAAATTTTTGACTCGTGATTTTTGCTTTTCCTTTTGAAGTAATTCGTTTATCTGCATCATTGTAATACGCCGGAATAACATAGATATCCAATAAACTCATTAATGCGATTGTATCCCATTGAATGAAATCTCTGTCGCCTGTTTTGCCTTCATCTTTTACGACAGGAATAATTGTAATTTTCTTAGTTGTGGATAAGGTGTTATAAACTCTTTCGTAAGGATATGAGCGAGTGCGTTTGGGAGAAACCCATTTGCTGATAGCGAGTTTGTTTTTATCGAATTTTAATAAAAAATTGGACGGCGCATTATTTATATCAAAATCGTCCATACTGATTTCTTTGAGTTCAGTATGAAGTTTGGGTTGATATTCAATGCCTGTTATAGTAGCTTTTATTTCCATTAACCTCTCGTGTACCGCGAAGATACACTAAAAGGCATAGATTTAGGCACATCCATTTCCACTTTGGAGAAATTAATTTTAATCGTACCGTCACCTGTTTCTTCGCTGCTGAGTTCGATGTCGCGGCGGTGGGAAAATTGGTGTTTACTGACCTTTTTGTATTCATCAAAATCAATCGAAAAGCTACGTTGATTGGTTTCGTCATTGACAGACATTTCTTCGAGCAAATAAGGCGAACCACCGAGTCGATATTCAGTCTGATAATCGTCTGAGTTAGCGGTGAGGATATAGCGGTCAGTCAATTTTTTGGAGTTGATATTATTTTCATCTAATAAAATAGCATTACCAAGTATCATTTCTTGGAGCAAATTGAAATCAGCAGGCAAATTAAATTCCGACTCCACATATGCCAACGGACGAGCATAATACGTGCGATTGAGACGGTCCAAAATAAATACCGAATCAGGACGAATCAACGCCCGACCTGCTTCCAAGCCAATTTTGCTGACATTCATCCAAATCGCACTGTCGCGACGTACACGGATATTCGCAGAGAAAGTCGTGCCTACACCAAAACCACTCGGCACAATACGCGCCTTTGCACTAAACCAATCCGCACTAATTTGATTATCTTGTAATTTCTCGACTAAAAAAGACGTGGATTTTCGTTTGAGGTTGGAAGAGGCGTCTTTTTTTGCTTTGCAGGCGGGAAGGAGCAAAGCAATTATCAACAGAAAAGAAACAAAATTGAGCGTCTGCATCACAAAAGCACAGGGTTTAAACCCTGCGCTTTTGCGATAGAATTTCGATTTATTCATATAGTTTGCGGTCTGCTATTTTCTTATCTAAGAGTTCAGAATTTGCACCTTTCTCACGCGCCAATTCCCAGTATTTCAGTGCTTCGTCAGTATCATTGAGTTGGAATAGGACGTTACCGTAGTTTTCAAGCACGGAAGGATTGTTGGCTGCACCATTGTCAAGGGCTTTTTTAATCCATTTTTGGGCTTCTTTGTATTTGCCCTTCTTATAGAGCATCCAACCATAGGTATCTTGAATTGAGGGGTCATTTGGAGACTCTTCTAAGGCTTGCTGGACCATTTTTTCGGCACGCTTCATATCTTCTCCTCGTAGGGCGAGATGGTAGGCGTAATTGTTGAGTGCAAGCGGACTTTTATCATTGAGACTCAAGGCTTCTTCAAATGCACCGTCTGATTTTTCAGGCTTGCCTAAGTAACCGTAATTGACGCCAATTTGAATGAGTACCTGCTCTTTTAAAGAAGGATTTCTGCCCGTCATCATCAAAGCTTCTTCGAGGATGTCGAGTGCTTCACGGTGGCGTTTGAGTTGCGTCAATGCCAAGCCGTTGAAGAAATACACTGCCGGCTGGGAGGGGAAAAGTTCGAGAGCTGCTTCGGTATTTTCTAATAATGCTTTCGGTTGATTGAGCGCAGAATTGATAAAAAATATTTGTTCCCATACCACAAAAGCATTGCTTTCCAGTGCGACAGCACGTTCGTATTGTGGGAGTGCTTCGAGCGGTTTTTCGCAGTAATTCAACATATCACCGTGTACGGAAAATGCTTTGGCTTCGTCGGGGTGTGTCTCCGTAAGCAATTTGGTGAGGCTGATGGCTTCGGCTTGGAGTGCCGCATCTTTGCTCTCTGAAACTTCCTTGATATATGGTACAATTTCTTTGATTTTGAGGTCAATATCTACATCGGCATTGCCAAATACCGGGCGCATAGAGCGCAAGTATTGGTTGGTTTCGCCTTGTGTTTGGTAAAGGTTGGCGAGTGCGAGGGTCGCATCAGGATTTTTGGGGTCTGTTTCAAGGACTTTCTTGTAAATTTTGGATGCTTTATCTTTCGACCCCATGCGCTCGTGATGTTGTGCGAGTAGAAGTTGGCTGGGAATATTAGTCGGGTCGATATTAGCAAGTTTTTGAAGTTCTTCGAGTGCTTTTTTGGGTTGGTCGTTACGCATGTAGAGGTCGTATTTTTGTTTGGAAATTTCAGGAATAATACCTGTTTTTCCCTCTAACATATTATAAATACGAATTGCCTCGTCATAGCGGTCAGCCTTAGCGTAGAGATAGGCTTGCTCGAAGTATAAATCTTCATTTTCAGGATTGTTTTTAATTAATTGGTCATAGACTTTGGATGCACCGTCAAAATTACTTCTATGCACCAAAATATCGGCATAGAGCGAATTGTAATGAGCATTATCCGGTGCAAGGTCGAGGGCAGATTTTATGTAGCGCATCGCTTTTTCGTCATCCTTCTTCAAAATGTACAATTCGGATAATTCGTACATCGCTACGTGGTTCTTTTTGTCTTGTTTTAGGACTGCCTCAAATCGCTCAATCGCCAAATTGATATTGCCAAGCATTTTGGATTTATTGGCATCAATGAACATCGCTTGGATGTCAAGTTCCTTCTTGGTAGGACGATTTGCAGGTTGAGCAATGGCACTCAGGGTGAACATTGCAAGTATAATAACGGCTATAATTTTGTTGTGTAACATAACGGGTTGCGAGTTGCGGGTTACGGGTTGCGGGTTGCGGATTGCAGGTTAAGTTGTTTTTCGCTTCGCGAAAAATGATAACCCGTAACTCGTAACTCGTAACCCGTAACCCGTTATGAAATCTGTGTATAATCGCCTATGCTAATTTCAGACGTTTGGTTGGAATATGTAACGTGATTCCCCAACATGGAGTTTTCCAAAATCGCATTTTCTACTTTTGTATCGTTCTGAACAACAGTATTTTTCAAAATAGAATTGGTCACAACCGTATTTTCTCCAATAGAAACATGCGGTCCGACCACCGAATTTTCAATGACTGCTCCCGCACCAATATAACACGGTTGATTGACGATTGAATTGGTTACAGTCGCGGATTCATCAACAAGTTTCGTGCCTTTATTCAGCTCCAAAATACGTTGATTACTGTACACGACAGCATTCTTATTGCCACAATCGAGCCATTCCGTGATTTCGCCGGGATAGAATTTTGCACCTTTGGCACGCATATTTTCGAGGGCATTGGTGAGTTGATATTCTCCTTTTTCTTTGATGTCATTATCAAGAAGGTATTGCAATTCACTTTTAAGATATTCACCATCGCGGAAATAGTAAATACCGATAATTGCCATATCGGAGACGAAAGTCTCAGGCTTTTCCACAAAATTAGTGATATACCCCTCGTCATGTAATTCTACAACGCCAAATGCCGAAGGGTCTTCGACTCGTTGCACCCAAATGACACCATCTTTTTCAGTATCCAATTTGAAATTCATATCAAACAAAGTATCCGCAAATGCGACGATACAATTGCCTGACAAGCTTTCTGCTGCGCACAGTACTGCGTGAGCCGTACCGAGTGGTTTATCTTGATAATAAATACTGCCTTTCGCTCCCAATTTGGCAGCGGTAGCTTTGAGGTCTGCCTCAACTTTTTCGCCAAAATCCGGCGCAATGATAAATGCGATTTCTTCGATTTGACCGCCTTGTGCGGCAGCAAGGTCTTCGGCGATACGTTGCACAATAGGCTTACCGGCAACGGGTACAAGTGGTTTTGGGACAGTCAGGGTATGAGGGCGCAAGCGCGAACCTCGACCTGCCATCGGAATGATAATTTTCATAAATAATGCTACAATGATGTAATGGAATGATGACAAAATAAATTTATATTCTCTCATCATTCCAATGCGATAATGCTACAATGAAATGAGAATTGTAATGCGATAAAACATTGTAGCATTATCGCATTTAAGCATTGTAGCATTGTGACGCAAATATAGGGTATCGAACGGGTGTTATGAGTTTTTTTGTAAAAAATAAAAGAATAGATGAATGATATTTTTATTACCTTTACTTTCCGGTCTTACTTAAAACTACCTAATTCAAGTTGCGGACAACTTGAAAAAATTCCAAATTCCAAGCACCAAATTTCAGTGAAATCTCGTAAAAATACATCTGAATTGGAATTTGGAATTTGCTCAAAAGAAGTCAGACCGTTTTATTATCAGAACACAGAAGTAAGTGCAAGTACAGATTCAAGTGTCAAGTTCAAGTTTAATAATTAATTCGCTTTCAGCGAATTATGAAACGAGAAAGTGTCGCTTAGTTTCGTCCAACCACTTACTAAATCAGATGAGATAGGTATTTATCTGTCCTCTGACAGCAAAGCGTTCTGGCTTCTGACCTCTATCGAATTAGTTTTTTCAATGAGAAGAATATTTACTTTTTTGTTTTTGCTTTCCATAGCAAATATCGTGTCAGGACAAACTTGTACGGATGCAACTATCGTATGTGCGGGTTCCGCTTTTCAGGTTTGCAAAACAAATTACACGCAATCAGTTATGGGGACTGATTATGGTTTGACCTTGTTGTTGACTGCTGAAGGCTCAACTACGGTTCTTCAATCAAGTGGTGATATATCCGGGGCTGCACAAGCTTGCTTTACTTTTGACGCGGCTACGCTCTCACCCGGAACGTATCAAGTGCGTGCACTTAATTATGATGCTGCTCAAATGAACGCAGGAGTGTTTCCTGTGAATCCGGGTGATAATGTAGATGCGGTAGGCGCGGTATCAGATGTCTGTTATAATGATAATTTTCTGACAGATGTACGATGCTTTGAAGTAGCGGTGTTACCTGTGGCGGCGGCAGGATGTTTGCCTGTAAATGAAGGGGCGGTAATCGACATTGCCCTCGCCGGAAATGTTGATCCGGCAGATGTGGTATATTCGTTGGATGGAGGTGCATTTCAAGCAGATAATGAATTCATTGTGACGACAGTTGGCACTTACACGATAACAACGATGAGTGCTTCGTCAGGATGTACCTTTGAGATAGAAGTTACATGTACATCACTACCGCTTGAATTGACGGCATTTGAAGGAACATGCGAAGAAGGTAATTATGTATTAAATTGGACGACAAGCAGCGAAGAGGATATTTCTCACTTCGTCATAGAGCGTTCGGCTAATGGATTAGATTACATGCCTATTGGAGAAGTCGTGGCGGCAGGTCATTCTACTACGGTCCAAAATTATGCCTTCAAAGATGAAACAGGAGGTTTATCGCGTTATTACTATCGACTACATATTATCGAAACGACGGGCGTGGAAGAGTATTCAAGAGTCATCACAGTAGAGTGCAAAACGGGCAGTTTTGGTGTCTTGGATATGCATCCGAATCCAACCAGTGAAGCATTAGTCGTTACTTATGAAGTAACTGATAGAAAAGCCATTACACTAAAAATTGCAGATGTGCTGGGACGTACTATGCATGAAGAAATACTCACACCCGACTTAGGTTTGAATACTAAAATGCTTGATTTGTCAGAATTGTCTCCTGCTGTTTATGTTATTTTAATGGACGATGGTGTACGACAAATTGCCAAGCGAGCGATCCGAGAGTAAAAGCTCTGGTTTAAATCTAATATTGTAGTATTTACACTTGTCACATATCTTGCTTAAATAATGCTTTTTTATTGAGATAGATATTGGTGTCTTACTTAAAAATATAATGGCATGTGTGTTTGTTTTTAAATAAATACACATGCTATTTTTTTTAGAAAACTATTTTTTTGCATACATTTGTATATGATTACTCGAAGAAATTGAATAACACAAATAACAAATTTATACTTGTATTGTACTCGTTAGTAATATATTCAAAGTAAATATTCTTTTTCAAAAATTGTATTCGAAAACAAAATATAATGATGAATTGGAATGTTTTTTGTTAAATTGCTGTTAAATCTACTTGTCACACAGATAGCCATTTATCTTTTTCAAGGTGCATTTTTATCCTGTTAATTAAACACAGATAAATGTATGCTTGATGAATTGAAGTTTGAGGCGACTTCAATTTGAGTATTCCTTGCACACTCAATTTATTATTTCATCCAAGGACAGAGCCTTGTCACACACCTCTTTCCTTTCTAAACCTAAGTATCAGTTATGAAGACCTCATTCCTGACTTTTATATCCATTTTACTGTTTGTATTTCCTACATTACTTCAAGCTCAATCATTTGAAGGAGTAGTAACTTACAAATACAAATTCAAAGACAAAACTGGTTTTTTGAAACCTAAAGATGTCAAAAAACTATATGGCACCCAGCAGAAATTTTACTTCAAAAAAGATAAGTATAAAAATCTGCTGAACGGCGAATCACAAATCACCGAAACTTATCTCAACGATACGCTCTACATCACAAATAAGACGGTAAGAGCCGTGATGTGGGTAAATGCAGCGAAAAATACAGGCAAAGTCATATCACACAGCATCACTAAGAAAGCTGCGGTAATTGACGGCGTCAGTTGCGACCTGCTCAAGGTGCGTACTTCGGAAGGTACTATCGAATATTATTTCAATTCGAAGTACAAAATAGACCGTGAGCAATTTGCCAATCACAACTATCAATACCGCGCATTTTGCTTGGAAATGACTGATGGGGCAATACCGCTCAAGTTCGTTTTTAATACGAAAAAGAGCTATCTGGAAATCACTTGTACAGATATTCAGGCATTAAATGTTGCCGAGAGCGTATTTGATTTGCCAACGGGAGTTGCCTATATCCAAAAGCCCAAGCGAATGCGGTAGCGAGTTGCGAGTTGCGAGTTGCGAGTTTTTTCGCTACGCGAAAAAACACCCCAAAACAACCCGTAACCCGTAACTCGCAACTCGCACCCCGTCCTATTTCGGTACGATAGAAAAAGTGCCATTATTTCTTATCCAAATGGCTTTATCTGCACCTGTAACATCGCCATCCATATTAAAATCGGCGGCTGAATAGATGTAGAAATCGCCATTATACAATTGGAAAATGATTTTATCGGCACCGCTAATGTCGTAACCGCCGGAGTCGGCTGCTTGGTCGCCATCGCCACAGAATAAGCCCCATACGCCGGGTTCAAGCTCGACTTGAGCAGCATTTGCGGGACTGCCGTATGAATTTTGCGTTCTGAAATCGTAGCTCACTATACCGTTGTTGACACTTACGGGGGTGCGAGACATCGCACCCATATGCGTCCTATGCTCTAACAAGACATAGAAACTTCCTTCCGTGTCTTCTGAAATTGGTAATGGCTTGACGGAGTGCATAGTTCCGTCAGCATGCAATAGCATGGCAGTCTGTGCAAAAGTAGACGACGCCTGAGGCGTACTTCTCAATGATACCAATACCCAATCCACCACATTTGTATTATAATCTCCTGTAGGATAGTATTTTCCTTCTTCATCTTCATGATTCCACGGTGCATCGCTATATGGTTGTCCTGCGGGGTGATTGACTTGTCCGGGCAGTACAGAGCGAAGTGTATTGAGGTCGGTTTTCATGCTATTCGTCTGAGGTACGTAAGGACCTTCAAGCCATGCTTTTACGTTAAGTCTTAGTGGTTCATAATATTCTACAATCAGCTCAGGAGCCGAACGTATGCAGCCACTTTCAGTATAGGCAACTCGTAGACCTGTTCCTTCAAGTATAAGTGCGACGGCATTATAAGTATTCCAATCATTTCTGAGTACAATTTCCTGTAGCACATCGCTGATATCGGGGCTACGCTCGGCATTTTTTGCACCATTATCCGTCCAACCACTGAATGACCAACTGACGGAATGATGCGTAGTAGGTCGATTGGAAATATTTTGATATGAATTTTGGAAAATAGGTGCATCGCCCGCTGCCTGCCCGTAGAGCATAAAATTATTGGAAGCACTCGACGTCGCATAAGCGCGGAACTGCACATATGCGCGTGTAATTTTTGCGCCTCTTGGAATATTCAAATCATCAAAGCGAAAAGCTGTTTTTTGCCCATTGCCCAATATAATCGAATTGCCGGAAGTAGATACTTGACCATTAGCAGCTTCTGATGCACTATTATAATAAATAGATGCTTGTGAACGGGCTACACCAAAGTTCTGTGAGCAACCAAATTCCTCATTAAGATGGGGACATAAATTGAGATTAGTGAGTTTACCATCATCTTCTTCTGCTTCATTGGTAATGTAAATTTCCCGATTTCCTACAAATGCAACGGCTTCGCGCTGCAATTTTTCATTAAAATCATAGGTGGTGATTTGTCCATCAAAAAACACTCCCGGCGTGAAATCCCGAATAACCCAAAATCGACGTTCACCCATCAATAATAATAGTTGACGATCAGGGCTTAATGTCGCCGATGTCACCTGATAATAATCTCGCGCAGGCGCACTGAGACTCACGTCAATCACACTAATATACTGAGCTACATACTGCTGGTCGGGATTAGGGGTGGCAGGTACTCGATACAAATAACATCTTCCCGCATAAGATTCACCACCTGTAGCATCACTTTTTGTTGTGATATAAATGTAATTGTCATGATAAAAAATGCCTTCGGCATTATCTACATTCGAGGTTGGAAAACGAAAGTTGATGACACCTGCTACCACTTCATTTTCACAAAAATAATCAGGATTTGGCACACGATAAATCGACAAATCATCATACGCACCACTTGGTGAATACAAAGCATTTCTATCACCTGTATCCGCTATGTAAATATTACCGTCATCATCAGTAGTCATATCTTCCCAATCATAATTGAAGGCATTGAGTAGCGTGATGCTCCGATATACATTGCCATTGGTGTCGGCAGCGTGAAGTAGAGGACCATTTGTTCCATCATTAATCGTCCAAAATCCACCTTTACCTGTGCAGGTGATACCGGAAGATTCACGCATAGTTATGGACAAATCTGCTACAAAACGAGGTGTAATATTAGCAAAAGTCAATATCGGAAGTAAAAATAAACTGTTGGTTAATAGATATACCAATCCCATTCTCAATCGCGAGTGTTTCATGATTCAGTCAATTAGTTTTGATTGCAAGTAATTGATTATCAATTACTCAGAATCAAAGAGTAATATAAAAAAGGTGATAGTGTGTTCTTTGCTTTTAGGAGTGGTTCAAATAGGTTCGGATTAGGAAAGCGGAGCGAGTGTTGATTTTTATTCATAATTAAATGGAATAAAAAAAATGTTTTTGTGACATTGCAAATGTATGTTTTAAAAATAAATTAAAATGCATTTTTTTAAATTATTTATAAGAAAAAATAATTTTTGACAAAATACTGACGAATATTAAGTGGATAGAGGAGAAGACTTTGAATGGATATTGAGAGCGGATGTGGGAGTGAATTTCTGGGTGTTGAGCTTGATTTGAGGATTAAAATTTGCTCGTATAATGAAAAGTTTCGTACTTTCGATTTTCACTATGAACGCAAGTTACGAAAAAACTTATAGATTCCGAAAAATAATGAGCAAATTTTAATAAAATATACATTTTTATGTAAAATATTTATTAAAATTTAATTTGTGAATATTCCGAATTTTCGCACACTATGATAAGATATGCTTTAATTGTTGGATGTTTTTTTATCACTTCTATATCAATAAGTTACGCACAAAAAGCGAAATGGGACAGGGCACTCAGTCCGCGCATTGCCAATTACGATATTAGCGTAACACTTGATACAGCAGCCAAAACATTGACAGGGAAAGAGTTGCTTACTTGGCGTAATGACTCACCCGACGAGATAGAAGAATTGCGATTTCATCTCTATTTGAATGCGTATAAAAATACCGAATCGACTTTTCTGAAGAATGGCAGTCGTTTTGGCAGGTTGCCTGACGACGAGCTTGGTTGGGGCTGGATGGATGTCGTGAAAATAGAAGACGAAGACGGCAACGACCTCACTCCGGGCATGGAATTTATTCATCCGACAGACGGTAACAAAGAAGACCAAACGGTATTGCGTGTACCACTTCGCAAAGCAATAGATCCGGGCGAAACGGCTGAATTCAACATTGATTTTATATCGAAATTACCGCGTATTATTGCGCGAACCGGTTTTGAAGGAGAGCATTATTACTTTGTGGTTCAATGGTTTCCGAAAGTTGGCGTATATGAAGAAAAAGGAGAGCGCGGTGCAGAAGAAGGGCGTTGGAATTGCCATCAATTTATCCCATATACAGAATTTTATGCGGATTTCGGCGTGTATAATGTGGAAATTACTGTGCCACAGGGCTATGTTGTAGGAGCTTCGGGTGTCCTTCAGGAAGAACAAAAAAATATGAACGGTACGAAAACGGTTTCTTACCGTGCAGAGGATGTCATTGATTTTGCATGGACGGCTTCGCCGGATTTTGAGGAAAAAAAGGATAAATGGAAAGATGTGGATATCCGCTTGCTGATACAACCCGAACACAAAGGCAGCACCGAAAAGTACCTTCAATCCACTAAAAATGCCTTAGAATACATGGATAAATATGTGGGCGAATATCCTTACACCACATTTACTATAGTAGACCCGCCGATTTATGGTATAGGTTCTTCGGGGATGGAATATCCGACTTTGATTACGGGCTTGCCTGCATTTACAATACATGAGGGCGTGCGACAGGTGGAGATGGTAACAATACATGAGTTTGTACACCAGTATTTTATGCAAATGGTGGCGAGCAATGAGCAAGAGGAAGTTTGGCTTGATGAAGGTTTTACGACGTATTATGAGAATCGAATTGCCGACCATTATTATGGTGAAAAGTCATCAGAAGTAGATGTTGGTGGTTATAAGCGTGGAGATGGTGAAGTGTCGCGCCTTAATTATACGGGCATGTCCAACCCGCGTGTAGCAGCTTGTGCAACCCCCGGTTGGGACTTTAAAATTGGTGGGGAACGTACGATTATGTATCACAAAACAGGCTTGTGGCTGAAAACGCTGGAACGTATGGTGGGCATCGAAACGCTGGATAAAATCATGCAAACCTACTTTGAGCGCTGGAAATTTAAACATCCGACAGGAACAGATTTTATTGATGTGGCGAACGAAGTCGTTAAGCGTGAACACGGCGATAAATTTGGTGGTGATTTGAATTGGTTTTTTGACCAAGTGGTGTATGGTACGCAGGTATGCGATTATAAGGTGCGTTCCATTAGCAATCGCAAGCAAACTGACCCAATTGGAATGTTTGAAAATGCAAATGGCAAAAAACGCTGGCGTGATAGACGAGATGAAGAGGATTATGCAGACAAAGCAGCGGACTATCGCTCGCGTGTCCTTCTGGAAAGGGTAGGGGATATGATAGTGCCGCTTGAGGTATTCGTGCGGTTTGATAATGGTGAGGAGGTACTCGAAACGTGGGATGGCGAATCTCGCAATCATGAATTTGTCTATGAACGTCCTGAAAAAGTCGTTTCGGCACATATTGACCCCGAACAAAAAATCTTAATGGACATAGACTTGAATAACAATAGCTTGACCAAAGAACCGGACGATGAACCTATTTTGAAATGGGCATCAAAAGTCCTGTTCTGGATGCAAAATGCTCTACAATCAACTTTCTTTTTCTTTTAACGGCAGACGATAGACGGTAAACGGTTGCCGGAATATTCCGCGTCCACCGTCTGCCGTCCACCGCCTGCCGTCAACTGTTTCGCATGAATCCGATTATTGTATTTTTTAAAGGTATTTCGCACACATTTCGTTTGTTTTTGATGTGGCTATTGTTGTTTTTGTTGATATTCGTTTTGGGATTGACGGTCGCAGTGCCATTTGCGGGTGTCATGGAGGAGTCGATTGGTAATTCGCTTGAAATCAGCAAATTACTTCCTGCCTATGATCACACGGTTTGGACGGATTTCATGAATGCACATGGCGATAAAATTTCGGGTTTGACCAGTCAGGTGCGATGGATGATACCGGTATTTTTATTGGCATATATCTTCCTGAGTGGCGGTATAGTCAAATCATTTGCTACTATACACGAAGGCTTTAGCCATCAACGATTTATGGCGGCTTGTACGAAATACTTTTGGCGATTTTTCCGATTATTTGCTTGGTTGATGTTGTTTCAAGGCATAGTCGCGGCACTATTGTATGGCGGAGCGTATTTTATTGGTTTGGGGGGAGATTTTGGGAACTTGCGAAGCGAATCGTTTTTCTCGAATACAGGCAAAATTCTCCTACCGATTCATCTTTTCTTAGCCACATTCATTGCGATGGTGGGCGATTACACAAAGGTGCGTATGGTCAAGGAAGACACTTGGTTTGTGCTGCGTGAATTTGGGCGTAGCTTAGGTATGTGTTTGCGGTATTTTTTCCGTACTTATTTCGTGTATTTATTGGATATTGCTCTGCTGGTTGGTGTGTATGCTTTGTATCTGTTTTTGGCGCCGAAAATCGGTATGACAGGCAAGGCGGCTATTCTGATTATGTTGATTGTGCAGACTTTGGTGATGTTTTTCAGATTGGGAACTCGCCTATTTGCAATTGGTAGTGCGAGTGTGATGTATGATGGTATTCAACGAAAAGAAAATCCACAAATTGTAGAAGAAATTAGCGAGGAAGAACGAGCCGGAATCACACCCGTACCTGCACCTATCGTTGCGAAAGAAGAACAAGAATCCGCTGATTTGGATGATGAATTTGATGAGGAAGACCAACAATATAACGAACGCGAACACATCGTTGATTGGACACCTTATCAAGATGAATGATTTTTAGAATAAAGTCTATTTTTCGCATAAAATAAATGCTACATATTTAATGTCGGTCTAATGTAACAAAAGAATATCGTGTTTTTATCTGTGGAATAACTTTATTGAGTTGATTAACAGGGGATTAGGTTTGTTTTGCGCGCCTTCTTATTTCCTTTATTAAAATAAATAAGCCCAAATCATCGTCACATTTCTCACAGATAATAAATTGTCAGAATAGCTCTAAAACCTGTACTTACGACGCAGGAATGGAATATAAGAATGTACACTTATTTATTCCCGTTCCTAAACCCAATCAGCACTCGATTATCATCAAACAAAGACAGGAACAAACATTGTAATTATTTGAAAACAAGTATGTGAATTGAGTAATTACACCTGAAAAAGAACTTCCCTTTTGGCGGAATGATAATCGATATTTAAAATGGCATTTATAAGTGGTTAGACTGAACTAAGCGACACTTTAAGTTATAATAATTCATTGAAAATGAATTTTTTATTTAAACTTACGCTTAAACTTGTACTTCCACTGACCATAACAAGTTATCGTTTCCGTTTATTCACATTCAAAAAATATGAAGTTAGTTATGATTAAATTAAAACACGTAAGCACACTATTTGCTTTGATACTGTTCGGGTTGTATGCACAAGGACAGGCACAATATGACGTTCAGTTTCTCAACACAGTAGGATGCGATGATTCTACATTATTCGTAGATATCGAAGTAAAAGCTGCTGATGGAGCTGCCGGATTTTTTATGAGCGAGCAAAATTACCGCTTTTCCTATAATAGAGCTGCTCTTGCAAATCCAACAATCACCAGTCAGGCACTAACCGGATTTTTGCCCGGTGGTCCGGGGCTGATGGGTTTTACTTTATATTCTCCACACAACCTTACGGGGTCTTTGGACACAGTAGTTTCTTATAATGTCGAATTGCAAGGTGGAGACGGAACTTTCCTAACACCTGAGGCATGGGTGAGGGTAGGGCAGGTGAGCTTTGATTTACTGGCTCCGGATGCTTGTTATGATTTATCATGGCATGAGTCAGTCTTTCCGCCTACATTTGTAGGAGAATTGCTCAATAATGAGCGATTTGATGCAGTAGGTATGCTGTATAATAATGTATCCAGTTGTGCCAATTGCCTACTACCTATGGAGTTGATGAGTTTTGAAGGTTTTGCTGAAGGTTGTAGAATTGACCTTTTGTGGAAAACTGCCAGCGAGATAAATACCTCACATGTAGTGGTTCAGAGAAGCATCAACGGTAGTGATTTTGAAGATATTGGTCAAGTGACTGCTGCCGGTAATTCAACGACACTTCAAACGTATTCTTTTTCTGATTACACCATGCTTTCTGCGGATAATTACTATCGTTTGGAGCAGGTCGATCAGGATGGTTTCACACAGTATTCAGAGGTGATTCAAGTAAAAACAACTTGTATTGAAGACAATATAGGTACACTCGATGTATTCCCGAATCCTGTAAGAAATGATGATGTAAACATGCGTTTTTACTCCAATAAAGATGCAACCGCAACTGCCATCATCTTGAATGTAGAAGGAAAAGTCATTACTCAGAGAGAAGTTGAAATTATCGAAGGAGTCAATCAGATTAATCTACGAACATCAGAATTGACCGCCGGTACGTATTTCATTCAGGTAGAAGGAGACGGTTGGCGTTCTTCCTCTGAAAAATTTGTGAAAATTAAATAATTTTCGATTTCAGATTTTATGATTTTTATTCGTTACTAAATCAAAAATCACTATAGTATTTGTTATTAAAACTGCATTTGTCGAATTTTTAATATAGGGCAGCCTTCGGGCTGCCTTTTTTGTTGAGACCTAAAAAACCGCGGAAATCCGTCAAATCTGCTTCATCCGCGTTCCATTCTCGCGCTTAAATTTCTTACCTTTGCCCACGTGAGTAACCTACAAGGCTTACTGGAACGATACCGCGACGATGAGCGCACCAAAAAGATTTGTGCTGCGCTGCAAACCGACCCGCCCACCCGATTACAAATCGCAGGAACGGTGGGCGCACAGGATACCTTTGTCCTGACGGGAACGTACCTTGCCTATCCGCACAATATTTTGCTGGTCGCTACCGACCAAGAGCAAGCCGCTTATCTGCAAAATAACCTCCGTAGTTTTTTTGAGCGCAAACCGATTTTATTCTTTCCCGATTCCTTCAAAAAGCCCGCGAAATTTGATGAATTTAACAACCACAACGTCCTCATGCGTGTGGAGGCGATGAGTAAATTTGTCGGCAAAACGGATGCGGCGGCGATTATCGTCACCTATCCCGAAGCCTTGTTTGAAAAGGTGGTCGCGCCGGCTGTTTTGGAGGATAATCGCATTGATGTGGAGAAGGGCGAAAGTCTGGATGTTGATACGATTGTGTCGGTACTGGTGGAGTATGGTTTTGAACATACGGACTTTGTGTATGAGCCGGGGCAATTCTCCATTCGCGGGGGTATCGTGGATATTTTTTCTTATGGAAATGACCAACCTTACCGCGTCGAACTCTTTGACGATGAGGTAGAAAGCATCCGCACCTTCAATCCTGCCGACCAACTTTCCACTAAAAATATCGCTAAGGTAACTATCGTTCCCAACATCCAATCGCACTTCACAAAAGAGCAAAAAACCTCCTTGCTCAATATCCTTCCGAAAAATACAAGCATCTGGATTAAAGACATTCAAACGACCATAGACCGACTGCAAAATTGCTTTGAAAAAGCCACCGAATTTGCCAACTTAATTAGCGAGAAAGACGAAGGAGAAGAAGCGGATTTTTTGAAAAACCGCGATTTTATTTTCCCGAAAGATGTGATGCAGGGTTTGTTGGATTTTGACATTATTGAAATAAATAATAATGAATCGTTTTTTCAAGAAAAAAACATAAAAATTACTTATTCGGCGAAGCCGCAACCAAGTTTCAACAAAAATTTTGATTTGCTAATTGACAATTTAAAAACCAATTCAATACAGCAAATTGAGAATTATATTTTTACGGATAATACTCGTCAGATAAATCGTTTTTATGCCATTTTTGAAGATTCGAAAGCTGAAGTTCAGTTTCATCCGGTGACGAATGCGATTCATCAGGGCTTTGTGGATTTGGATTTGAAAGTAGCTTGTTATACCGACCATCAAATTTTTGAACGTTTTCACAAATATCAAATCAAAAAAGGATATAGCAAGTCGGAAGCTCTGAATGTCAAGTTATTACGCGAATTGCAGCCCGGAGATTTTGTGACGCATATCGATCATGGTGTCGGGCGATATTCGGGTTTGGAAAAAATAAATCTGAAAGGGCATATACAGGAAGCCGTGCGTTTGATTTATCGGGATAATGATGTTTTGTATGTGAGTATCAATTCTTTGCATAAGATTTCAAAATACGTTGGAAAGGAAGGAAAACCACCGAAATTGACCAAACTCGGTACGGACACATGGGCGCGTTTGAAGCGAAAAACCAAGAAAAAAGTCAAGGATATTGCAGCCGAATTGATAAAACTCTACGCCAAGCGTCGTGCTGCAAAAGGCTTCGCATTTCCGCCTGACGGACACGAACAAAACGAGTTGGAAGCCTCGTTCATTTACGAAGATACGCCCGACCAATACAAAGCTACCAATGATGTGAAAACCGACATGCAAAAGGAATATCCAATGGATAGGTTGATTTGCGGCGATGTGGGTTTTGGGAAAACGGAGGTGGCGATTCGTGCAGCATTCAAGGCGATAGATGGTGGGAAGCAGGTGGCAGTTTTGGTGCCGACCACGATTTTGGCTTTACAGCATTATCATACCTTCTCGAAGCGGCTGGAAGAATTTGGCGCGACGGTGGATTATCTCAACCGATTCAGAACGGCGAAGGAGAAGCGGATTTTGTTGGAAAAACTCGAAACGGGTGAAATTGACATCGTAATCGGCACACACGCGCTCTTGAGTAAAAAGGTGAAATTCAAGGATTTAGGCTTGCTCGTGGTGGATGAAGAACAGAAATTTGGCGTAGCCGCAAAAGAAAAATTACGCAGCCTGAAAGTCAATGTAGATACCCTCACGCTGACTGCCACGCCGATACCGCGTACCCTCCAATTTACGCTGATGGCAGCGCGAGATTTGTCGGTCATCAACACGCCGCCGCCCAACCGACAGCCGATTCATACGGAGGTGCGGGTGTTTAATGATAAGCTGATTCAGGATTCGATTTATTATGAAATTTATCGCGGCGGACAGGTGTTTTTTCTGCATAATCGGGTGAAAGAATTGCCGGATATGGTGGCGATGTTGCGGAAATTATGTCCTGATATTGACATCGCAATGGCGCACGGTCAGATGGAATCCAACCAACTCGAAACCACACTACTCGACTTTATCAAAGGACGTTATGACCTCTTGTGTTGCACCAATATCATCGAAACCGGACTCGACATTCCCAATGCCAACACGATTATCATCAACAACGCTCATCACTTCGGACTCAGCGATTTACACCAACTGCGCGGACGTGTCGGACGCTCGAATAAGAAGGCGTTTTGCTACCTTTTTTGTCCGCCGCTATCGGTGCTGACTTCGGAGGCGCGGAAGCGTTTGCAGACGATAGAGGAGTTTGCGGACTTGGGCAGCGGCTTCAATATTGCGATGCGCGACCTCGATATTCGCGGTGCAGGCAACATTCTCGGCGGCGAACAAAGCGGCTTTATCACCGACATCGGCTACGAGACCTATCAGAAGATTTTGGACGAAGCGATTCAGGAATTGAAGGAGACAGATTTTAGAGAAATTTTCAAAGCTGACCTCGAAAAAGAACGCAAATTTGTCCGCGAAGTGCATCTTGAAACGGATATTGAGATGCTGATTCCCGATAATTATGTGAATAATATTCAAGAACGTCTCAACCTCTACACCGCACTGGATAAAGTGAAAAATGAGGAGGAATTAGCCAAATTTTCAAAGGAAATGAGTGACCGTTTTGGTAAATTACCTAATGCGGTGCGGGAACTTTTTGAGGCTTTGCGACTGCGTTGGTTGTGCAAGGAACTGGGTTTTGAACGCCTGATTTTGAAGAGCCGGAAATTGCGTTGTTATTTTATCGCTAATGAACAATCACCTTATTATGAGTCGGCGGTGTTTCATCATATTTTGCAATATGTTCCCAAAAAAGCGGATAGGAAAATGAATTTTAAAAAGACCTCAAATTATTTTATATTGATTCGGGATGATGTGAAATCGCTGCAACAAGCTAAAGGGATTTTGGAGGATATTAAGGCAAGTATGGAAGGCGAATAGAACGTAGATTTTGTGGATTTTTTGAGAGTATTACAACATAGAGAAAATTCATGAATTTTCTCTATGTTGTAATAATTAATTGATTATGAGTTAATTCCATTTAAATATCTTATACCCAACAGAAATTTCCACCACAAAATTCGTCACTTCTTGCTTGCCCAATGTTCGTTGTTGATTCGTAATTGGGTCGATGTAAGTCAAACCTTGCGGGACAAAAATCTGCTTAGAAAGGTCGGGGTGAAAACTCAATTCAAAGTACACAGCTCCCGTGTCATTCATCATATACTCAATGCCACCAAGCACTGTACCGCCATAAGTGAATCTATTGATATATTCATCAAAAAACTCTTTATTGCCGAAAAATACTTCATAATTTATGTTGTAATCTGCGTGTACACCCAAGCCATAATAGTAATTGAAAAAATCCGTCAACTGCCCGGTCTTTTTGGCACCGACTGCGACCATCACATTATCAAAAGGTTGCTTAAAACCTCGGCGTGGCAATTCACGCTCATTTCCCGATTGGTCGATAAATACTGTGCTTTGAAATACGCGACGACTACCTTTTCTATGCCAACCTAAATCCCCGAATAAAGAAATTCCCAATTCTTCATCTCGCGTCTCCAATGTCAATGCGCCATGATAGCCGAAAAGTATTTCCATATCCTGCCCGTTCCAGTTTTGCGAGCCTAATGTCAAGCCACCTTTGAAACCATAAGCTGTCCCTGTTTGTGCGAAAATTCCTGTGCAGAAAAATAATATTCCTGCGACTAATAGTATGTATTTTTTCATTGTAAAATTTGTTTTAATTTGTGTATTCGTAATAGAATATTTCTGTAAAAATAAGGAAAAAAACACACAATCACACAGGCGTTTTATTTACTTTTACGCAATCTATTGTTAAATAGTTTTCGATTCATTCAATCAAAAATCACAAAATCAAAAATCAATCAATCCATGCAACTTATAGAATGTGTCCCCAATTTCAGCGAAGGGCGTAATCCACAGATTATCAAACAAATAACAAACTCGATAGAAGCCGTCGAAGGTGTACAATTACTCGACGTTGATCCGGGTAAAGCGACCAATCGCACCGTTGTCACCTTCGTAGGTGCACCCGAAGCTGTCATCGAAGCCGCCTATCAAGCCATCAAAACAGCAGGTGAACTTATCGACATGCGTCAACAAACGGGCGAACACCCGCGTCAAGGTGCGACCGATGTTTGCCCCCTCATTCCCATTGCCAATATCACGATGGAAGAAACAGTAGAATGGGCAAAAAAACTCGCTAAAAGGGTAGGAGAGGAGCTACAAATTCCAACTTACCTCTACGAATCAGCCGCCACACGCCCCGAACGCCAAAACCTCGCTACCATCCGCGCAGGCGAGTACGAGGCATTACCCACCAAATTAGGACAGACACAATGGCAGCCCGATTTTGGCAAAAATGAGTATAACGACCGAGTCGCACAAACGGGAGTAACCGTCATTGGCGCACGCGATTTTTTGATTGCATATAACGTAAATTTGAATACAACCTCTGTGCGTCGCGCGAATTCCGTCGCATTTGATATTCGTGAAAAAGGTCGCCTAAAACGCGAAGGCGGCAAACTCAACGGAAAAGTCATCAAAGACGAAAATGGCAACCCGCTACGCGAGCCGGGTGCGTGCAAATCTGTCAAGGGAATTGGTTGGTTTATAGAAGAATATGGTATCGCACAAATTTCTATGAATCTGACAAATATCAACGTCACGCCCATGCATATCGCTTTTGAAGAGACGCGAAAAAGTGCTACACGACGCGGTATGCGCGTAACGGGCAGCGAACTCGTGGGTATGGTTCCGTTGAAAGTGATGCTGGATGCGGGACGGTATTTTCTCACCCAACAAGAGCGTTCTACGGGCGTTGCAGAAAGCGAATTAATACGAATTGCGATAAAAAGTTTGGGATTAGACGAACTCACTCCGTTCGATCCACGTCAAAAGATTATAGAGTATCGTTTGCAAGACCTCAATGCCACACCATTACTCAATATGAACTTACGGGCTTTTGCCAATGAAACGGCATCAGAAAGCCCTGCGCCCGGTGGCGGTTCGATTTCGGCATATGTGGGCGCACTCGGTATTTCGCTCGCTACAATGGTAGCGAATCTTTCATCACACAAGCGCGGTTGGGATGCACGTTGGTCAGAGTTTTCGGATTGGGCAGAGAAGGGACAACAGCTTAAAGACCAATTACTTGCATTAGTTGATGAAGATACGAATGCTTTCAATGCGATTATGTCAGCTTTCCGTTTGCCAAAAGGTACGGATGATGAAAAAGCCGCGCGTAAAGCTGCTATTCAAGCAGCTACTCAACATGCGATTGATGTGCCTTTCAAAGTGATGGAAATCTCGCTCGATACTTTTGACATTATCAAGGCAATGGCGGAAATCGGCAATCCAAATTCCGTCACAGATGCAGGTGTGGGTGCGCTTTGCGCTCGTGCTGCGGTACATGGTGCATTCCTCAATGTACGTATTAATACAGCGGATTTGGAAAACAAATCATTCGTGGAGGACGTTATAAAGAGAGGAAAAGCGATGATAGAAAAAGCGGATGCACTTGAACGTGAGGTGATGAGTATTGTGGAGAGTAAAATGTAAACCGTACAGACGACTTTAGCCGTCTGCATAAATAGCAAAACCTAACGACGGCTAAAATCGTCGGTACAATAATACATTTCAGATGAACATAAAAGAGCATTTTAAAAATAATTACGAGCAATATTCCAAGCATTTTTCGGAAAATTGGCTCTGGAAGCGATTGACCAACAACGCTAAGGCTATGGGTATCGGTATCATTTACCCGGTGTTGTTGTTGTTTTACGCTTTTAAGAAAAAAGATACGCCGGGATGGGCTAAGAAGGTCATCACAGGTGCATTGGGTTATTTTTTGATTCCATTCGATATTATTCCCGATCCTTTGATTCCGATTATTGGTTTTACGGACGATATTATCGTGTTGAGTGTGGCGATGATGGTGGTTACATCATACATTGACACGAATGTAGTCGAGCAAGCTCGCGCTAAATTGACTCAATGGTTTGGTACATACGATGTGTCAAAATTGGAAGAAATCGAAAATGCCGCCAAAAAAGAGGGCGACGACACACAAGACGCAAAGGCTTAGTGCATTTAAATTTATAAAATACCCTAATATGAGTTGAGCATTTGTCAAAATTGCGACAATCAACTCTTGCGGATTAATGTACATTTACAGAAATTTATTCTATTATTTTTTATTAAATATCTGTTTATGAGAACATTAATCCGTTTTACATTACTCCCCCTAATAGTAGGTATCCTACTCGTTGTTGCTTGCAAAGATGACGAGACACCAGCCGCCGAATTTGAAGAAATCGTAGTGACTGCCGACCGTGCAAGTGGCAATATCACATTCATCAACGCCGAAGATAACAGCGTACTGAAAACCCTTGATATTGCCATGTCCGAACCTATGTACGCCGTTTATGTAGCGACTACTGACAAATTGTATGTCGGTGATAGAGCACAAGACCGTGTGTACGTCGTAGATCCCGCCACTCAAACCCTTGAAGCTAATATTATGGTTGGTGAGGGCGTTTTCCACATGTGGGCAGACGGACAAGGTAAAGAATTGTGGGTCAATAATGATATTGATTTCACAACTTCCGTTATCAATCTTGCCGATAATAGCGTCACGACCACCATTAATATAGGCAGCAAACCGCACGATGTTTTTGTCAATGCGGCAGGTACGATGGCTTATGTTTCTGTCTTTAGCGGCGACCCGATGTTGCCTGATAGTGTATTTGCCTATTCCACATCCACTTATGAGCGCGTAGCCGCGCGAGCGGTAGCCAAAGACCCGCATCTTTTCCATCTTTCCAATAATAATACGCTTTATGTGCCTTGTCAAGAAGGCGTGGTTTTCGTCTTGGATGGCGATGATTTGAGTGAGCGTACTAGTCTGGCGATTACAGGTTCGCATGGAATATTTGGCGCACCTGCACAGGACTATGTCTATGTGGCAGATATCGGAAATAGTGAATTATATAGCGTCAAATCATCTGACAATTCATTTCAAGCCACTGGCGTCAGCACCCCTGCTGCCACTGCGCACAATCTTGCAGTCAATGAAGCAGGCGATAAATTATTCGTGACTCATTCGGGTGGTATGTCTACTTTACTTTCGACCTATACATTAAGCGAAGGCACTATTACTCCCGAATCAACGGTGACGGTAGGAACCAATCCATTCGGCTTAGCATATTATAAGCGACAAACCAACTAAAAAGTATAAAGTTCAAAACCCAAGCACCAAATTCCAACTTCGATACTGTTGGAATTTGGTGCTTGTTATTTGGGGTATTCGCCAAATAATTTCTCTATCTTGCTGCATATTATCTAACTAAATACACGTTAATTATGCAATATTTAGAACCTATTATTGGTGGAATCGCGGCTTTCACACTCGGTTTTTTATGGTATTCTGCTCTCTTCGGAAAAGTATGGCAAGCCGAAACCGGTATCACCGACGAAGAGGCTCAAAAGAACTTAGCATTGACTCACGGACTGTTTGAAATTAGGATAAAACAAAAATTTATATGAAGGTATTGACGAAAGTTGATACCTCTTTTTATAACTCTACATTAACCTGACTCTTCTTCTTGCTTACAAACTGCCTTATTTTTCAGTGTTTTATAATTTATTTTTATAAAAATTTAAAGAAAAACGAATTTCCTGCGTGAGTTTTTGTTCGCTCTTAACTCTATTAAAGTAGAAACGCATAACGACAAATTGATACCTACCGAAGATGCACAAAAAGCTAAAGAAATATCAACGCTTATCCGAGACGGAGCTTTTGGAACGTCATATTCAAGGCGATAGGTTGGCATTTTTGGCTTTGTATCTGAGATATGAAAGTAAGTTGATGGCATTTTTCATCAAGGTATCGCACGATGAGCATACGGCGAAGGATTTATTGCAAGATACATTTGTCAATTTGTTGAATAGCAAGAGATTTCAGAAAGACTCCATTCAAGAATTTGGGAAGTATTTGGTGCGGATAGCGCATAATTCGTGGTCAGCACATTTAAAAAAAGAAAAACAACGCAACGAAAAAGCTACTCAATGGCAAAAGGAACAACCTCACCAAACATCACCCCCAACAAACGAGCTGACGGAAGCCACACAACGAGAAGCAAATATTGTCAGCATGGAAAAAGCCATCAACCAATTATCACAACGACAAAAAAGAGCTATCTCTTTGTGGGCAGAAGGCTATACTTATCAACAAATTGCTAAGTCAATGAGCATTACGGTGACAGAAGTAACCGGCTTGATTTATCGGGCAAAACAAAATCTTGGGAGAATTTTATAAAACGGGTTACGAGTTGCGAGTTACGGGTTCTTTTCTATTTCGCTGCGCGAAATAATCCATAACTCGTAACTCGATAACTCGCAACTCGCAACTCAAATCATGGAAAAAGGCAATCAACATATCGCATTTAATACATTGCTCGCGCTCTATCACAAGGAATTGAGTCTCAAAGAGGTGCATCAATGTAAAAAGCACTTGGAAACTTGCGAAGTGTGTCAAGATGTGTTTGATGGTATAGAAGCTTTTGATACGACCCAATTGCTGCAACCTCAACCGCAGGTTTCCGAAAAACCATTAGAAGAGACATTATTAAAAATCAATAAACAACACCTCCTGCAAACTCGCTATAAAGCCATTCGAGGAAATTTATTGAAGTGTTTTCCATTTTTGGCAGCGAGTGTGTTTTTGATATTTTTCTTCCCTTTGAATGTGAATTATTTGCATGAAACCAATAAAAACATTCAAGCAGAAAATAAGCTATCAACACCCATAATCGAAACAATACAAGACACCCAAACAGAACATCCTAATCATTTTACATCAGAGAAAAAATCCGACGATAACTTAGCAGAAAAACAACATATCAACACAAATACTTCTCAACCTGAACAGACTTTTACAGAACAACCAATACCCCTTTCCCACAATTTATCAAGAGCAGCAATAGCCTCAGGATTAGTGGAAAAGGCAACCGCGCCTACTTCAATTGCATATTTAGCACCTAAAAATAATGAGGTACAAGATGAAAAAAACACAAAATTTTCACATGATAAAAATTTAACAATCAACAATTTAGAAAAAACAAAAATCATAGAAATACCGCACAAAAACAACATGCATTTGACATCCATACAGACAACAGACATCACGCACTATGAATCAACTGAAGCAAAGCCTGTAACACCCAAGTTCTATCTTCAATACGGCATTTCGCACATGGTAAGTGCCGTTGCCCCCGTCAAAGATGAAATTCTGACCAACCAAAGAATAGGTGCAGATACGACACTCATCGGCTCAAAAATATCCGAACACCTTGTCGATGTTCACAGCAGTATAACGGTACCGGATTTGACACTTGGTTGCCAATTCAACCGTCATATAGGACTTGAGTTCGGAGCTTCTTATGTGAATAGCGGAGAAAATCTGATTGATGCAGAACAGAAAAATCACAATTACGATCTCTTATATGTGACCAATAAGCGATTCATGCTAAGTCCTGCTTTTACATTGCAAATGGAAAAAGAAAAATGGCGTCCTTTTGTACGTTTCGGACTAGCGATTCCGGTGGAAGCACAGACCCAAAGACAGCGGATATCCAATCAAGCTGAATTGGTGCATTATCTGATGAGTTATTTAGAATCCGGACGGGCAGCGGGCTATGATTATCAGTCTAATACGCTCGTCCAATGGCAGGCTTCATTGGGTTATAATGCGGCGCTAGGCTTGCGCTATCAGGTCAATGATGTGTTTGATGTATTCGGAACGATGAGTTATACAAACTTACGCATGAAAGTAAAAACTAAAGTAACCACATCAGGCTTGATTACAGACAACAATGACAGGGTAGACCTTTCAGAGATGGTACAAACACTCACTCCTCAAAATCATATTGATGAATCCGCCAATTTTAGCACCGTGAATTTCAGTCTTGGTGCGCGTCTTAATTTTGGTAAATGGTAATTTATCTATCTCAAAATCAATTCATTACCCTAATTCATCTACACATTTTAATCATTAAAACATAACGTTAGCCTTACAGAAAAACATCCGGCGGTGTGGCTTCTTGCCGTCGGTATTTTATGAACTTCATTTATTTATATTTTATTTTAAAGAATAATTTTAATTTAATTTTATGAAAAAATCCTTACACTTATCGCTTATTTTCCTCTTCGTATCTGCTGTAATGCAATTACAAGCGCAAAATTGCACGCCCAACCCAATCTACGCTGACTCTACGGCGGGTGTCTACCCTTTGCCCGATCCTGTTGGTAGTGTTACTTCCTCCTTAAATTCAGGCTGTGTCAATTCCTACTATGAACAATTATTCACCGCAGCAGTGCCGGATTCTATCTTTGATATAGAATTTAACGGTGTAATCATAGATTTAGCTTTATTGAGCGTATTGGTGGATAGCATCGGGGACTTGCCACCGGGTATTGATTATGCTTGCGAACCACCTACTTGCTTCTTTGAGCAATTGACGACGGGATGCGTGCTATTTTCGGGAACACCTACGCAAGCAGGCATATACAAACCCGTTGTATACACCACAACTGCTGTGAATATCGGCGCAGACCTCACGCTTCCTGTTAATTTCCCTAGTCAACTGGATGATATTATTCAAGTTTTCCCCGGAGAATATAGAATCGACATTTGCACCGAAGCAAACTGCGATGAATGTATCGTATCAACTGACGATGC
>JAHDEO010000491.1 GCA_020628725.1 Saprospiraceae bacterium
GTGTTCTTCGTGACCTTCGTGGTTCAAACAAGCGTTTTTTGTACTTGATAACCCAAAATGGAGAGCATATCCTCTACGGTTTGCTCGTTGCTATATACGGTATCGACAAAATTTCCGGTGTCGTCGCGGTCAATCAAAATGTACTTGGGCGAAGGAATCAAACAGTGTTTGATTCCGCCGTAGCCACTTATCGAATCTTGATAAGCCCCTGTATGAAAGAAGCCTATGCATAGCGGTTCTTTATCTTTGTTTTCGTAACGCGGTAGCATGATTTGCTGATTGAGGTCTTCGGAGTTGTAATAATCCGAATGGTCGCAACTGATGCCACCAATATTGACGCGGGTGTATTCGTTTTGCCATTTATTGACGGGCAACAGGATGAATTTCTCGAAAATCGACCAAGCATCGGGTATGGTATTCATCAGGCTGTTGTCAATCATGTACCAAAGTTCGGTGTCGTTTTGTTGTTTTTGTTCGAGTACGGAAAAGATAATCGCGCCGCTTTCGCCGACGGTGTATTTGCCAAATTCGGTGAAAATATCCGGCTCAATGATGTCTTCCGCCATACAAGCGGTTTTTATATTAGATACAATTTCATTGATAATGTATTCGTAATCATAGTCAAAACCGAGATTATTGCGAATCGGAAAACCACCGCCGAGATTGAGCGCGCGTAGCGTAGGGCAGGATTTTTTGAGGTCGCAAAAGAGCTTCATCGCCTTCTGAAATTCGCCCCAATAGTACATCGTATCTTTGATGCCCGAATCGACGAAGAAGTGCAACATTTTGAGGTCAAAACGGGCGTTGGGTTTGATTTCATTTTCATAAAAATCAATAATTTCATTCGCCGGAATGCCCAAGCGAGAAGTGTAGTATGCCGATTGCGGTTCTTCATTTATCGCCATGCGAATACCGAGTTTGATGCGGATACGCGAGCGCGATATTTTCTTTTTTAATCGAAAAAATTCTTGTGTAGAATCCAAGACCAAGACGGAGTTTTTGAAACCGTCTTTATTCAATGAAATTATTTTATCTAAGTAGCCTTCCGTCTTGTAGCCATTGTGTACCAATATGATAGACTTATCAATTTTTCCTTCTGCGTATAGTTGACGAATCAAATCAATGTCGTAAGAAGAGGAAGTTTCGATGTGAATGTTCTCCTTTAATGCTGTCTTGAGAACAGGCGCGAAGTGATTGCATTTGGTACAATAGCAGTAGTGATATTTGCCTTTATAACCATGTTTTTTGATAGCCCGATTAAAGAGATTACGGGCTTTTTTGATTTGGTCATTGATACGCGGCAAATAAATCAGGCGAAACGGTGTGCCGTATTTCTGAATCAAATATTTGAGCGAAATACCATGAAAGGTAAGGTAGCCGTCGCGCAAATCAAAGCCTTCTTGGGGGAAGTAGTAGCTTTGGTCTATGAGGTCGAAATAGGTATTTTTCATGTTTAAGTTCAAGTCCAAGTGTCAAGTTCAAGTTCAAGTTTTTTATTTGGCTACGCCAAACGACATTTATTATTTGAAATTTGGTTGACTATCAAGGCATAAGACAAAAATAGGTTCTCCAAACATCTTGGTGAGATGCTCAAAGAACCATTTATTTTTTTCATCCATATTCTATCCGCTCAAAATGATTTGGACGGATAAAAGAACGTTATTTGAGGGCAAGATTCAACAATAATTTGAGATTTGCAAGTGTTGAGGTGAAATATTTTCACAAAAAATTCGAGGTGCGGTCTTTCCTGATTTTTTTTATTCAAAAAAGTAAATCTTTTCCCTATCTTAGTCTAAAATTTACATCAATGAAAAATATATACCTACTACTCATAGCGACCTTCCTAATTACAGCTTGCAAACAACAACAAACACCCATCACCAAGCCCGAAGGCACAGAAAAAGATGCCCCCCACCCTACGCCCGACTGGTTCAAAAATGCCAATATTTACGAAGTCAATCTACGTCAATATACGCCGGAAGGTACCTTCAAAGCCTTTGAAGCGCACCTGCCGCGATTGAAAAAAATGGGTGTAGATATTCTATGGTTTATGCCCATCACGCCGATTAGTAAAGAAAAGCGCAAGGGAGGCTTGGGCAGCTATTACGCCGTAGCAGATTACAGAGATACTAATCCTGAACATGGTACGCTTGATGATTTCCGTCATATGGTAAAAGCCATACACGATGCGGGCATGTACGTGATGTTGGATTTTGTACCGAATCATTCAGGTTGGGACAATCCCCTCATCAAAGAACACCCTGAATGGTACACCCAAAAAGATGGTAAAATCATCGACCCGATTGACCCCGGCACAGGCGAATCATGGGGCTGGACAGATGTAGCTGATTTTAATTTTGATAAAAAAGAATTGTGGGATTATCACTTGGAAACCCTCAAGTTTTGGGCGGAAGAATGTGATGTGGACGGCTTCCGTTGCGATGTGGCGCATGGTGTTCCGATTGAATTTTGGGCGTATCTCATCCCTGAATTGCGGAAATCAAAGTCCATCGTAATGTTGGCAGAATCAGAAGGACCGCAGTATCACAAAGCAGGTTTTGACGTGACTTATGCTTGGGAATTTCATCATGTCATGAATGAAATGGCAAAAGGTGAAAAACCTGTCAGTTTCATTGACAAATATCTTAAAAAAGACCGCACCGAATACCCCGAAAATGCCACCCGACTTTATTTCACCTCCAATCACGACGAAAACTCATGGAACGGTAGCGAGTACGAGCGTATGGGTGATGCACATAAAGTCTTTGCGGTGATGTCGGCTACGCTGTCGGGTACGCCTTTGGTTTACACGGGACAGGAGGATGCGCTTGAGCGACGGTTGGAGTTTTTTGAGAAGGATTTGATTGAATGGGGCGATTTTCCAATGGAGGATTTTTATACCAAGTTGCTACGTCTCAAAGAACGCAATAAAGCCCTACAAAATGCAACTAACAACAGCGACCCCATCCGCCTGAAAACAGATAAGGATGATTCGGTCTATGCTTTTCGCCGCATTGCTGATGCAAATAACGAAATCCTCGTCGCACTAAATTTATCCGATAAAAAACAGGCAGTCAAATTCTTAGACGTAGAAGCGATTGATTATAAGGATATTTTCACAGGAGAAAAAGTATCCATTCAAGAAGAAGGTGACAATCGAACGATTGAAATGGAGCCGTGGGGATATTTGGTGTTAGAAAAATAATAAATTTGTAGGGACAGCTCATGCGCTGTCCCTACAAATTTATTCAATCCTATTCATCTTTACACGCTTCCAATGCGCTACGTATATCTTCCTCACTTTCAATCGTCACCACTGTTCCATCGTCGTAAATAATATCGACCGGATACTGCAAAGTGGGTTTCTCCTCCTCATCAGGATTCGCTTCATACCAATCTTTGACAGCCTGCCAGTCACCTTCCTCACTCATCGTAATTTCTGTACCATCAGGCATATTGACTGTAAGTGGAAAGACCTTATCAAAGCACTTTTTCTCCCACCCTTCTCTCTTGCAATACCTGTAAGCGCGGCGCATATCTCGCTCATCCTCAATGCTTACTATCGTGCCGTCATGGTAGATAATGTCAACCGGAAACTCCAAAGACGGTTTCTCGCGCATCTCCGGGTTAGCCTCGTACCATGCCCGAATATCGGCTCTCACGGTTTCCGCATCTCCCGAAATCACTGTACCATCAGGCATCACAAAAGTGAGGGGAAAAATCAACTCAAAACATTCATGACGATTGCAGCCATGCCTGCCCTCTCCATCTCCTCCATGCCCTCTTCGATTTTCAAGCTCGCGTCCATCGATGTCAAAATACACATACGCATGTTCGCCCATTTGTGAGCCTACTTCACGCCTTATGCCCACTCGATAACCAAGTTCGGGCGCAAGTTCAGCAGTCTCCACATAGTTTTCCGAAAAATCTTCTGTCAATAAAGTTTGTGATGAATTAGGCAACTCATCTAAAGCAACTGTTTCTTTATCTGATGCTCTCTCAATCTGCTTAATCAACTTCATATCAGCGAAGTCATCTCCACAAGAACTTAAAAAAAGTACGGCAAAAGCCAATACACTAAAAAACGATAATTTCATATTCTGTTTTAATTTTAATTTTTAAAATACTTAAATTCGATAATTCAAACCCAAACTTAAAGCGGTACCAACCATAGCTGAATTTGATGGTCCAATTCGAGGTTTTATCCAATCGTATTGATAATTCAAACCAATTTGTGCGCGTATTTTTTCGGAAAATTTATAATCTATACCAATTCCCGCACTTGCCCCTAAGAAATGTTTACTTGCGAAACGTTCTGCCGGAATTTCAACATCACGATTGTATAAATCCTGTGTTCGGCTGCTCACGATTGCCTTCAATGTGTAATCTCCAAAATCAACCCGATTCAATTGCAAACCGCCGCGCACTACCCATTTCAATCGCCCTTCACCATGATGATATTCTGCACTCACGGGAATTTTAAAGTGCCTTAACCTCTGATTATCAGACAAATAAACCTCAAGTAAATCTCCCGCGTCCAATTCATCTTCCGGGATTGATACCCGCAATTCATTATTTGTTTCTGCATAAGGATTGCTTGATGTCAGATGAAAATCATTAATGCGTTCACCCATTTCTGTATATTCATCGCTATCGTCATAGCGCAAAACAAATCTTTCCGCTTGCCTAACTTGCGGTCGCCCAACTTGCACCCCTGCACGAATCCACCAGTTTGGATGCACCTCATACCCCACAGCCAAACCACGAAATGACGTATTGATTGTTTTCGACCTCAAATTATTCCCTACAAAATTCTGTTTATCAAACCTCCGCATGACCTGCACTTTCATCCCTTGCAGTGCATATGCAGCCCCGATTTCAAATTTATTTTTTTCTTTATGTGAATAATTTGTCGGAATAAATGCGCTCGTACTCGCAAGTTGAGTAGTAGGTGTTACAATTTCTTTTTGGGAAATAGATGGAATGTTTTGAGTGAAAATAGTCGCTGTTTTCTCTTGTTGAATGTCAGGTCTTGCTACATTTTCTGTCTTAATTACATCTTTTAATTTCGCAGTTGTTTGTATTTCGGTTAATGTTAAATTTGAATTCGAGGTTGAAGTTTCAATGCGTTTTTCCTCCCCCCAGCCCCCTCCAAAGGGGGAGACAAAACTTTGGAAATCAACCGACTCTCCCCCTTTGGAGGGGACTAGGGGGAGGACTTCGCGCAAAGCAAAAATCTCCCTATCCCTATCACCAACAACAC
>JAHDEO010000492.1 GCA_020628725.1 Saprospiraceae bacterium
CGGGACCTGTAATGTGAATACCACCACCATTTCCGGGAGATGCACCTGTTGTGTTACTATTAATCGTACAATCGGTTACGGTAAATGTCGTACCTGCGCCTGAATTGTCTTCAATACCACCACCTGCACGTACTGCCGTATTGCCTGTGATAACGGTATTGGTAACGGTAAGACTACCACCTGCATCATTCAAAATACCACCGCCTGAACCGGCTGCACCATTGGCAACGTTGTTGGTGATTGTACAATTATTTACATTGACGACACCGCCGCCACCAACGTTGAAAATCGCGCCACCGCCTTGGTCGGCACCTGCGCCACTCGCTACGTTGGCATCAAACAGAACGCCGTCCACATTCGCAACACCGTTGCCATTCCAGAAACCACCACCTTCGGCTGCGGCTGTATTGCCTGTGAATGAACCGCCTGTGAGGTCAATATCCGTAGGACCTGTGATGTGAATACCACCGCCATTTCCGGGAGCTGCGCCCGTAGCATTGGTATCGAATGTACAATTGGTAATCGTGAGCATCGTACCTGCACCGGAGTTGGATTCAATACCACCACCTGCGCGAGAGCATGAATTATTAGTAAAAGTAGAACCCGTCACAACGAGATTACCACCCGTAGCATTGAGAATCGCACCACCACTACCGGAAGCACCCGTAGCGGAGTTGTTGGTAAAAGTCGAGTTGGTGACAGTCACCGCACCGCCTGTGTTATGAATCGCGCCACCGCCTTCGATAGCGGCTGCACCTGCGGCAGTGTTGCTGGTAAATTCTACGCCTGAAACGCTAAGGGTCGTATTAAGCGTGAGGATAGCACCACCGCTGACTGCGGCTGCACCATTGGAGAGTGTAAGGTCGGCAACATCAACTGTACCTGCGTTTTGGATATCAAAGATTCCGCTTGCTCCGCCACCGTCAACTGTGGTCACGCCTATGCCGTTTCCAGTAATGGTGACGGCTACATTGAAGGTAATCGCGCCACTCGTCAGTGCAATAGGTACACCGTCGGTAGCGGCTGCAAATACAATATCGTCACCTGCAACGGCTACGGCTGCGGCATCGCGGAGCGAACCGGGACCGGCATCATTTGAGTTGGTGACTGTGATAATCGCTGCATTTGCGGGGAGCGAGAAAAATGCTAATAATAATAGCATTTCCATGGAACGTATTAGTCTTTGGTTCATGGTCATAAAGATTTTAGTTTGATACTTTTCGTAATTGGAAGGGTTTCGGAAAAGTCTTGTGTTAAAAAATTAAGTTCAATATTGTACTTACGTAGTAAAGTATTCAGTCAGTTTTTTTCGTTGCAAAAATAGCAAAATAATATTGAGTATATTAATTTTTTAATTTTTAAAAAATTTACTTTCAGATATTTATTAAGTAATGAATAAATTATGTAATAAAAATAAATTTAAATACGCTTTGGGCGTAAAACGATTTTGTAAATCGTCACTGTAGTGTAATGCCTCTTGCTTGCGCTGCATCTGCAAACGATTTACAAAATCGTCTCAAATAATTTACTGTTTGATAAAACGCTCACTCATCAATTGGTCTTTGGTAGCTACGCTCAAAAAATAGATGCCGGGCGGATAAGCATTCACCTCAAAAGTAAGCGATGCCATACCCGAAATCTGCATAATTTGCTGATGTACAATCTGCCCCGAACTATTAAAAATACGGACATCTGCATCACCGATTTCATCCTCAAATTGAAGGTGAACATAGTCTCTCGCAGGATTCGGAAACAGCGTAAAAGTAGATATTTCAGGCTCTGTCACCGAGACGAGACAGCCCGTTTCTTGTGGCGTATTGCAGCCTGTGGCATTGCCGTATATGTCGTAGCTTCCCATATTTTCCAGATAATTACAAATGCTTTGTACGCCGCAAAGTGCGAGGTTGGGATTTTGAAACAGCCGAAGGTCGGTGATAGTCGTGCGGTCGATATTGTCAAGACCTGTAAGGGCGGTCAGGGTAGCGTTATTGTCAATATCAATGTAGCCTCCGATTTCGGTCAGGCTGTTGAGTGCCTCCAATGTGGTGAGGGCTGCGCTAAATTGAAGAACCAAATTGCCACCAATAGTGCTAAGTTGATTCAATCCATTGAGGCTCGTAATACCCGAATTGAACTGAAAAATCAGGCTGCCACCAATGGTATTTAGCCCCTCCAATCCACTCAAATCCGTAAGAGCATTGCTGGCAGATAGACGCAGTTCGCCACCAATAGAATTGAGTTGCTGCAGTCCGTCGAAAGCAGTGAGTGCGCTGTTGTTGGCAAGCGAAAAATTACCGCCAATCGTGTTGAGATTATCCAGTCCGCTCAAGGTCGTCAAGTCGGAATTGAATTGCATCCGCAGACCGCCGCCTATCGCTGTGAGGGCACCCAAACCCGATAGGTCTGTCAGGTTACTATTGGAAATATTGAGTGTGCCTGTGATGTTATTCAAACTATCCAAACCACTCAAACTGTTCAAGTTATCATTAGAATCTATGCGTAAGTCACCGTCAATGGATTGTATGCGGTTGAGTGGCGTAAGGTCGTGAATATCAGTGATAGCACCAAACATGCCTATCTCCACACTATTTTCCATTTCGGTACAATTGGGGTAGGTCGTTGCAAAATCTTCTACATCTTGCTGAGAAAGAAATTGAATGTTGTTCGGGCATTGGGCGTATACATTTACACAGTAAATTAAGCCCAATAAAAGGTGTAGGAGTACGTATTTCATTTTTAATTACGATAATCAACGGTTTACAAAAATGGATGACCGGAAAATCCGGTCATCCATTAAATCAAGAGTTTGTTCCAAAGGTGGATTGCCCACCTTAGCACTATGAGAACATTTTTGCAACTTCAACCTCAACTTCAAACTCAATTTTGAATTTGCCAAAGGCAAATTTTACTTCCGGTTGCCGTTGCGGTTGAAGTTGTCTGGCTATTTTTGAACAACAAATTTTTGCTGTATTGTAATCGGTTCATTGCCGTTTTTGATAAAATACACGCCATTCGACAATTCGCTGACATCAATATCCACCTGATTATTACCTGCCGCAGAATTGACAGCTTGAGTAGCGACCAATGCTCCCATAGTATTGTAAATATACAATTGAGTTGGTGCATCGTCGGTGCTTTCAAAAGTCACTTGAATGAGGTTTCTTGCCGGATTAGGAGCAACCATTGTACCGGTTGAGGGCTTTCTGTTGATGACCGCATCTTTGATTTCTTCATATACGCCCTGATTGGCAACGGGTGCGCTCATCTGCAAACCTTCTACGGGCGGTATGCCATTGTCGTCATCCTCGCTGACCAAGCCGAGTGTGCCTACATAGAGGTCACCACTACAAGGTCCGTCTCCGCTATGCGGAAGCGCGACATACGGGAAGGCAGTTCTGAAATTCAAATCATTGGATTCTACACCCGTCGTATAAGTGAGTACATCTACAAGGTCTTGCGTAACGGGGTTGGGACCGCCTGCAGTATAATCGTCATAGAATAAGCCGATTGCTGCCAAAACAATACCCGATACTGCCTGCAATTCGATGAGTGTTACGTCATCTTCGAGTCGTCTTCCGTTCGGGAAGCCGTCCATATTCGGAATGAATTGGAGGGCTGCACTACCATTATATGTCGGGTCGGTGAGACCGAGTACAGCGGCTTGTACAAGACCCAATTGGCTGAATGCCGGGTCGTTTCTATCCGTTGGCGGTACTGCCATATTGAGGCGCAACATATCACCACCATTCGGTAAAAAGTTGTTGACAAACGGTTTCCGCGAGTGGGTTGCCCCCTTTTCCGGTAGCAAGTTGATACGGCGGGAAGTTGGGTACGCCTGTATGGAAGGCGGGCCAAATATCTACCGAGCGCGGTTGCCCGGCTGCGGGTAGTAGCAATGTACCAAAAATAGCATCATCGAGCGCGGTACCGGCTACTGCGGCAGAGCCTTTGAGCGGGAACAGACCGTCATTGCCATTACCAAAATCAAATGATTGGAGTGAGTTGCGCTGTACTCGTAAAGGTGTAAAGGAAGGTACTGCACCACCGAACAAAGCATCATCCATATAGAGTGCAAGTTCCGGGTTGTAGAAATATTGGTCAAGCGTCGTTTCTGCAAACTCATCGTGGGGGCTGATAGCATTCCAGAAATCTTTGCGTCCGATTGGAATGACCGCCTCATTGGTCAAAGGCATACCAAGACGTGATACTTGTACCCATGGTCCGGTGTGTCTTTCGCCTTGCTGCGAAAGCGTTCTGAATTTACGACGGCTAGCAGATGCCCATACACCAATCACGTAGTCTGAATCCAAGATGCTGGTTGGCGTGGCAGGTGCGCCCGCTTTGAGCAAATCCGTAATCGGTACCTGAATGGCAATTGTGCTGACATTATAACAAGCCACACCGTCTCTTGGTAATTCACCGTTTGCGCGTGGTGCATCGCCCAAGTCAAAAATACCACCCAAATCTACAAAAAACGGGTCGTCAGATGTACCACAAAATACACGCTCTCCGGTAGAGGCAGTCGTAATCGCACTATTGGAAATCGTAGAATAAGGCATACCGAGTCCAATCGGAGATTCAATCGAACGGTCGCCTACATTTGGCGGAGGTACTATACCACCACTGATGATTCGGCTGAAAAATGCACCGTTATTGGTACTTTTAAATGCCTTATAAGTGGTCTTGAGATTTTGTGCGCCCAATCGAATATTGAAGAAGGTCGAAGGGTCTTCATTTTCCTGACTAAATACGAAACGATAGATGATTTCGTCGCCGGGAATCGTCGCGTCATTGTCAATGTGAATTTCGTAAGAAATATTTTCTCCGAAAGAGTAATAATTTGGTCCACCATGTGGCAACTGAGCGGGTACATAAGTGGCAATCAGCGTAACCATACTTGGGTCGTCGGGACTGACAAAGGCATAGACATCCACATTATCTGCCAAAGGGTCATTGGCGATGAGTGGTGCCTCTCTGTGACTTGATGCCGTAGCTGTAAAATAACCGAAAAGCATCAACAACAGCACTAAGGTATTCAGGGAATACTTGGTTTGGAATAGTTTTCTCATATTTACTATTTTTGAATTTTATTTATAGAGCAAATAAAAATGCCGTCTTTATGATGCGTGTTCCGGTGACTACCGAATTGCTTTAGATTTTTGGGAGGATGACTCGTCAGACGTTTAGAAACGTCAGACGAGTGTGTGATGTTTTGGTATGAAATTATTAATTACAAATAATTATTTAAATTTTTTATAATAAA
>JAHDEO010000493.1 GCA_020628725.1 Saprospiraceae bacterium
ATAAGTCACTGATTATTAATATTTAAAAAACGGGGTAATCCGTTACAATCAGAAACTTTAGAGTTGTCGGGAGATGGCAGTGTTCAAATAAATAATGCCTACACACTACCCACATCAGACGGTACAGCAGGGCAAGTACAAGTCACAGATGGTAGTGGAAATGTATCTTGGCAAAACGCAGGTGTTCCAATCGGCACTATACAAATGTGGGCAACTCCTACACCACCTGACGGTTGGTTGATATGTGATGGCACTAATGTAGGTACAGGTACTTACCCGGCATTAGAAGCGGTATTAGGCGGGACGGTTCTGCCCAATTTCAATGGACGTTTCCCACTTGGTGTAGGCAATAGCAATACACAATATTCTTCCAATCACAACTTGAAAAGCACAGGCGGCTTTGAAAAACACCAACTTTCAGAAGCCGAAATGCCTTCGCACAACCACGATGTAACAGTAACTTATAGAGAAGGCTCGGAAAATGGTAGCGGAAATAATTATTCTGACTTAGGTGGAGGCAGTAGTTCTTCTAAAACTTTCACCAGCAATACGAAGGGCAATGACAGTCCGCACAATAATATGCCGCCTTTCTACACCATTTATTTTATCATTAAGGCTGAATAAATACTACGCTAAATTGCATAAAAAAAGTCGCAAGGTATTTTCAAAATACCTTGCGACTCGTATTCAATTGCCGCCGTCATCCTTCTTTTTCTTTCCAAATTTCGGCAGCTTAATTTTATCTTTCAATTTATCTAATTCTTCTTTCGCCTTATCGCCTAAGACCTCTTCAACCTTGTCGTCGATTTTCTCTCCAACTTTATCCTTTACCAAAGAATCGACTACTGTACCGACCGCTTCACCGACTTTATCTTTGACCTCTTCGGTGGCTTTTTCGACCACTTCATCCACTTTTTCTTCTACTTTCGTTTGAATAGTATCTAATTGTTGTTCAACGACTTCTGTGGCTTCTTCTTTCTTTTCTTCTACGATTTCTTCGGCTTTTGTTTCGACGGCTTCTACCTTTTCTTCCACGACTGCTTTCACTTGGTCAGTGACTTCTTCCTTCACCGTTTTACCGCTTGCGCTTAGGAATTTCACGTCAAATTTTGGCTTTTTATGATTCCCCGTAATCAATACATCAAAGTTGATATTATCGCTTTCGCCAATCGTTACGCCGATTTTTTTCGCTTGTTCGCTCAACAAACCTATACCGCGATTAGCAGCACTTCCGGCAGCACTTTCTTCCAATTTTTCACGAGGAACGGTGAAGTTCATTTTGTAATTCATATTCTCCGCCGTCAGTGCATGTTGTCCTTCACCTTTCATTTTGATGTCTTTAAAATCATTGGTGAAAGGTCGTAAAACAAAAGCACCGTCTTTGATGTCAAACCAATTTTTGGTGTCCGTCAATTCAAGACGACTGAGGTCTTTCACATTGAGTTTTTCGCTCAATTTGGAAAGCACATCAAAGTTTTTTACCACTGCATTGAGCGTATGTAAAAGCCCCTCTGCTGTCAAGGTGTTGTAGTCAACTGACATGTCGGGATTCAACTCGCCTTTAAAGCTCATTTCGGTAGAAAAAATACCTTCTACAAACTCAATTATCGGCGCAATGACCTCTATCGAAGCAAAGGTGTTAAACGACTCTTGAAAGTCGATTTTATTCATTTTATACTTGAAATCAAATACGGGTTTTTCTTGATTCAATGTCGAATAAATTCCTGAAAGCGCGATGTCTCCTTTCAAAGTTTTTGCCGCGAAGTCTTTGATATTCAGGGACTCATTATTGAGGGTCATATCACCACGCATATTTTGAAAGGTCATATTATCGTATAATGCCTTGTCAATATCTGCGGTGAAATTGATGTTCATATTTTCCGGCAAAGGATAGACACTTGCTGTTTCTTCTTCGCTCGTCCCGTTCGTTTCTGCGCTTTCTTCTCCATACAAATCATCGACATTCAGCAGCTTCGATTTTAGGTCAAAATTACCGGAAATTACTTCGTTTTTATAGACATAATTCATCACATTTTCCAATGCGCCGCTACCGCTTATATCGCTTTTTCCTATCTTGGTTGCAAATGAATTTAAGGTCAATTTTTCGGGAGTGAAATTGCCTTCGGCTTTCATATTTTTTAGGGTGTAAATGTCGTAAAAGACTTCCTTCGCATCCGCATTGAATGTCACGTCAAAACGGTCGGGTGCTTCAACCACATCACCAACACTTTCCGGACCGTCACTTTCCGCCTCACTTGAAATGAAAGGATTTACATCGAAGGTATTGGCAGATACATCAATGTCGCCGCTGATTGTTTCACCGTTGAATACATAATCCCACACATTCACCAGCGTACCTGTACCGCGAACGTCACTCTTGTCCATTTGCGTTTCAAATTGGGTCAAATTAATTTTTTCGGGAGTAAAATTGCCTAATGCTTTCGTATTCGTGAGTTCGTATTTGTCATATTTAATTTTCTTAAATTCTGCATCAATATCAAAATCAAAACGGTCAAAAACTTCTTCGCCTTCAACGGTTTGTACGTCGATATTTGAATTATTCGCTTCGCTTTCTGTTTCCGTCATCCATTCATCTATATCAAATGAATTCGAACGAATTGTGACAATACCTTTCATCGTTTTTTCAGGCGAAAAGTACGCCAATACATTATCAACTTCTCCATAAGCCTGCACATCACTCTTTCCCAATAAGGCATCAAAACTCGGAATATTTACCCGTTGCGGCGTGAAATCCAATTTGGCATTTTTCACAATCACAGGCGGCATATCCTTCGCATTATAATTCAAATTAACGAGGCTGACATCGCCTTTCATATTGACGTTTTCGTATTGCTTATTTTCGATGTATGACATGCGGGTGTCTATGTCCACATCCGCATCAATTAAGCCACTCAATGACTCAACACCTTCCATCGGAAAGGCTTTGGCGAGGTCTGCCAAACCGATTTTTCCTCTTGCTTTTGCCTTCACTTGCGGGTCGCTCATAGGTGTGCGTAAGTTAAAAATCAAATTGAACGGATTATCACCCAATTGGAAGTGAAAAGTAGGCACATCGACCACCATTTTATCCAAATCACTGTCAGGACTCACTATAGTCGCTTTCGCATTAATCTCCGTCATGCCCATCGGCAAATCAGGGTATTGAAAACTCGCATCTTTAACATCCATTTTGAGGTCGAGCGCAGGCATTTTGGTATCGCTGTACGTACCTTTTAGCGTACCGCGCAATTCCATTTTTCCGTCTGTTTTTACTCGTTTGAAATTGTCGATATAGGCACCCGGTACCATTGAGAGTAGGTGTTTAAATTCATTTTGCGGCGTATCAAATTTGAGGTTCATATCAATATCATCGCCAATTGGTGCGACCCAACCAATTAAACGTAACTCCAAGTCATTCAGCTGAATATCGTTTTCTGTGATGCTATATTTACCGCTATTCATGTCAGCTTTGAAGGTGAGGTCAACGTCTGCTTCAGCGTCATTTATGTAAGTGATGCCGCTATTTTTGACAGTGAGGGCGTTGGCTTCTGTTTGTGTGACCAAATCAAAGACGGTACTTGTAAAATCGCCTTTCCCCGTGTGGTTCACACCTTTCATTTGAGCGAAGGTCGCAGCAGCAACATCGTCGTAGGTGATATTGCTGTTTTTGAGGGCGTATTTTTTTAGTGATAACTTAAAATTTGAATCGCTTGTGTCGGTTTCTTTTTCGTTGTTTATTTTAACAATATCATAATTTGCTTTGCCGTTTTTCAATATTTTTACATAAATATCTGCACCATCCAATACGAAAGATTTGACATTGATAGGTCGGTCACTTTTGATGACAGACATCACGTCTGCCGTTAATCTGAGTTTATCAATTTCTGCCAATCGAAGCCCTTCAAATTCGTCCACACCATCCACCGTAATATCATTCAAGCCCAAACTCAGATTCGGAAAACTGCGAATTAGCGAGATATTCAAATCGCCAAAATCGGCTTTTGCGTTGAGATTGTTATTCATCTCTGTCTTAGCACGAGCAATGATTTTATCCTTAAAAAAATAAGGAATAGCTATCAATGCTCCTACAAATAAAAACAGCAGAATTAACAAGAAATAAAAAAAACGCTTTATGAATTTCATAATCTTTATTTTCGTGAATTTGTGACGTTGATTTGGAGGGAATTTAATCACTTAATTAATCTTGATAGAAATGAGGTGAACTAAAATCAGCCTCTTTCAACTTATCTTCTTCTATAGAAATACACATCATATCTCCATCTCCCCAGCTACAACCTATAATCGGGCAAGAATCAATCATAATTAAAGGTATATATCCCTTTGGGCAGGGATCTATCTCGTCAAGTTGGCAACTTTGATAATATCCCAATAGTTGATGCCTCCTAATGAAATATTCATTAAATTTATCCAAATCAAATCTAACCGGATGCAAGGCTTTTCTCAGAGTATGGTGTCTTTCCAACCAGTCCGGTGATAATTCGTCATCATCTTCTTCATCATCGTCATCATAATCATCATAGTAAGACGAGATGTTATATCCAATATCGCCCGTTAGTGAAAAATGTAGAGGTGTGTGAGAAAGCGATTTAGTGTTTTCGGGTGTGGTTAAAGTTGTAAGAGTCTCGGTGTCAGTGGTGTGTATCAAAAGGACATACCCCTCGTCCTCTTGGTATGGTAAATTTTCACGATAATCCATATCAAGGTAAGCGACAAAAATACTGAGTAGTCCCGTCTTGGGAAGCACATCGTTATCAGGTAATTCTTCAAAATTAATTTGCCCTAAAAATACATAAGGAATGTCGTTGTAAGTGGGCCAAGCTGTTCCTTCCGGCAAATCGGGTGCGCCTCCAAAATAACTTTGTCCTAATTTTGTCTCGCCTCTGTACATCAACATTTCAATAGCAGGGCGAAATTGATTGACCAAATACTCTTTGTGTTCGGTCATATCATGTTTTTCTATGAGTTTTTCAAATTCTTGTACTGTCATTTTAATGTTAATTGGATGAAAAAATATTTATTTCAGTGGTTAATATTTTACAAAAAACGCTCATCTGACGCTACCTGTTTAACGAAGTCACGCCGGATTTTGTTCTTAAAAAGCAACTATCGACTATCGTCCACAGACTATCGACAAACTAAAAGTACAATTCTGATGCCAAGCGAAACGTATTCGCGTGTGCCTCCACGATATGCGCGATGCGTTCGGAGTAGCCGCCGCCCATGCTGACGG
>JAHDEO010000025.1:0-4528 GCA_020628725.1 Saprospiraceae bacterium
CGGGCTGGAAGCGCCGTGCTACGTTTTTATCATGAAAATTCAAAATCCAATCTTACGCGGCTTCAATCCCGACCCATCTATCATTCGAGTGGGAGAGGATTACTATATCGCTACTTCTACCTTTGAATGGTTTCCCGGCGTACAAATACATCATTCGCGCGATTTACAAAATTGGCAATTGGTGGCGCGTCCCTTGAATCGTTTATCGCAATTGGATATGCGGGGAAATCCTGATTCTTGTGGTGTGTGGGCGCCTTGTTTGAGTTATGATGACGGGGTGTTTTATTTGGTCTATTCCAATGTGCGTTCCTTTCAGGGTGTGTGGAAAGATACGCCGAATTACTTGGTGGCAACGCAGGATATTTTAGGCGATTGGTCGGAATCTATCTTTTTGACTTCCAGTGGCTTTGATGGTTCGATGTTTCACGATGACGATGGACGGAAATGGATGTTTTGTATGTTGCTTGACCATCGTAAAGGCACATTTTTCGGTGGTATTGTAATGCAGGAATACGACCCGAAGGCACAGCGATTAGTCGGTAAGCAATACCATATTTTTGATTGTACCGAATTGGGAATTACTGAAGCTCCACACTTATACAAGCGCAATGATTGGTATTATCTTATCACTGCCGAAGGCGGTACAGAATACGGTCATGCGGTGACATTGGCACGTTCGCGTTCGATATTTGGTCCGTATGAAGTGCATCCTGAAAATCCGATAATTACCGCTGCAAATCATCCGAAACATCCACTACAAAAGGCAGGTCATGCTGACTTGGTAGAAACTCAAAATGGCGATTGGTATGCCGTCTTTTTAGTTGGGCGACCTTTGACGGAAAGAGGTCGATGCACACTTGGACGCGAGACAGCAATTGAGCGTGTAGAATGGCGCGATGATGATTGGCTATACTCGGCTACAGAGAGTAAACTGCCACGTTTGGAAGTGGAGGCTCCTGATTTACCGGAGCATATTTTTCCCAAGGAAAATGTACGGGATGATTTTGATACTACTTTGCTAAATATTCATTTCCAATCACTCAGAATACCAATAGATGAGTCATGGTTATCGCTGGGGGCGCGTGCAGGCTACCTGCGTATGTATGGGCGCGAGTCTTTGAGTTCGTTTCATCGACAAAGCCTTGTGGCGCGGCGGGTGGAGGACTTTCAGGTGGAGGCGAGTACTTGTGTAGAGTTTGAACCGACGCATTTTCAGCAAATGGCAGGTTTGGTTTTTTATTACAACTCATACCATTTTATGTATTTGCATTTGATGGGAGATGAAGAGGGGAGGAAGTTGTTGCAAATCATCGTTTGTGACAAGTATGAAATGACGGAAGTATTGAATCAACCAATTGATGTGACGGGTGTAAAGAGGGTATATTTAAAAGGTGTTTTCTATCATGCGGATATTCAATTTTATTATGCAACACAAGAAAATAATTGGCAAAAAATAGCTGGTGTATTGGACGGCAGTATTTTGTCAGATGACTATGTAACGGATGCAGAGAATCGTTATCGACCTGCATTTACAGGGGCATTTGTTGGCTTGTGTTGTCAGGATTTGACAGGGCAGGGGCTTCATGCGGATTTTGATTGGTGGGAATATAGAGAGGGGTAAAATGTCTTTTTCTACAGGGAATGTGATTTTTTTTCTCATACAGTTGATAAGATAATTTAATGGATTGTATCAATATTTATTTTTTGTAATCGTAAAAAAATATGTTTTAAATATTTTGATAATAAATAAAGTACACTTGTTACAAAAAAAGAAATGTTATTTTAACAATTTTTAATGATAACCTTGATTGAAAAGACATTTTTTTTAAAACAATATTATGTATAAAAATTTTTCATAAATTTTTAAAAACAACTATTTGTTATTAGTTTTGCAGGAGATATTTAGGTAGAATATCGGAGCAAAACAAAACTGCGTTTTATTACTAACTTAAAATATATACTTAATTTTTACTTTGCCTTTTGAAATAAATTGACAATTTAACTCAGAAACACATCTGATCATTCATCCGTCAATTTCTGAAACTCACATCCATAACTGCTGCGAATAAATTTACACAATCAAATAACATTTGTTTTTGCAAATGAATAGGATTGTGAAAAAACCATTTTACAAACGATATAAAAAAATGAAGACCATGAAGCATTCAGAATATTTGATCTGACTTTAATACGAACTGACACTCACATCTATCTATCCAACACGCTATACACAGTGTGTGTTTCCTTGCTGCTATATCGAAAATTTATCTGAGATTTTGCATTTCAGGTACTTCATTGCTGTATCAAAATAAAATTTTACACTTAAAATGTTAACAATCAGTGTAAAATATCTTTAACATAAACCAAAACTATGAAAAAGGTTAACTTAACGAACTGGAGAACAATCTTTGCGTGGAAGTCTCCGCCTATTTACTTACTGGCAGTCTGTTGTGGCTTGCTGTGTTTTAATCAAGCGGTGGCTCAATGCCCTGACATTAGTACCTGTACTGCAGGTAGGGTGAATATCATCGACGTGGATGACACTACGGTCTTGCCCGATTGTTCAGCCGGAACGGAAGACTTGGGCGGTGATTTTCTGGACGGTGATTGCACCGACGGTAGTGCAGACCCGCTGAATTGCATGGCTTTTATATTTCAGCGTACATCTACCTCTAATACACTCTCTATTGGAGGTGATTTGGGGCAAGGACAAGGTTGTCAAGGAGAACTGGACGCCGTATATATGCAATACACCGACCCGGAAACCGGTGATCTGATATGTACAGACTTTGGAGTTTCAGGCTCAGGTTTGGATTTACAGTTGATATTTCCGACAGATACTGATCCGGTGACCGGTGAATGGCTGGTATTGGAAATGACGATATTCGTCTGTGCCAATTCAAATGCAAATACCACAGTATGCGGTGGCTGCGCCAATGACCCGAATGACCCCTTGTCTTGCGGATTAGCAGCAAACTGTCCGGCAACCCTTGATTTAGGAACTTATGACTGTACAAATATTGCTACGCTTCCTGCACCACCTACTGACCAGGCAAGCCTAGAGGCTGCTCCTTACAGCGTGGTTTTTAGCGGGGTGGCTTGTGGTAATATTGTAGTAGAAAGTGTAGATAATGGCTCACCCGATGCTTGTACGAGTGGTTCTTTTTCTCGTACGATTACGGTTTTTGATGATATTGGAGATGCAGATGGTATTGACCCGCCGGATGGTATTTTGAATGGAGATGAGGGCTTGACAGCATTGACCTGTGTATATACGTATACGATTGTGGGAGATGATGTGTTACCCGTATTTGATGCTGCTCCTGCGGCAATAGCGGATATTGCTTGTAGCGATCCTTTGCCGACTCAAGAAACTTTGACCGCCACAGACGACTGTACCGACCCCATTGCGGTAGTACCAAGTGTTGACCCCTTTGCGGTAGATGTATGTGCCGGATATGCAGTGACCTATCGCTGGACGGCAGAAGATGCCTGCGGAAATACGGCAGAAGAAACGTTGACATTCAATGTCTTACCGGATGCAGAAGCTCCAACATTCGTTGAAGCTTTACCTGTTGATTTAAGTTTGATATGTTCGGATGATATTTCGGTGGCAGCTACTTTGACAGCTACCGATAATTGTGATGCGATGGCTTCGGTGGGGTTTGAGGAAACAATTGCCGGAGCATGTCCTGACCCGACAGTCATTACCCGTACATGGACGGCAGCAGATGCCTGCAATAATACAACTGTACATGTACAAACGATTACTATTGCACCGGATGTAACTGCTCCTACATTTGTAGAGGCTCTTCCTGCGGATGAAGCCCTGACTTGTGCGGATGCGATTCCGCCTGCGGCAGTATTGACCGCTATTGATGATTGTACTGACCCAATTGTAGTTTCATTAGTAGAAACAGACGACATGGGCGTATGCCCCGCTGCGCGTGTCATTACGCGTACATGGACGGCTACTGATGAGTGTGGTAATTCGGTAGAACATATGCAGACGATTACTGTTGCACCGGACGACACACCGCCTGTTTTTGTAGAAGTCCTTCCTGTGGATGAAGCCTTGACTTGTGCGGATGCGATTCCGCCTGCGGCAGTATTGACTGCTACAGATGATTGTACTGACCCTGTGATGGTAGAATTTGTAGAAGTAGATGATGCCTTAACTTGTCCAGATACCAGAACCATTACGCGTACATGGACGGCTGCTGATGATTGTGGTAATGCAATAGAACATATTCAGGTGATTACCATTGCACCGGATGTGACACTACCCGTCTTTGTGGAAGCCCTTCCTGCGGATGAAGCTTTGACTTGTGCGGATGCGATTCCACCTGCGGCAATATTGACTGCTACGGATGATTGTACCGATCCTGTAAATGTAGTATTTAATGAAGTGGACGACGCCTTGACTTGTCCAGATACCAGAACCATTACACGTACATGGGTAGCGATGGACGATTGTGGCAATATGGTTGACCACACCCAAGTGATTACCATTGCGCCTGATGTGACA
>JAHDEO010000025.1:4628-30289 GCA_020628725.1 Saprospiraceae bacterium
GAAGCCCTTCCTGCGGATGAAGCTTTGACTTGTGCGGATGCCATTCCACCTGCGGCAATACTGACCGCTACGGATGATTGTACTGACCCTGTAAATGTGGTATTTAATGAAGTAGATGATGCCTTGACTTGTCCTGATGCAAGAACCATTACCCGTACATGGACAGCAATGGATGCTTGTGGCAATATGGTTGACCACACCCAAGTGATTACCATTGCCCCTGATGTGACACCGCCTGCCTTTGTGGAAGCCCTTCCTGCGGATGAAGCTTTGACTTGTGCGGATGCCATTCCACCTGCGGCAATATTGACCGCTATGGATGATTGTAGTGTTATTACTGTAATATTTGATGAAGTGGATGATGCTTTGACTTGTCCTGATGGAAGAACCATTACCCGTACATGGATGGCAGAGGACGAGTGCGGTAATATGATTGACCATACTCAAGTGATTACCATTGCACCGGACGTGACGCCGCCTGTATTGAGCGAAATGCCCGCAGATGTCACTTTGGGATGTGGCGATCCGACTCCCGTAGTTCCCGTTATTACCGCTACGGATGATTGTACAGATCCGGTTGATATTATTTTTGTAGAAACAGAAATGGGTGATTGTCCGCTTGACCGTGTGATTGAACGCACATGGACAGCTACCGATGTTTGTGGCAATGAAACTTCTCATACGCAAGTCATCACTATTGCGCCTGATACGGAAGCACCTGTTCTGAGTGATATGCCTGCTGATTTGGCATTGGGATGTGGAGATCCGGTACCCGACCCTACAATGATTACCGCTACCGATAACTGTACAGATCCGGTTGAGGTAGTTTTTGTAGAAACGGCGATGGGCGACTGCCCCCTTGACCGTGTGATTGAACGCACATGGACAGCTACCGATGCTTGTGGCAATGAAACTTCCCACACACAGATTATTACTGTTGCTCCGGATACGGAATTGCCTGTATTGAGTGCAATGCCTGTAGATATTGTATTGGGATGTAGTGACCCGATACCCGACCCTGAAGTAATTACAGCAACAGATAATTGCACTACGCCTATAGATGTAGTATTTGAAGAAGTGAACGACATGGGCGTATGTCCTGCGGCTACAATTATTACCCGTACATGGACAGCTACCGATGCTTGTGGCAACGAAGCAATACATACACAAACCATTACTATTGAGCCTGACGTAGTGCCTCCCGTTTTGAGTGAAATGCCTGCTGATGTCGTACTCACTTGTGCGGATGCTATCCCCGAAGCACCTGTGGTAACGGTTGAAGATGATTGCTCAACTATCGTTGAATTTATTTTTAATAATGATGATGATGCAATAGAATGTCTTGATGACAGAACTATCGTACGTACATGGAGAGCTACGGATGCTTGTGGCAATGTCACCGAACACATCCAAACCATCACCATTCTACCGGATCTGGATGCACCCGTATTAAGCGGAATGCCGGCAGATATTGTGTTGACTTGTGCGGATGCCATTCCTCCGGCAGAAACACTAACGGCAACGGATATTTGTGATGCTGATGTTATTGTAGTGGTAAATGAAGTCAGCGATGGTGGCGTATGCCCTGCTGCAACGGTTATTACCCGTACATATTCTGCTACGGATGATTGTGGTAATGTCGCTGAACATATTCAAACGATTACCATAGAGCCGGATGTAGATGCGCCTGTATTGAGCGCAGCACCCGCTGATTTGGTACTTACATGTGCAGATGCTATTCCTCCGGCAGATGTCATTACGGCTACAGATAATTGTACTAATCCGATTAATGTGGTCTTCACCGAAGTCAGCGACAACGGCTTATGTCCTGCCGCTACGATGCTTACCCGTACATGGACGGCTACCGATGCTTGTGGCAACATTGCTGAACACATCCAAACGATTACGATTGAGCCGGATTTGGAAATGCCAATATTGAGTGCAATGCCTGTCGATTTGGTATTGACTTGTGCAGATGCCATTCCTCCGGCAGATGTTATTACGGCTACCGATAATTGTACCGACCCGATTAATGTGGTCTTCACCGAAGTCAGCGACAACGGCTTATGTCCTGCCGCTACGATTCTTACCCGTACATGGACGGCTACCGATGCTTGTGGCAATGAAGCACAACACATTCAAACCATTACCATTGAAGGAGATACAGAATTGCCTGTATTTAGTGCAACGCCTGCGGACATTACGCTCGCCTGCTCAGATGCACTTCCTCCGTCAGATGCCATTACGGCTACCGATAATTGCACTAATCCGATTAATGTAGTTTTCACAGAAGTCAGTGACATGGGGGTATGTCCTGCGGCTACGATTATCACCCGTACATGGACGGCTACGGATGCCTGTGGCAATGAAGCACAACACGTTCAAACCATCACCATTGAACCTGATACAGAATTACCTGTATTTAGTGCCTTACCGATGGATATGGTCTTGACCTGTGTAGATGATATTCCGCTTGCGGAAGTGTTGACTGTGACCGATAATTGCACCGACCCGATTAATGTTGTTTTTAATGAAAATGATAATAACGAAGTTTGTCCTGATACGAGAATAATTATTCGTACATGGACGGCAACAGATGCTTGTGGCAATGAAGCCGTACACACACAAACCATCACCTTTGAGCCGGATATGGAAGGACCTGTATTGAGTGCGGTTCCGGCAAGTGTTGATTTGGTTTGTGGAGATGCCATTCCTCCGGCAGAAACGCTTACGGCTACTGATAATTGTACGGATATTGTGAATGTTGTTTTCAATGAAAATGATAACAACGGTGTATGTCCGATGGCAAGAGTTATCACACGTACATGGACGGTAACGGATGATTGTGGAAATGTGACTGAACACATCCAAACCATCACCATTGCACCGGATACGGAAGCACCTATGTTGAGTGCTACACCACCGGATGTACAGCTCAGTTGCAACGATGCGATTCCGCCTGCGGAAATCGTAACGGCTACTGACAATTGTGATGCCCCGATAACAGTTTTCTTCAATGAAACAGACGATAACGGCGGCATCTGTCCCGCAGAAGGTGGCAGAACTATCACCCGTACATGGACAGCTACCGACAATTGTGGCAATGTAGGTACGCATACACAAACAATTATTGTGCTTGATGATACACCACCTACAATTTTGGCATGTCCGCTGAGTCAGGAAGATTTGGCTTGTTCATTCAGAGTACCGTTACCTGATGTCAGCTTAGTGTTGGCTGATGACGGCTGTGGTACGGTCAATATCGAATGGATAGGCGACGACGATCCGGGAACATTATCTTGTCCGGGCAGTCCGCGTGTCATCACTCGTACATATAGAGCAACTGATGAATGTGGTAATTTCTCAGATTGTATACAAACATTCTCTTATGCAATTGATAGCTTGCCTCCGGTAGTGAAAGTGCCAGAAGGTGATACCCTTACTTGCGGCGAACTGCTTCCGACATTTGCAGAGAGTTTGGCTTTGGTAGAATATGCCGATGCCAATGACTGTACCTTACAATCGGATTTGGTCGTTGATATTTCAGATGATTTTCCTGTGCCGACTTCTTACTGTGAAGACGACCCGCGTGTCATCACCAGAACATATGTCGTGACTGATTTGTGTGGTAATGAAACAATACGTACACAAACATTTGTATATGAAGCGGATGTAACGCCGCCCACGATTACCGTATGCCCTGATGCGGCACAAGTCATGTTGCAATGTGGCGACCCATTGCCTCCGGTTGATGTTAGCATCGTAGAGGCTACGGATAATTGCACGGCAGATGATGACATTCTCATCATTGCACAAGACGACATCAATCCGGCTACCACTATTTCCTGCGACGGTTCGCCTATTATCGTGACCCGTACTTATACCGCGATTGATAATTGTGGTAATGAGGCTATTTGCCAACAACAATTTATGTATGAGCCGGATAATGAAGCACCAACCATCACGGTTTGTCCATTGGATGTAGTTGGTTTACAATGCGGTGATGCGATTCCTGCAATTGATACACGCTTAGTAATTGCAGAAGATAATTGCTTGCCTCCTGAAAGTATTCTCATAGAAGGTTTGGATGATGTAGACCCTTCTACATTCAGTTTCTGCGCTGCGGATGCGAATGGTGTGGATGCCGATGGCAATCCTGCATTCGTTGTTACTCGTACATTTATTGCGATTGATAAATGTGGTAATGTAGGGCAGTGCGACCAGTTATTTGTGTTTGATATAGATACAGAAGGTCCTTCATTCACATGCCCTCCGGATCAATTTAATCTTGCTCCTGATACACCGCTTCCACCTGTTGACACAATGGCAATCATAGCCTCTGCAACAGATAATTGTAACGATGGTGTCACCGTTTCACATGACAATCCGCCACTACCTGCGGATTACTGTCCGGGTAGCAACCTGACGGTTGTGAGAACGATTACAGTAACAGATGCGTGTGGTAATATTTCTACTTGCGAACAAACATTTATTTATCTTGAAGAAGACAATCCGCCTACGATTACATGTCCGTCAAACATAACTGTATGTGCAGATCCGGGCGTATGTGAAGCAGTAGTTACTTGGCCCGACCCAATGCCAATGGATGATTGTCCCGGCTTGCAGGTCATTACCAATCACCAATCCGGCGATATTTTCCAACTTGGTAATACTGCCGTAAGTATCACAGTAATTGATGCGGCGGGCAATGTAGCTGTTTGCAAATTTGTGGTAACAGTAGAAGATTGTGAAGCTCCGGTCATTGACTGTCCGGCGTCTCCGATTGTTGTTGTCAACGATGCAGGACAATGTACGGCAACTGTAGTGATTGACCCGCCTGCGGCGGCTACCGATAATTGTGTGAATGTAGCAGTGACTAATGATATTCCTTCGGCAAATGTATTCCCTGTCGGTACTACAACGGTAACATACACCGCTACCGATGATGCAGGAAATACAGCAACTTGCGCGATTGATGTCATCGTGGAAGATACTGAATTACCAACGGTGACCTGCCCGACAGACATTATGGTCAGTGCGCCTATCGGTCAATGTGAAGCTCCGGTTTCTTGGACAGTACCAACTCCGGCGGATAACTGTCCGGGTGTAACCATCGCGGGTAGCCATGCTCCCGGCGATGCCTTCCCTGTTGGTACAACAACCGTAACATATACCGTAACAGATGCCGCAGGCAATGTCACCACATGTGATTTCAACATCACAGTAACGGACGACGAAGCACCTGTATTCAACTGCATTAACGGTATTGGAAATAATGTAGAACTCACTACCGAACCCGGTATTTGTGGAGCTACTGCTACATGGGCACCACCCGTAGCAACTGATAATTGTGATGTTACTGTAACCACAAGTTTCCCGCCGGGTACGATATTCCCTGTGGGAGCTACGGCTGTAACCTATACGGCTACCGATCCATCCGGCAATACAGCAGTTTGCAAATTTGTGGTGATTGTTACGGATGAAGAATTCCCTACGATTACTTGTCCGGCGGATATTACGGGCGTTACTGCCGAAGATGGTCTTTGCAGTGCAGTAGTGACTTGGGCGGAACCTGTATTTGATGACAACTGCCCTGGTGCTTGCATCAAATCCACGCACAATTCAGGCGATGCATTCCCTGTCGGAACAACGACCGTGACTTATACGGTAGCTGATTTTGCAGGAAATGAAACGACTTGTTCATTTGATATAACAGTAGAAGATAATGAAGCACCTGAGATTTTCTGTCCGGGTGACATTCTTATCACAACTGCGCCCGGTCAATGCGAAGCCGTATTGACTTGGATACAGCCTATCCCGACGGATAATTGTGATACAGATATTACGACAGCCGTAACCCACAAACCGGGTACGAGCTTCCCAATTGGTGTAACGACTGTAGTTTACACAGCAACAGACGATGCAGGTAACTCAACGACTTGCTCATTCGACGTGACAGTGGTGGACGATGAAGCACCTGCGATGACTTGTCCGACTGATATTGAGGTATCAGCAGATGCCGGTACTTGTGAGGCAACGGTTTCATGGACGGTTCCCGTCGTATCGGATAACTGTCCGGGCGGTGTAACTGTTACCAGTACTCACAATCCGGGCGATGTATTCTCCGTAGGTACAACAACGGTGACTTACACCGCAACGGATGCCAATGGCAGAATTACGATATGTAGTTTCGTAGTTACTGTGAATGATGACGAAGCACCGCCATTGACTTGTCCGGCAGATATTACGGTATCTACCATGCCGGGTACTTGCGAGGCAGTGGTGATGTGGACAGCACCCGAACCTGTTATGGGAGATTGTCTCGGAGTAGGAATTACCGTAACCAGTAATTTCAATCCGGGTGATACTTTCCCGCTTGGTACAACGAGCGTAATTTACAGCGCAGTTGATGGTGCAGGAAATCAGGCATTGTGCAGTTTCAACGTAACTGTTGAGGATAATGAACCACCTTCAGTAGTAGCATGTCCGTCTGATATTTTGATGACTGCCGAGCCGGGAATGTGTAGTGCCATCGTAGAATGGACGCCACCTGTACCTGAACCAATGGATAACTGTCCGGGCGTTGTGGTCGTAAGTGGTACGCACGATTCAGGCGATAGCTTCCCATTGGGTACGACGATGGTGACATACACCATTCAAGATGCTTCGGGTAATATCGTGACTTGTAGCTTTACGGTGACTATTACCGATGATGAAGACCCGACAATCACTTGTCCCGCAGATATTAGTGTTACAAATGATGTAGGAGAATGTGGTGCAGTCGTTACTTGGACACCACCTGTTCCGCAGGATAATTGTCCGGGTGCGTCAATTATTACTGCCTCTCACAATCCGGGTGATTTCTTCCCTGTGGGTACTACGAAGGTGATTTATACGATAGAAGATGCTACGGGTGCAGTCGCACAATGCAGTTTCTTTATTACGGTAATTGATAATAATCCTGTACTACTTCAATGTCCTGCTGATATGACAGTGGATACAGATGGCGGAGAATGTACGGCTACCGTATTCTGGGATGCGCCGTTATACATTGATAATTGTGATGAAACGAATTTATCGAGCAGCCACGCACCGGGAGATGTATTCCCATTGGGCTGTACTACGGTTGAATATTATGTGACACAACCAATTAACGGTACGCTTCAAGTTATCGAAACGTGCAGTTTTGAAGTTTGTGTGGAAGATAATGAAGCACCTACTTTTGATTGCCCGACGAATATTCTGATTTCTACCGATCCGGGAACATGTACAGCATTTGTAGATTGGGCTATTCCGGTGCCTTCGGATAACTGTCCGGGTGCAGTGATTTCAGGAGCTTCTCACCAACCGGGACAAGCATTCCCAATTGGTATGACAACTGTTATTTATACGATTGATGATGCCAATGGAAATTCTGATTTATGTATTTTCACTATTACGGTAGAAGACAATTCGATATTAGCGATTAATTGTCCAAGCGATATTAATGTTGCCACAGCAAATTGTGAAACAGCAGTAAGCTGGGCAGTACCTGCTGCTACGGGTAATTGTGCCGGCGCATTGACCACCACAAGTACGCACAATCCGGGTGATATTTTCCCGATTGGATGTACTACTGTTACCTACACCGTTAGCGATATTAATAATAATACTGTTAATTGTAGTTTTGATGTATGCGTAGAAGATACTGCCGGACCTACATTGACTTGTCCTGCGGATATTACCGTAAGTGCAGTTAGCCAAGACAATATTTGTGGTGCAACTGTTGGTGTTCCCGTACCGCAATTTGGCGTAGATTACAACGATTGTACAGGTGCGACTATCATCAACAGCATGAATGGCACCAACGACGCTACTGCTTTCTATCCGGTTGGTACAACTGTGGTGACTTGGACAGTAACAGACGACGACGGCAATGTAGCCACCTGTGAGCAAAATATCACAGTGATTGACAATACTACTTTGGTCGTAGTTTGTCCTGATGATATTACTGTAACAACTGTGCCGGGTAGCTGTGAGGCTATCGTGGCTTGGAATGAGCCGGATGCTTCTGACAATTGTACAGAAGTCAACAGCATTATCAGTACACACAACTCAGGTGATAGCTTCCCTGTTGGTTGTACGACAGTGACTTACACCGTGTTAGGTGGTGGCGGTGCGGCTACGTGTAGCTTTGATGTTTGTGTGGAAGAATGTGCTGCCGGATTCAACGACATCACAGAGAGCGCACCTGCCTTGATTTCTGACCAAGATGTTTTCGTAGGCGGTACAGACCAGCAGAGTTTCGCGGCGAATGGTGTTTATACATTCCTCGACCCGTCAACTCCTGCAAGTGCCACATTATCCAATATCAATCTTGAATTATTTTTCCGCGTAGAAAATGCTTCTTGTGAAAGTGATATTGAATTGAGATTGACCGACCCAACCGGTGCGGTAGTATTTACAGGTGCGCCATTTACCACTTGTAATGGTTCGGGTACACACCCTGCGGGCGATTTATACAATACAAATATCTCCATACCAAGTGCCAATACAACAGGCAATCCAACTAACTGGGTCTTGGAATTTAGAGATACGAATGACCAAAATACAGGAGCAGTAGAGTATTCTGTCAGATTCGGACGAATTACTTATGATTACACGATTTCTGTACCGATACCGGGCGGCTGTGCCGATCCGGTGATTGTGAATTGTCCTGAAGACATTACAACTACAGCAACCAATATATGTGGTAAAAATCTCAGGATTCCTACACCTATATTTGGTGTGGATTATACAGACTGTACGGATGCAACAATTACGAATAGCTACACAGGTACAGCAAGCGGTTCCGGTTTCTATCCGGTTGGTACAACTGTAGTGACTTGGACAGTAATGGATGCAGGAGGCAATACCGTTTCTTGCGAACAAACCATTACCATTACAGATGATATTGCGCCTTCGATTACTTGTCCGCCGAATATTACCGTGACGACTTCATCAGGTAATTGCGATGGTATAGTAACTTGGTCAGAGCCTAATATTTCTGACAATTGTGGTATAGCAAGTGTAAGTAGTACACACAATTCAGGTGATGCCTTCCCGACAGGTACAACTACTGTAACATACACTGTAATTGACGATGGTGGCAATATAGCGACTTGCAGCTTCGACGTAACGGTTGAAGAATTAGCCGGATTGTCAATCGTATGTCCTTCGGATATTACCGTAACGGCACAACCCGGTCAATGCTTTGCGGCAGTGACTTGGAGTGAGCCGGTTGCCTTGAATGCTTGTGGAAACGCTGCCCTTTCAAGCAACTCGCATGTTCCGGGTGATATATTCCCACTTGGGTGTACCACAGTGAATTATACGGCTGCGGATGATTTGGGCAATACAACTGAATGTAGCTTTGAAGTTTGTGTGGATGAGTGTGCCGGTAACGCAAGTGAGCCTGTTACAACATCAACTACCGAAACGATTACTTTGATTGATGATGGTGACTTGTTTATCGGAATTGTAGGTAATGAAAGCTTTGCATCTAATACAACTTACACCTTCAACGATCCGGGAACTCCGGCAGGTGCAGTTATTACGAATGCGACGCTTCAATTATTCTTCCGTGTAGAATATGCTTCTTGCGAAAGTGATATTGAAATTCGTGTGAATGATCCTGCGGGTAATGTAGTTACGACAACAACATTATTCAATACTTGTAATGGTTCAGGTGCAAATCCATATCCGGGTGATCTATACACCACAACTATTTCATTACCGGATGGCGTTGCAATGACGACCGGTAGTTTGGATGATTGGATAGTAGAATTTAGAGATACAGATGACCAAAATGCGAATGCTACGGAATACACCGTTAGATTCGGACGCTTGATTTACGATGCCACAGTCACGACTACAATAGGCGGCGGCGAAGGATGCGGTATTCCGTTAATTGCAAATTGTCCTGCGGATGTTACGACATCAGCTACGGCGAATTGTGGTGCGACGGTCAGTATTCCTGTTCCGGTATTTGGTACGGATTACCTTGACTGTGCAGGTGCGACCATGACCAACGACTTTACAGGCACAGCCGATGCTTCGGGTACATACCCAATGGGTACTACAGTAGTTACTTGGACAGTTGTTGACACTGATGGTAATGCAGTCACTTGTGAACAAACGATTACTGTAACGGACGATGTTGCACCGACATTAACTTGTCCTGCAAACGTTACTGTAAGCACAGCGCCGGGTCAATGTGATGCCACAGTCACTTGGGCAACACCAACACTCACCGACAATTGCGGCGCGACCATGACAGGAAGAAGCCACAATTCAGGCGATAGCTTCCCGATTGGCTGTACAACCGTGACTTATAATGCTGCGGATAATGCAGGTAATACGGCAACATGCAGTTTCGAGGTTTGTGTAGATGAATGTAGTGGTGCGGGTACACCGGGTAGCTCAACTACCGAAACCATTACGCTGATTTCTGATAGCGACTTATTTATTGGTGCGGGAGATGCAGAAAGTTTTGCGAGTAATGGAACATATCTATTCACCGATCCGGGTACGGCGGCGAATGCAGTGCTTTCCAATGCTACCTTACAATTATTCTTCCGTGTAGAAGGTGCTTCTTGCGAAAGTGATATTGAAATCAGATTGACCGACCCTGCGGGTAATGTCGTGTATACTGGTACGCTGTTTACCACTTGCAATGGTTCGGGTACACATCCTGCGGGACAATTGTATAGTACGACTATTCCGATTTCAGGTGGTGCGACTACGGGCAGCACAGCGAATTGGGTCTTAGAATTCAGAGATACCAACGACCAAAACGCAGGTGCGAATGAGTACTCCGTCAGATTCGGACGATTGATTTACGATGCTACGGTGACAACTCCGGGCGGCGAAGGTTGCGGATTACCTGCAATCGTGAATTGTCCTGCTGATGTTACTGTAAATGCAAATGCAAATTGCGAAGCAAATATCACTGTTCCTGTTCCCGTATTTGGTGTGGATTACCTCGACTGTGCAGGTGCGACCATGACCAACGACTTTACAGGTACTTCCAATGCTTCGGCAATTTATCCTGCGGGTACCACCGTATTGACTTGGACTGTTCTTGATACTGATGGCAATATCGTTACTTGCGAACAAACCATTACAGTACTCGAAAATGGTTGTAATGATGATACAGGTGAATTTACGTCTTGTCCGAATGACATTACATTAACAACGACTCCGGGCAACTGTGGTGCAGTCGCTACATGGACAATTCCGACTGTTTCAGGCGGTACATTGACCAGTACACACAATCCGGGTGAAGAATTCCCGGTAGGTTGTACAACTGTGACTTATACGATTGTAGGAACTAGTGCAACATGTAGCTTCGATGTATGTGTCGAGGAATGCGTAGGTACAAGCGGTGAAACAACGACTGAAACGATTACATTGATTGATGACGGTGATTTATTCATTGGATTCAACGATATGGAAAGTTACAACAGCAATACGTTCTACACCTTCAACGATCCGGGTACACCTGCAAATGCAGTATTATCCAACATCACACTTCAATTATTCTTCCGCGTAGAATATGCTTCTTGTGAAAGTGATATTGAAATTCGTGTGAATGACCCTGCGGGTAATGTAGTTACGACAACAACCTTGTTTACGACTTGTAACGGTTCGGGCGCGAATCCTTATCCGGGACAATTATATAATATTACAATTCCGCTATCGGGTGGTGCAGGCATGACCACTGGCGCACTCGATAATTGGGAAGTAGAATTTAGAGATACCAACGACCAGAATCCGGGTGGAGTAGAATACACCGTAAGATTCGGACGTTTGATTTACGATGCTACGGTGACGACTCCGGGTATGGGCGGATGTGCCGACCCTGTGATTGTCAACTGTCCGGCAGATATTACGGTTGATGCAGCAGCAGGCGAATGTGAAGCAGCAGTGAGTATTCCTGTTCCGCAATTTGGTACAGACTTTACCGATTGTACATCGGCTACTATTGCCAATGATTACACAGGTACAGCCGATGCTTCCGGTACTTATCCGGCAGGCACAACGACTGTCACCTGGACCGTAACAGACGTAGGTGGCAACACCGCAACTTGTACACAAACCATCACCGTCAATCCGGGCTTCATTGCTTCGGATGCAGTAGAGTTGATAAGTGATAGCGACCTATTGATAGGTGGTGCAGATACAGAGAGTTTCGCTGACAATGGCGTTTACCTCTTCACAGACCCGGCTACTCCTGCTAATGCGGCATTGTCGAATATCGAGTTGCTACTCTTCTTCCGTGTAGAGAATGCTTCTTGTGAAAGCGACATTGAAATTCGAGTCACTGACCCTGCGGGTAGTGTGGTCTATACAGGCGCACCATTTACAACTTGCAACGGTTCAGGGGCGAATCCTTATCCGGGACAATTATACAACACAACTATCTCCATCCCAAGTGCTTCTACGACAGGCAGCCTTGCGAATTGGACGGTAGAATTCCGCGATACGAATGACCAAAACGCAGGTGCAACGGAATACAGTGTCAGATTCGGACGTATCAACTACGATGTAGGTGGGCAATTGGATTGTGACCCAATGGTTATCCATCAAGGCGATACGCCAAGCGTAACGAGCCTTATGGTTGAGGAGTCAGCATTAGGACATGACATCAAGCTATATCCTGTACCGACAATGGGACGCCTCACCCTCGAATATACAGCAGATGAAGACGAGCAAATCCAAGTTGAAATATTCAACGCGAATGGACAAACGCTCCGCAGCATCGAGCAACAAGTATTCACAGGTGTGAACACCATTGACTTAGAGGTTTATGATTTGTCTGGTGGTATGTACTTTGTCAGAACTATTGACCATCTCGGCACTACGAAGGTCAAGCCATTCACCAAATTGGCACCATAGATGAATTTTGAGTAATTTTTATTACTGATAAATACGAAAGTGAAGAAACCGGAAGTCGTTTGGCTTCCGGTTTTTTTATGTTTGGCGATGCATGTTTTTTTAGTGAAAAACAATTTTTTAAGTACTTTTTTAGTGAAAAAATACATCGTTTTTCAAATATAATTTGTAATTTAATGTGTGATAAATTAATTTAATGTGTTAAAAAATACATGCTTTTGAAAAATTTTAATTCAAAAAAAACTTCCTCTTTGAAATTTAATTTCGAGAAATAGGTGGTTGTAATTGCTTGTTAAATATTTAAAAAATTAAACTTTGTAAAAATGCACCAAACTCTTCCTATGAACTCTGATGGAATGTGCCGACCTTGCAATCGTAACCAAAATACAACTCCAAACAAAGGTTCTCTTAATCTCATACTAAGGCGGTCTTTTCCTCCTTTAAGATGAATTAGAACGATTGTATTGATTGACTTTAGTTAGTCGATATTTCAGGAAAGTACGAGGTGCAAGCCTCCATACTAATGGCAGATATATGTCTGCTTCTTATCAGAATGGCAAAACGAAAGTTTTTGCTTAACAGGCGATTTATACCCAAATCTAAATATGTAAATCATTTTTAAACAGAAAAATAAATATTATGAAAACAGTATTTTATATTTTTTTATTGATGTGTAGTTCGGTGCTGGTGACTGCACAGGTGCATGTGACTCCACCTGACGGTGATGTGGGGATAGGAACTGAGACTCCTTCGGAAAAATTGGAAGTTACAGGTCATTCAAAGACAGAAGGTAACATAGTTAAGAAATCAGGAGCTTCTGCTACTACTTTATATGACAGACCTGACAGAAACCCTATGATTATAGGAGCAGGAACTTTTCCGGGAATTTCCTTTGCTAATAACACAGTATTTGATTTTAGAATCAATAGTAAAACCAATATACTTAACAGAGCATTAACACAAGGAACAGTTGTAATGAGGATAAGAAATAATAAAAGAGTTGGTATTGGGGCAAATAACCCTGCGACAACACTACATGTAAATGGTTCAGTCACTTATAACGGTTCGCTGATTAATGCTTCGGATAAACGTCTGAAAAAAAACATCAACCTGCTAGAAGATGGGTTGAATGTAGTCATGCAACTAAATCCGATTCGTTACCAATATAATGGTAAGGCAGGCATTGAAAGTACAGATGAACATATCGGACTTTTTGCCCAAAATCTACAGCAGGCTGCTCCCTATCTTGTTGATGAATTTACTTATGAAGAGGAAGACGAACAAGGCAAGGTCAAAAAATCTGAAAATTACTTAGGAATAGAGGAAAGTGCAATCAAATATTTACTCATCAACGCCGTCAAAGAACAACAAACCATCATTGAAGAACTCCAACAAGAAATAGCCGAACTACGCGATATGGTAGAAAACGGCAACTCACGAACAGGCAGCAGTCGTCAGAGTTTAGAACTCAAAGGTAGAACAGCCTCCTTAAAACAAAACACACCGAATCCCTTCTCCGCCAGAACTTTAATAGAGTATTATGTACCTGCCGATACTAAAAAAGCAGAAGTAAAAATCTATGATTCAAACGGCAGGTTGATGCAAAATGAATCTATTCGAGGCACAGGAGAAGGCAATATTCAGATAGAAGCGGGTACCATACCTGCCGGGACATATAATTACTCATTGATAGTAGATGGCAAAGTCATCGATACCAAGCAAATGGTCATTGTACAGTAAACATACACCTATTTCGATAACATCTTTTAAACCAAGTATGATGAAAATACTTAGAACACATATCGGAAGATTATGGCTGCTGACGGTGCTGCTATCAGTGAGTGTAGACATGGCAGGTCAAACACAATTTGATAACCCTCCGGTTATGCCATCCGTTCCATGTGCTCAACCTGATTGTCAGGACGCCATCTACATCGGCAACGACAATACGCCTAGTGCTACTGTCCCCTCAGATATCTATTCTTCCGAAATTATACTCCATTCGGATGGTACGGTGGATGGCACATCTACAGTAGATTATAAGAGTAACTATGTGCGGTTGGATATTGGATTTTCGACGGAAGTAGGAGCTGATTTTTCTGCTGAAATCGAAGCCTGTGTAGACGACCATACTACGGGAGGAGTCAGCGGCGAAAGTCCCGATTTGGAGTGCCTCGACAACGTGTATGTCGGTAATAACAATACGCCCGGAGCTACTATTGCTCCCAATCTTTACCAAGCCGGACAAGCACTTGAATCTGACGGTATCGTAGCCGTTCAGGATATTGTAAGACAAAAAGCAGGGCATCAAGTCACCCTAAAACCCGGATTCAAAGCCCTCGAAGGTTCTGTCTTTCGCGGATATATTGAGGACTGCTCAGAAGGAGGATCCGGAGCCACTTATTATGTCAATGATGCTTCACAAGTTGGTGATATTTATACCACAGCCCCCGGTTCGAACTCAACAGGCAATGGTACAATCTCCAAGCCATTTGCGACCCTAAAACACGTCATGCAAACTCAAACCCTGACAGGTGGTGACATCATTTATATTGATACAGGAACTTACGATGATACCTTTGTAGAAATTAATAATCCCATCAACAACCTGATTATCAAAGGAGCAGGTGCTTATAATACTATTTTTGATAATAATTATACGGATAATGATATAGAGGGCGATAATCTTTCTACCGGAAATCTTTTTATGCGAATCTACACGAATGGTATTCTATTGGAAGGGTTCACAGTAAGAGAATACAATTATCTTGATTTAGATGCAAATTCTACGGGATTAGATGGCAAAGCAATATCCGTAAAAGGCGCAGAATGTGTGGTATTCGACGATGTTCATATTATCGAAAATGCTGCTGCAAGTAATAACGGTTTCTCCTTATCTTCCTTGCTTATACGTGGTGCTTGTTCCGTTGATATTTTAAATTCATCAATATCCTACAACCAATCGCTGACAAACGGCGTGGAGGGAGGCGGTATAGATATATATGAATTTAATAATGGAACTGCAAACGTAAATATTATCAATTCGCTTATTACAAATAATATAAGAAGTGACAGGTCGGGAGGCGGTATGCAGATTTCGGGAAAACATAATGTTTATATTGATAATTCTACCATATCCAATAATATAGGAAAGTTACTCGGTGGAGGAATCAATATGCCTAATATGGGTAATCTCAACATCAATAATTCGTGTATTTCTAATAATATAGCAATTGGCAACGAAGGAGCATCAGGTCAGGGAGGCGGTATTCAGGCTAGAAATGCCGAAGGTTTAAATTGTTACAATACTGTTTTTGATTCCAATATAGCCGAAGGGCCGATCGGCACAGGAGGAGCCATTCATTCAGCTTCGATAATAAAAGTGGAACTATGCAAATTTGAGAATAATCAAGCAGTAAACGGTAGTCATATATCGATGATTACTCGCTTAGATGTCAACGAATCACAATTTCTACCCGAAACAAATGCCATATATAATCTTGCAAGTTCAATTTTATACATCCAAAACTCAGGTACACCCGAAACCTCATCCCCCATTACATTCATCAACAACAACCCACCGCAAAACTACACCACACCGTCTTGTGCCTCACAAGTAGACTGCATTGCAGATGCAGGTTTCGACCAAACCCTTTGCCCCGGAGAAAGTGTACAAATTGGTACAACACCTGAGAATGGGCTCACTTACTATTGGGATCCACCAATAGGATTGAATAACAACACCATTTCGAATCCTACGGCTAATCCATCCGAAACCACCACTTACACACTCTATATCGGCGGTTGCGGCGGTCGTGGTTCGCAGGATGAGGTGACGGTATATGTCTCAGACGGAGATGTTACTTTCCCACCCAATCAAGTGACTTGTGGTGGTACGGATATACAGCTTAACATCGGAGGCGGTACGGAATACGTATGGACGACCACAGGAAATCTAAGTTGTATGGATTGCCCTAATCCAGTTGCTCATGTGACCGAAACAACAACTTATACCGCCACTGTCACCGATGATAATGGCTGTGAAATTACTAGAGATATTACCATTACTGTAGCCGGAAATCTTGCTATTTCCATTGAGGCAGACCAACAGTATAACATTTGTCCCGGACAGGAAGTACAATTGACCGCTGGGGGAGCAATCAACTACATGTGGTCACCTGCTGACGGAGGATTGAGCAATTCTACTATCTCTAATCCCACAGTTACTCCTTCTGATACAACGACTTATACTGTGATGGGTTTTCAGGATGAATGTCAAGCAGTCGGTGAAATTACGCTCTACACAGCACCCGAATATGGTGTAGTTATCCATCATAATGTAGATGGATGTACTGTGGAACTTGAAGCTGTAAGTGATACTCCACTTAACACCTACGAGTGGTCAATAGATGGGGAAATAATGGAAGATTTCGCTGATATGCCTTTGATAAACTATGGATTTACACATAGCGGTACATACGAAATCTGTCTTACTGTAACGGGGAATTGTGGGGAAGAAATAACTGTTTGTGAGCAAGTTGAAGCTGAGACTTGTATTTGTACGGATTGTAGTACGCTTTATGCGAATCCGACAGCTATTCCTAATAATGATTGCCTTCGTCCAGCTATACTATTACGATCGAATGCAGGTGGTGGAACTCCACCATATTCATACAGTTGGACAGGACCTAATGGCTTTACATCAAGTTTAGCGGATGTGAACATATCAGATGCCACACCAACTCGAAATGGCATTTATACATTTACGATAACTGATGCTGATGGATGCCAGATGACAGTAGCAACCGAGTATGTAGTACTACACGAGTGTTGCGTGATTGATGGCATTCGCTATGTTATAGGAGAGCCCTGTGATGATGATAATCTGGACACTGAAAATGAGACAATTTACATAGATGCAAATGGTGATTGTGCTTGTGGAATAAATTATTAAAAATGAACATACAAAATATATATCAAAAACTACTCTACCCACTATCATTCTTAATGATAATATGGCTACTAGCAAGTTGTCAAGACAAAGTACAACCTGCCACCTACGCCAAATGGGTAGAGAATCAAGAGAACGGTTTGCGTCAAACGCAAATTGTGGAGGATTACATCTTTTCGCTCCAATACAAACCCATAGAATATATGGTAGCCTTGCAGGAGCGTACTCCCAAACTACAAACCAATGTTCTGAAAAGGGAAAAAGAAAAAATGGAGGGTTTGCAATACTTCAATTTCAAACTCTCCACCCTTTCAGGCAACCCTGCACTGTCGAATGAAAAAATAGACTTTGAAGACAAAAATCGCTACCTCACATCAGGTATGCAAAAAGACCTCTTTCTGTTAGAAGGCACGGATACCCTACAGTGTAGAATGTTCCATTTCGAGGGTGCAAACGGTATACTACCATATGATAATTGCGTACTCGCTTTTGATAAAAACGAAGACAATAACAAAGATAGAACATTCCTCTATCGCGCTGACAAACTCGGACTTGAATGGATAAAAATGACCATCAAAGCAGAGGACATTCAACGGATTCCCCAACTCAAAACTATTTAACTAACAATATCTAACACAAATAAATCAAAACAACAACATTATGAAAATTTTAAAAAACATACTCTTAGTTGCACTACTTATACTAACCCAAATAGCTTACGGACAAGTATCATTTTCCCATTCGGTAGGAGGAGCCATATACGTCGCAGGTGAGGCAGCATCACCCGGAATAGTGTACTCTCCACGCTTGAATTTTATGGAACTGGGCGATGAGATAACCCTTTCAATAGGAACACATATTGCCGGCTGGTTAGCAATTGACCAGAGTGAAGGATCCGGTGGATTGGCACTGGATGTACCTATCGTAACAGAACTCAACTTCGGACATGCTGCTCACCCCGATGCAGAATCTTCCTTCGGGGGATTCTTGGGAGCAGGTTACGGAATCAGTAAGATTGGAGCAGAAGACTCCTTTGGTTCAAGTTATAACGATGCAAGAGGTTTCGTATTTAATGGTGGATTACGCTTCGGTCTCAAAAAAGGGTCGTTTGGTACACGAGTATCATATATGCTCAATACCAATGAAGAGTACAAAAATGTCATTGGATTAGGTGTATTTCTCACATTATAACATTGATAAGACAAATGCTTGTCTATCCGCACGGATGGATAGTTTATAATCGTAAAATTCTGATAATTAAGCAATAAAACAATCAAGTGATGATAACAAGAATCAGAAATAGCCGCTGGGTGAAAAGCATCGCCATGCTGATGATTTTCCAAATAGTATTTCCACTCGTCGTACCGCCTGAAGCCCACGCGATTACGGGCGGACCTTCGCAACCGGAATTTACCACTTTCACTCCGGTGGGCGTGTCGGATATGGTTGACCCCTTTACAGGTGATTTCAGCTATAATATTCCTTTGATGGATGTCGGTGGGTATCCGATTAATATTAGTTATAGTTCGGGTATTGGTATGGAGCAGCAAGCGAGCAATGTCGGCTTGGGCTGGACACTCAATGCTGGTGGCGCAGTCACTCGTAGTATGCGTGGGATTCCTGATGATTTTAATGGGAGTGATAAAATTACTACGGAAACGAATCTTAAACCCAACATTACTGTAGGCGCAAATCTTACAATAACACCGGAAGTCATTGGAAAAGATAAGGTAGAAGCGGCACAGGCAGCACAGGCACAAGCAGCATCTACTCCAACACCATCAAGCGGTGATAGTGACGAGAACAATCCTTACTCATTATCGACTGACTTGTCTTTTGGTTTCGGAATTTTTCATAATAATTATTCAGGATTAGGTGTTGAGGCGAAAATGAAACCCTCATTTGCCCTCGCAGCTAAAAATAAACCTACTTACACATTCGGTTTGGGGCTTTCTGCTAATTCACAGCAGGGAATCGGACTGGAAGTGCCTATAGGGATGCAGACTGAAGGTCAGAAAAAAGTAGGAGAAGAAACTAAAATTACAAGAACAAGTTTGAGTTTGGGAGCAAGCTACAACTCAAGAGCAGGTCTGCGTTCTATAAGTATAGATAGGAGTTATGCAAGAACAATAGATAATAGTGCAAAAAAAAATAACGGTATTGGTATTAGAAGTAGTAATACGATTCCGGTTGGTGTCAACACCTATATTCCCCAAATCGGACACTCCATGCGAACTGCCTCTGTAGCAGCCAATATAGCATCAGGATTTGAATTAGCATGGGTAACAGGCAAGTTTAAAGTTGACGGTTACTTTAATAGTCAATCACTCAGACGTCCTGACGAGGTAAGATCGGCATACGGTTTCTTATATGCTGATGAAGGAAAAGATAACCCTGATGCCATGCACGATTTTAACCGCGAAAAAGACGGCGCATTTACAAAAAACACTCCTGCGCTTCCCATGACACAAATGACCTATGATGTCTATACCGTATCGGGGCAAGGTGTAGGCGGTATGTTCCGCCCTCACCGCGATTTTGCTACGGTGTATGACCCGAAGGTGAGAAGCAATACCGGAAGTGGTGGATTTGGCGGTGACCTTGCCGCAGGTGCGGTATTTAAAGGAGGAGCCAACTTAAACGTAGGTTATGGATTCTCAAGTTCAGGAAAATGGTCTAATGGTAATAATGAAACCAAAGACAAACTCAGTTTCAACAATCGATCAGATAGTGATGATCCTGCACTTTACGAACCCTTTTATATGAAAGCCGCAGGCGAGTTTACCACTTTTAATCAAGATTATTTCGATAAAATTCAAGGTTTCGATCCTGTACGTGTAGATATTACAAAATTAGGAAAAACTAAAGATAACTATTGGAAAAGAGTGTCAGATGATGCTGATGCCGAAGCAATCATAAATGGTATTGATGATAATATAAGAGAAGGAAGAGACAAAAGGAACCAAACCATGACATTGCTTCCTGCGGAGCTGGCACAATTTGGAGCTTTGGATAGACAACTACTTTCTTATGTAGTAGACAAGGAGACAGGTGAAACACTACCTGCCACCGAATTGAAAGACAGAATAGATACCAATTTTCCTTATGTCAGAAAGAAACATCACATCTCGGAAGTCCTTGTTGACCGCCCTGATGGAGCAAGATACATCTACGGCAACCAAACTTATAATATAAGCCAAAAAGAAGTCAGTTTCAATGTGTATGACGAAGATTATACACCGGATGTGGCAACAGGAACAGTCGTGTATAATGCGACAATAAATCCCCCTGATAACACACCGGGTAATAAAAAAGGTACAGACCACTTTTTCAGCAGTACCGAACTGCCACCTTACGCAACGGCTTACCTACTGACTACTATAGTCTCACCTGATTATGTTGATTTAAAGGGAGATGGAGCTACACCGGATGATTTGGGAACTTACACCAAATTCAATTACCGAACCTTACACAGTGAAGGTGCACCTTATAAATGGAGAAACCCTTATCCGGCGAATACGGCAAATTTGAGTGAAGGACACAAAGCAAGATTAGCTGATGATAAAGGCAACTATATCTATGGTACTAAAGAAATCAAAATGCTCGAAACCATAGAAACGAAAAATTATATTGCCGAATTTCATTATTCAAACAGAAAAGACGCTTACGAGGTAGCAGGTAAAAATGGCGGACAAGGAACAAAAACGCTCGAAAAACTCGACAAAATAAAACTATATACACGCTGCGACAGAGAAGAAAACAAGGGAAATGCAGTACCACTAAAAACAGTGCATTTTATCTATGACTATTCGTTATGCCAAGGTATTCCTTCTAATAATGGAGTAGACCCAACCGGATTAGAATTAGAAGCTAACGGTGGTAGCGAAATAGACAATCAAGATGGCAAACTCACTCTCAAAAAAATCTATTTCACCTACGAAGATTCTAAAAAGGGACAGCTCAGTCCTTACGAATTTCACTATTCGGGTGCCGGTCCCAATGGTATCGCCATGCAACCCGAATTAAATCCGAATTACGAATTCAGAGGCAACGACCGTTGGGGGAATTACAAACCCAATGATGGAGATTTACCAAATACTGATGCACCATACGTCAATCAAGATGCTCCTCCGCTTCCCGCCCCTGATGAAGATAAAACAGTTACCGACCTCCACGCAGCAGCATGGAATCTCACAACTATCCAACTACCTTCCGGCGGGTTGATAAATGTAGAACTCGAAGCAGACGACTACGCATACGTACAAAATAAGCGAGCTACACGCATGTTTCAGGTTTTAGGTTTTTCTGATTCTCCTAATTATATGGAAGGTGTCGATTCATATTTATATGAAAAAGAAGATAACTACCTCTACATGCATTTTAATGCACCAATGGATAACTTCATAGACCCTAGTGCAACACCTGAGCAGAAAATCGCGGAGTTCAAAAAACGCTACATCGGTGAAGGCAAAGACGAAATCAAAGAATTATTCTACAAATTTCTAATTGACATCACGGGGGGTGGCAGATACGAATATATTCCGGGATATGCGAATGTCTTAGAAACAGGCTGGGCAGATGGAAAAGGTTGGATAAGACTCGAACCGACCACCCTCAAAGACAGACAAAATAGTGATGAAATTCATCCCATCGCCAAGACTGCTATACAGTTTATGCGTATCAATCTTCCCAACTTTACAATGGATAAAAATCTGCCGGATAATGCCTCAGCAGATGATAAACTCAATGGACTTGTTGGATTTTTACAAGATGCTAAAAGCTTATTGATGGGAGTCAATAAAGCATTAAGAACAAGAAATGTAGGTAGACATGTAGATATTGAAAAATCATTTGTTCGCCTACAAACCCCCAATTATAAAAAACTAGGCGGTGGTCTTAGAGTTAGTAAAATTACCATCAACGACCAATGGGGAAAAATGAGTGTAGACGATCCCACCAAAAATTTTGAGTATGGACAAACCTACAGCTATAATATGATTTCACAAGATGCTACAAGCTCCATCTCTGTAGGTACGGAAATCAGTAGCGGAGTAGCTGTCTACGAACCATTCATCGGCAATGAAGAAAATCCATTGCGTCAACCCAATGCCTATACGGACGACCACATGTTTGCCCCCGATAATGCCTATTATCAGGAAATGCCTTACGGCGAAATGTTTTTCCCGTCTCCTTCTGTTGGATACAGTCAGGTCACTGTGAAAAATCTTGAGCACGAAGGAGTGACACGGACAGCCACAGGACATATCGTTCACGAATTTTATACCGCAAAAGACTTCCCCGTAAAAGTTAAAGCCCCATTACTCAAATCCAAAAAACTGCCCGTTGCAAATCTCGGCAGACTACTCGGCACAGCATACGTAGATTACCAAACATGTAGCCAGAGCTATGCCATCGAGCTAAATGATATGCACGGCAAACCCAAAGCACAACGTGTATACGCTGAAGGGCAGGAAGACCCGATTTCGAGTGTCAAATATTTTTACAAACAAGATGGCAGTACACTCGACAACAATATTACAGTTATTGGTAAAGATGGTAAAACGGAAACCGCACGCGCAGGCGTAGATATTGATATGATTATTGATGAACGTCAAAGTAAAAACTTCATGTCTACAGTAGGCTTAGAATTTAATGGGGATGTTTCACCGATTCCTTTTATTCCACCGGTGCTTCCATTACCATCTGTTTGGGTCAGTGCGAATATTGAAGACACGCGCTTCCGTTCTATTGCCAATACAAAGGTCATCACTCGCTATGGTATTCTCGAAAAAACAGTTGCAGAAGACCTAGGCTCACATGTCACCACCGAAAATCTTGCGTGGGACAGCGAAACGGGCGAAGTACTACTTACTCGTACCGAAAATGACTTTGAAGACCCTGTATTTGCTTTTTCCTATCCTGCACATTGGGCATATGATGATATGGGACAGGCTTATCGAAACATAGATGCTTTAGTTGCTCTGGATGAATCTAATTTAGATGAATACCTTGTGCCGGGCGATGAACTATTAATCCCATATGAGAGCTTTGTATCAGACCCACCAACGACCTCTTTTGCAAAAGTATGGGTCAGAGAAGTCGAATCAAATGGAGTCACGCTGGTAACAAGAAATGGAGAAGAATTTATTTCAAATGATGAAGTTGTAAAAGTCATTCGCTCCGGGCGTCGCAACCAACAATCCACTCCGGTAGGTAGCATCACTACGTTAAGCAATCCGATTGCAAGCGGTACTTTAAACTTCAACGATGTCATCAACGCCGGAGCAGTAGAGTTCAAAGACGAATGGGGAGATTTCTGCCTCTGTAGCGAAGATTTGACCTCCACCAATCCCTATGTCAACGGCAAAAAAGGTAGCTATCGACCTGTACGCTCTCACGCATACTTGACAGATAGAAATCAACCTGATGACCTCGCTAGTACCAACATTCGCATAGACGGCACTTTCGACGGCTTCGACCCCTTCTGGAACCCCAACGGCGGTGGTGAGTGGACAATAGATGACGGAGACTGGACTTTCGCATCCGAAGTCACGCTTATCAGTCCCTACGGTCTTGAGCTTGAAAATAAAGACGCCCTCGGACGCTACTCTGCTGCCGATTACAAATACAACCACACTTTACCCACTGCGGTAGCTTCCAATTCCCGATACAAGGAAATGGGCTATGATAATTTTGAAGATTATGGCTGTGGTACTTGTACTGATGACCACTTTAGCTTCAAAGAAAGTGTTGCTGATGGTGATATTGTAGACACACAATCCCATACCGGAAGACGAAGCATCAAAGTAAGTGCGAATGAAACAGTAGAAATCGAAAAAGTCATTGTCCCATGTAGTAGCGGAGGTGAAATACAGTAATTAAGAGTAGTGAGTAATATCAACTCACAATCTGTAGAGATAGAAAACGAGTTATTGAAATAGTTTTATATAATAAATTGAAAATGAATTTTTTGTAAACGTTATTATGCTGCTTTTTATTGATACAACGTAAAATAATGTTCAATAATGAATTTTCTATCTCCTTTTTTGTGAATAAAAAAAATACAAAATCGCAGTCTGACAATGAAATGTTCTGACATCTGACAGTAACACGGTCTGTCATCTCAATAATAATAAAAATGAAAATACGAACACATATATCAAAGTATCATTTCGTACAAATGATGTCATTATTCATCATGCTAATGTGGCAGGTGAATGTACAGGCACAAGCGGATAGTATGGTGACTTATACCTACTATGATACAACTATGACCTTCAATCTGAATGAAATCAGGGCGTCTTTGTTAGAAAACACAGATTTGTCGCTGGGAGAGGTAGAGGCTACTTTAGAATATGAGCCTTTTTGGAGGAGTGTTTTTAAATCCGCTATGTCAAATTCTTCTTTGGGCAATAGTGAACGAGTTATAGGAATGAACGATGAATGCACAGATGTAGAGACTACTGGCTGTATAGGGTTTGAAAATATAATAACAGATGCCGATAATATTATCGGGGTATTTCCTTGGTGTACACAATCTTCATGTGTGAAGCATGGAGATTTATATGACGGAGATAAACAAGTTCTTGAATTTGAAAGTGTAGCTTGGCAGGGAGGAGAAGAAGATTGTGGACACTTTGCTCTCGGTTTTGAAGTGTCTCACGACCCCTTTGAAATTATTCCTAGTGTCGAAGGCACTTATGACCCCGATGTACGGCTAAATGGTGTGGCAGAGGTACTCGAATTGAACGCACCAAGTGGTAAGGATTTCATAAGAATTGGGGATAAAATTGGT